>NZ_BAAARK010000005.1:0-423899 GCF_039532155.1 Streptomyces lunalinharesii
GGGGGGCTTGACCGCTGTGGTGCGGTGAGGGGGGGGTGCGGGGGTGGTGTGCAGGACTGCTGCGCTTTACGTCCGGTACACCCCCACCCCACCGCCCCGTCACCTCCCGTAGTGGGGGGAAATTTGGTGGGTGGGGGCTTGGGTGGGTGGGTTGGTGCTGGTGGGTTGGGGCTGGTGGGTCGGTGCTGGTGAGTTGGTGCTGCTGGTCACGGGGGTGGAGGGGGGTGGTCCGTGGTGGGGTGTTCGCCCGGGTTCAGGGGTGGGGCGGCCATGCCGCAGTGGTACGTGCACTCGGCGTGGCAGGGTTCGGGGGTCTCGGGGGCGGTGGGGTGCAGTACGTCGCCGCGGACGGTCAGCCAGGCGATCACGGCGCCGAGCAACAGGACCGCGGCGCACAGCGGCATGGCGCGGCGGAAGGCCGCGGCGAACGCGGGGGCCGAGCGGTACGCCTCCGGGCCCATCCCCGCGAGGAGGGGCAGGGCGGCCACCGCCACCAGGCCGGCGGCCCGCGCCGCGGCGTTGTTGATGCCGCTGGCCAGGCCGGCCCGGTCGACGTCCACCGACGCCAGCACGGTGGCGGTGAGCGGGGCGACCAGGGTCACCATCCCGGCGCCCAGCACCACCAGCGCCGGCAGCACGTCGACGGCGTAGGACGCGCCGGGGCCCACCCGGGTCATCAACAGCATTCCGATCGCGCAGAGCACCGGGCCGACGGTGAGCGGGATGCGCGGGCCGATCCGCTGGCCCAGTTCGCCGGAACGGGCCGACAGCAGCAGCATCAGCACGGTCGTGGGCAACAGCGCGGTGCCCGCCTGGAGCGCCGAGTAGCCGGCGACCACCTGGAGCTGGAGCACGGCGAGGAAGAAGAACCCGCCGAACGCGGCGTAGACGCACACCGTCACCGCGTTGACGGCGCTGAACTGGCGGATCGTGAAGATCTTCGGCGGCAGCATCGGATCGGGCCGCCGCCGTTCCACCCGGAGGAAGACCGCGCCGAGCAGCACCCCGGCCACCGCGGGCACGATCACGCCGGGTGCGGCGCCCCGCCCCGGCGCCTCGATCAGCGCGTAGGTGACGCCGGCCAGCGCCAGCGCGCCCAGGACGGCACCGGCCACGTCGAAGCCCCGCGCCTCGCCCGCCCCGCGCTCACGGCTCTCGGGGACGTGCCGCAGCGCGATCGGCACGCAGGCCACCGCCACCGGCACGTTCAGGAAGAACACCCAACGCCAGCCCGCGCCGTCCACCAGCCACCCGCCGACGAACGGGCCGATCGCCGCGGCCACCCCGCCCAGACCGGACCAGGCGCCGACCGCCCGGGCCCGGTCGTCGGGGTGGAAGACCGCCTGGATCAGGGCGAGGGAGCCGGGGGTGAGCAGCGCGCCGCCGACGCCCTGGAGCGCCCGGGCGGTGATCAGCACCGTGGGTCCCGGCGCCATCCCGCACAGCAGCGAGGCCGCCGCGAACCAGATCACGCCGATGACGAAGATCCGGCGGCGGCCGTACCGGTCGCCGAGCGAGCCGCCCAGCAGGATCAGGGCGGAGAGGGTGAGCATGTAGGCGGTCACGGTCCACTGGAGCACCGCCAGGTCCGCGTCGAGGTCCGCGCCGATCCTGGGCAGCGCCACGTTGACGACCGTGCTGTCGAGCATCGCCATGCCGGAGCCGAGGACGGTGGTCGTCAGCACCCAGCGGCCCTGCGCCGAGGCCAGCCGCACCCCGCCCGGCTCGTTCCCCGCCGGTACGTCCATACCGTGAGCATGCCCCGTTCCGCGGCCGCCCGCCCCTGCGACGGCGGCGTCCCGGACGGCGACGGGCCCCGCAACCGGTACGGCTGCGGGGCCCGTCGAGCCGCTGGGCGGCCGGTGCCTACTTCAGCTTGGTGCCCGTGGAGCGCAGGTTGGCGCACGCCTCGGTGACCCGCTTGGCCATGCCGGCCTCGGCCAGCTTGCCCCAGCTGCGCGGGTCGTAGGTCTTCTTGTCGCCGACCTCGCCGTCGACCTTCAGCACGCCCTCGTAGTTGCGGAACATGTGGTCCGCGACCGGGCGGGTGAAGGCGTACTGAGTGTCGGTGTCGAGGTTCATCTTGACCACGCCGTTCTCCAGCGCGGTGGCGATCTCCTCCTCGGTGGAGCCGGAGCCGCCGTGGAAGACGAAGTCGAACGGGGCGGTCTTGCCGTACTTGGCGCCGACGCCCTGCTGGAGGTCCTTCAGCAGCTCGGGACGGAGCACCACGTTGCCCGGCTTGTAGACGCCGTGGACGTTGCCGAACGAGGCGGCGAGCAGGTAGCGGCCCTTCTCGCCCAGGCCCAGCGCCTCGGCGGTGCGCAGCGCGTCCTCGACCGTGGTGTAGAGCTCGTCGTTGATCTCGTGGGTGACGCCGTCCTCCTCGCCACCGGTCGGGGTGATCTCGACCTCAAGGATGATCTTGGCGGCGGCGGCGCGGGGCAGCAGCTCCTGCGCGAGGGCCAGGTTGTCGGCGAGGGTCTCGGCGGAGCCGTCCCACATGTGCGACTGGAAGAGCGGGTTGCGGCCGGCCTTGACGCGCTCCTCGGAGATCGCGATCAGCGGGCGGACGTAGCCGTCCAGCTTGTCCTTCGGGCAGTGGTCGGTGTGCAGCGCGATGTTGACGCCGTACTTCTCGGCGACCACGTGCGCGAACTCGGCGAGCGCCACCGCACCGGTGACCATGTCCTTGTTGTACTGACCGCCCAGGAACTCCGCACCACCGGTGGAGATCTGGATGATGCCGTCGCTCTCAGCCTCGGCGAAACCGCGCAGCGCCGCGTGCAGCGTCTGCGTGGAGGTCACGTTGATGGCCGGGTAGGCGAACTTGCCTGCCTTCGCCCGGTCCAGCATCTCGTTGTAGACCTCAGGGGTTGCGATGGGCATCTGTCCGCTCCTTGTGTGTGCGGGGTGTGCGTTCTTGGCCCTGACCAGGGGGCGACGACTTCGCCGTGGCACATCTTCCCAGACTCACTGGATTGCTCCACATCGCCCGGATGGCGGCCCTCGGCAGCGCGGACGCCGTTTCACGTGAAACCGGGCCCGGTGTTTCCGGGGAGAACCTGCCCAAGGTTTCCCGTGAAACACCGCGCCCGGGACGACATCGCAGGTCAGCCGGAACGACCCGATCGGGTCGTCAGCTCAGGCCGAGATCGTCGAGCTGGTAGCCGGTGAGGTACGGCAGGCCGGCGTCGGCGAGGGCCGACGCCGCGCCCCGGTCCACGATCGTCGCAACCGCAACCACCTCGGCGCCGGCCTCCCGCGCCGCCTCGACGGCGGTCAGCGGCGAGCCACCGGTGGTGGAGGTGTCCTCGACGATCAGGACGCGGCGGCCCGTGACGTCCGGGCCCTCGATCCGGCGCTGCATGCCGTGGGCCTTCTGCGCCTTGCGGACGACGAAGGCGTCCAGCCGACGGCCGCGGGCGGCGGCGGCGTGCAGCATCGAGGTGGCCACCGGGTCGGCGCCGAGCGTCAGCCCGCCGACCGCGTCGAAGTCCAGGTCGGCGGTGAGGTCGAGCATCAGCTGACCGACCAGCGGCGCCGCCTCGCTGTCGAGGGTGATCCGGCGCAGGTCGATGTAGTAGTCGGCTTCCTTGCCGGAGGAGAGCGTCACCTTGCCGTGCACCACGGCCTTGTCCTTGATCTGCTGCAGCAGCTCGCCGCGCACGTCGTCAGTCATGCGCACGAGCTTAGGACAGCGCCCCGGGCCCGACGTCCGGCGGCTACAGGGCGCGCCAGCTCCAGGTCGTCGAGACCTCCAGCGGGTCGATCGGGGTGACCAGGCGGGGGGTGGTGTTCAGACCGTTCGGCGGGCCGGACTGCGGCTCGACGCAGACCGCCTCGTCCTGCTCGTCGTAGACCACGACCCATTCCGCACGGCTGGCGACCGTCAGCTGGAGCCGTCCCGGCCAGGTCAGCGTCACCTCGACGCCGCTCGGCATCCCGAAGCAGTCGTCCCACGGTCCGGGCCGTGGGGTGATCCGGCGGCCGGTCGGGAGGTGGTCCCCGCCCCGCTCCTCCTGCCACTCGGCGGCGAAGTCGATCCGGACGTCCTCGCCCGCGCCGAGGTTCCGCAGGAACCACGGGTGCCAACCGGCCTGCGCCGGGAAGGAGTCGCCGGCCGCCTCGACGCCCATGGTGAGCGTGAGCGAACCGCCGTCCTCGGCCAGTTCGACGAGCTGGGTGACGGTCCCCGGATAGGGCCAGGGAGCCGCGGGGTCGGCCAGCTCGTAGGTGAAGGCGGCCGCGGCGTCACTGCTCCGCGCGGTGCGCCAGTGGAGGTTGCGACCGGTGCCGTGGATGGCGTGCGGGGGCGAGTTGACCGGCATCTGGTGGACGTCGCCGCCGTTGCGGAACCGTCCCTGGTCGATCCGGCCGCACCACGGAGCCATCGGGAAACAGCCATACTTGGCCCCCTGCCGCAACAGTTCCGTGCCGCCGACCCGCAGGCTGCCCAGCCGGCAGCCGTTCTCCGGGTGCACGGTCAGTTCGGTGTCCCCTGCGGACAGCCGTACGCCGTCCGCGCCGCGCTCCCGCGCCGCGCTCTGCGTGGTGTTCTCGGTGCTCACGGAAGCGACCCTAACGGTGCGACCGGTCGCACGCCGGGACCCGGGCGGGCGCGGGCCCGCGCCGCGGCGCCGACGCCCCGGAAGGGCCCACGGCCCGCCCGGTCACCGGCGCCGCCGCAACACCCGTCCGACCACCACCGCCGAGGCCAGCACCACCGCCGCGGCGGGCGCCGCCCAGCGCAGCGGCACCGAACTCCCGCCGGGCTCCGGCGCGGGCACCGGCGCGTACCGGCCGCGCGGCGGGGCGTGGTCGACCTCCTCCGCACTGCGGCCGATCATCGTCCGACGGGCGTGCGCGGCCTCCGCGGGCGCGACGTCGAACTCGTCGTCTGCGTCGGCGGCGTCGCCGTCGCCGTCGTCGTCGTCGTCGTCGTCGTCGAAGGAGGCCACCTCGGGGACGTCGTCCGCCACCGCGTCGACCGGCTCGTCGGGATCCGCCACCACGCTGACGTCGTCCTCCGCGGCACCCGACGGATCGAGCGACGACGGCGGGACCTCGGCGTCGAAGACGCTCTGCGGCACCGCTGCGGGCCCCTCGCCCTCCGGGGCCCCGTCCACCGGCCGGTCGGTCAGGTCCGACGCGAGGTTCTGCGCGAAGCGGTCCAGCAGCCGGCGGCCCGCGGTCGCCGCGCTCTGCTCGTCGGCGGCGGCCAACCGACCCACGCTGCGCACCGCACCGGCGCACACCAACGTCGTCCCCGGGCCCGGCTCCGACGCGGGGGCGAAGTGGACCGTCAGCGTCAGCGCCACGGTCCCGTCGCCCCGGGTCTCGGTGCCGCTCGCCTCGACGGTCACCGGGGCGAGCGCGTCCGGCGCCGCCGGGTCGCCGTCCCCGGGGCCGTCGGCCGGGTCGCCGCTGACCGTCAGCGCTCCGCGGTAGGTGATGGTGGAGCTCCCGACGCGCAACCGCAGCCGCCCCTCGGGACGGTGGGGGGCCGCATCGGCGTCGAGTTGGACTCCAGGGACACAGCGCGCCACGCGCTCCGGTTCGGTGAGCGCCTGCCGCACGGTCCGGACGGGAAACGGAACGTACACCTCATGCTCCATGACATGGGAGCCTACCCAGCACCCGCGGCACCCGTGCCCGCTGCGGCGCGACTTTTCCCGGCTGGCAGCGGACCGGCCCCGCCCCGGCGGCGCGACGCCCGCTCACTGCAAGTACCGGGGGTGCATGAGCGTCGAGGGCGGCCCGGACCGGTGCGGCTGCGGCAGCCGTCCGGCCCGCAGCACGCTCAGGGGGACGAGGGTGGACGGGGCGTCCGGGGCCACGACGAGACGCGGCGGGCGCCGGGCGGCCAGCACGAAGCCCCAGTACCCGGCGCCGTCCGACGGCAGCGCGGCCGGCCCGCCCGCCCCGTCCGGTCGGGGGCCCGGCGCGAGCGCGCGGTCCGGTCCGCCGGAGAAGTCCGGCCGCCGGCCGGGGACGCGGTACGGCAGGGTGTCCAGGCCCACCGAACGCAGCGTCGCCACCACCGTCCAGAACGTCGCCGCCCGGGCGCGCGGCGGGCCGGCGTGCACCACCAACCGCCCACCGCCGGTCAGCATCCGCGCGGTGAGGCCGTAGAACTCCTGGGAGTAGAGCTTGGTGCTGGCGGTGATCCCGGGGTCGGGCAGGTCGGAGACGATCACGTCGTAGGGCGCCGGCCGCCGGCCGCCCGACCGGCCCTGCCGGCGCAGCCAGTCGAAGGCGTCCCCGGTGACCACCCGCACCCGGGGATCGGCGAACGCGTGCCGGTTGAGGGCGGACAGCCCCGGGTCGGTGCGCGCCAACCGCACCACCTCCGGGTCGATCTCGACGACCGTCACCGACCGGACCGAGCGGTAGCGCAGCAGTTCGCGCGCGGCCAGGCCGTCACCGCCGCCCAGCACCAGGACCCGGGCGTGCGGGCCGCCGGCCATCGCGGGGCCCACCAGGGCCTGGTGGTAGCCCCGTTCGGTCTCCGAGCTGACCTTCAGCCGCCCGTCGAGGAACAGCTCCAGGGGGCTGCCGGAACCTTTCCTCCCCCGCCCCGAGCCGGCTCCGGCGCCGTGCGGACCGCCCGCGCCGCCGATCAGCACCACCTCCTGGACGCCGGTCTGCTCGGCGACCCGGGCCGGCGCCCCGTACACCGCCCGGCGGGCCGCCTGCTCGAACGGTCCGGCCAGCGCCATCCCCGCCAGCAGCAGAGCCAGCACCAACACGTTGAGGCCGACCAGCGCCCAGCGGGCGCGGGGGGTCAGATCGCGGCCGAAGAGCCACAGCACCAGCGCCGCCCCGGCGAGGAGGTTGACCGCTCCGGTGACCAGCGCCCCGGTCAACTGGCCCAAGCAGGGCAGCAGCAGGAACGGGAAGGCCAGCCCGCCGACCAGCGCGCCGACGTAGTCCGCGGCGAACAGGTCGGCCACCGCCCCGCCCGCGTCCTGCCGGCGCACCCGCTGGATCAGCGTCATCAACAGCGGTATTTCGGCGCCGATCAGCACGCCGATGCCCAGGGAGAAGGCCACGAGCGCGATGCGGGACTGGCCGAACCACGCGAAGCAGGCGTAGAGCGCCATCGCGGAGCCGCCGCCGACCAGTGCCAGCACCGCCTCGACCACGCCGAACCCGACCGCGGCCCGGCAGCGCAACCGTTTCGCCAGCAGCGCTCCGACGCCCATCGCGAAGACCATGAAGGACAGCACGACCGACGCCTGGGTGACCGAGTCGCCGATCAAGTAGCTCGCCAGGGCGACCAGTTCGAGCTCGTAGACCAGTCCGCAGGCCGCGCAGACGAAGACCGCGGCGAGCACGAGCAGCCGGCCGAGCCCGGACGGCACCGGCAGCCGCGCCGGCGTCAGGGCCTCCGGCGGCCTGAGCGCGCCGACGACGAGGGGCTCTGGCGGGTCGATCATGACATGAACGCTACGTGACGATTTCGTCGCTCCACGTCACCCACACGAGTGCAGTGTGCTTGCTGTGCACACCAGTTGACGGATGGACGGTAGCGGCGTCGCGCACCCCCTGCCCGCGGCGGGATCGGCGCCGTCAGACGGCGACGGCCGCCCGCACCCCGACCCGCGTGCGGGTGGCCACCAGCCGCCCTTCCTGCGGGTACGCGTGCCACGTGCGCCACCGCACCTGCCCCTGCTGCCGCTGCGCCAACATCGCGGTGAAGGCGTGCGGCGAGCCGGGGAAGGTGCCGGCGAGGCCGTGCGGGTGCTCGGCCACCAGGGCCAACAGCTCCTGCGCCCGGCCGGCGAACGAACCGCGGGAGAGCGTCTCGACGTGTGCGGCGAACTCGTACTCCCAGTCGCCCAGACGCTTGGCCACGCCGAGCGGCAGCGGCGTGCTGCTGCCCGGCATACAGGCGACGGTCTCGGAACAGTTGCCGTGCTCCTCTTCGAGCAGCACCTGGTGCGACGCTCCGAGCAGCCTCAACTGCACGTGGGCGTCGTCGAGTTGGAGGTCCAGTACGGCCAGTGCCGGCAGGGGTTCCCTGCCCAGAGCCCAGGCCAGGTCGGATGCGCGGGTATCGGTGTAAGCCGTTTTCAAGGTGGTGAGCATGGGTCGGCTCCGCAAGCACGCAGTGGATGGTGGGCCGGCCCGCCCGAGATGGGGATCAGGGATCAATGACTGCCTGCCGGCTCGTGCCCACGCGGGGTCCGAGAACTGGGGGATTCTCAAGGAGAGGGAATCACGGATGATGTGGCGCCCACAGCGTTTTTACCCATCTTCGCCCTGGTTTCCATCCCCTAGAGGGCCGTACAGCTCACCTGTTCAACACCCCATCGCCCCATGGGTGTTGGGCGTTTTCTCGCCACGCGCCGGGCGCATATGCAAGGGCGCATGAGCTGGTCGCATGTGTGCCGGCGCAGGGGCGCCGAGGCCCCCGGTACAGGGGCCCGACGGGCCCGGGAAGAGGCGCGCCCACGGCCGCGGACGGGTACGTTCCGCAGTCGTGGGCACATGCGTGCGAGTCTCCGCGGGGGTGCCTCAGCACTCCCGGGTGTGTCTCTCAGGAACCTCCGCCACAGCCGCCACCGCCGCCACCGCCGCCACAGGAAGAACCTCCGCCACAGGAGTGGCCGCCGTGATGGCCGCCCCCGCCGCAGGAGGAGTGGTGGGAATGGTGCCCACCGCCCGACGACGAGCCGCCGTCGGCACCGCCGCCGGCCACCCACCAACTCCCCCCGCTGCCGCTGGTGCTGCGGCGGGACGCCTTCTGTCGGCCGCCGTACCTGCCGGACGAGCGGCTCGCCTTACGGGAGTCGTTGCGCACGGACGCGGCCACCGCCCCCACCACGCCGATCACGATCACCACCACCACCACAGGTCCCCAGCTCATCGCCTCACCCTCCTTCCTCTCCCCCGAAGCGAGACATCGCTCCGTCGGCGCCCTGTGCGCCGGCGCGGCGCCGTCCTGCGCCGCGCGGCCGCCCTGGCCGGCGGCCTCGTCGTCCTTGGTGCGGGGCTGATGCCCGGCCCTCGGCGGCGCAAAGCACAGTTGAGGAACTCCAGAGGTTCGGCGGAGGATGGCGCGCATGGACCGACCGCTGCTCAACCGACGCCTCGCCGCATTCGGCACCACGATCTTCGCCGAGATGTCGGCGCTCGCCCAACGCACCGGCTCCATCAACCTCGGCCAGGGCTTCCCCGACGCCGACGGACCGGAGGAAGTGCGCGAAGCCGCGGTGCGCGCCCTGCGCGACGGCCGCGGCAACCAGTACCCGCCCGGCCCCGGCATCCCCGAGCTGCGCACCGCCGTCGCCGCCCACCAGCAGCGCTTCTACGGGCACCGCGGGCTCTCCTACGACCCCGACACCGAGGTCCTGGTCACCGCCGGCGCCACCGAGGCCCTCGCCGCGTCGCTGCTGGCCCTGCTCGAACCGGGCGACGAGGTCGTCGCGCTGGAGCCCTACTACGACTCGTACGCCGCCGGCATCGCCATGGCCGGCGGCCGCCGCGTCCCGGTGACGCTGCGCCCGTCCGCGGAGACCGGCACGTACCACCTCGACCTCGACGAGTTCCGCGACGCCCTCACCGACAAGACCCGCCTGATCCTCCTCAACACCCCGCACAACCCCACCGGCACCGTGCTGTCCCGCGACGAGCTGGCCGCGATCGCCGCACTGGCCGTCGAGCGCGACCTCCTGGTCGTCGCCGACGAGGTCTACGAACACCTGGTCTTCGAGGGCGAGCACCTGCCGATCGCCTCGTTCCCCGGCATGCGCGAGCGCACCGTCACCATCAGCTCGGCCGGCAAGACCTTCTCGTTCACCGGCTGGAAGGTCGGCTGGGTCACCGCCGCCCCGGAGCTGATCAGCGCGGTCCGCTCCGCCAAGCAGTTCCTCACCTACGTCTCGGCGGGCCCGTTCCAGTACGCCGTGGCCGAGGCACTGGCCCTGCCCGACGCCTACTTCACCGGGCTCCGCGACGACCTGCGCACCAAGCGCGACATCCTCGCCACCGGCCTCGCCGACGCCGGCTTCGGGGTCTTCCGCCCGGCCGGCACCTACTTCATCACCACCGACATCCGCCCGCTCGGCGAGACGGACGGCTTCGCCTTCTGCCGCGCCCTGCCCGAGCGCGCCGGCGTCGTCGCCATCCCCAACGCCGTCTTCTACGACCACCAGGACCAGGGCGCGCCCTTCGTCCGGTTCGCCTTCTGCAAGGGCACCGCCGTCCTCCAGGAGGCGGCGGGACGGCTGAAGCGCCTGTAGGCGGGCGCCCGTTCGGGCCCCGGACCGCGACCGTCCGGGGCCCGTCGCGCGCCCCGGACGCCGTGTCGCCACCCGATCCGCCCACCCCGCTCGCGGCGCGGGGCACCGGCGCCGAGAGTCGGTGGCGGGGCGAGCCGGGTGAGCGGAGGTGGCTGGTGGTCGCCGAGACCGTGGAGCGGACCGGGGGCGTGGCGGCGGCGTCCGCAACCCCGTGGGGACGGGTCGGCGCCGCGGCGCGGCGGGCCCAAACGGCACTGCTGTGGTTCGTCGGCATCCGGCTGGCCGGAGCGGCGTGCGTGGCGGCGTGGGCCTGGCGCACCGGACGGCACCCGCGGTCCTTGCTGGGCGGGTCGTGGGACTCCCAGTGGTACCTGAGCATCGCGCAGCACGGCTACGGGATGGCCGCGCCGGACGGGCGGTGGCCCGACGTGCCGGGCGCCGACCTGGCGTTCTTCCCGCTGTTCCCGTGGCTGGTGCGGGGCGTCGGCGCGGCGCTCCCGGTGCACGCGCTGACCGCGGGACTGCTGGTCGCCTGGGGTGCGGCGCTGCTGGCGGCCTGGGGGATCTTCGCGGTGGGGGAGCGGCTGCACGGGCGGCGGGCCGGGACCCTGCTCGTCGTCCTGTGGGCGGTGCTGCCGCACGCGGTCGTCGAATCGCTGGCGTACACCGAGGCGCTGCTGACCGCGCTGTCCGCCTGGGCGCTGTACGCGGCACTGACCGGCCGTTTCCTGGGGGCCGGGGCGCTGGCCGCGCTGGCGGGGCTGGCCCGGCCCAGCGCGCTGGCGATCGTCGCGGCGGTCCAGGCGGCGGTGGCGGTGCGGGCGTGGCAGCAGTGGCGGCGCGGGCCGGTGCGGCGCCCGGCACCCGGTGGACGCGTGCCCGACGGGCACGTACCGGGCCGGCGGCTGTGCGCGGCCGCGCTGCTGGCGCCGGTCGGATGGCTGGGGTACGTGCTGTGGGTCGGGCGCCGCACCGGCCGCGGCCCGCTCGGGTACTTCGAGGTGCAGGCGCGCTGGGGCTCGCGCTTCGACTGCGGGCGGGACGCGCTGCGGGCGGTCCGGCGGCTGGTGCTGCTCGGGGCCCCGCCGGCGTACCTCATGACGCTCGCCGTGGTCGCGGTGGCGCTGCTGCTGTACGTGCTGCTGGCGGCGGACCGGCCGCCGGCCGCGGTGCTCGGCTACGTCACGGTGCTGGTCGTGCTGGCGCTGGGCGGCACCGGCTACTTCGCGTCGAAACCGCGCTTCCTGCTGCCGGCCTTCCCGCTGCTGCTGCCGGCCGCGCTGGCGCTGGCCCGGGCCCGCCGGCGCACCACCGCCGTGATCACCGGCGGGCTGGCCGCGCTCTCCCTCGGCTACGGGCCGTACCTGCTGACCCTCGCGGCGATGCCGCTGTGAGACGGCCGGGCCGTCGGCCCCGCGGGCGGGCACGACACGGGCCCCGGACCGACGACGGTCGGTTCCGGGGCCCGGGCAGCCGCGGCGCGGACGGGGTCTCAGGCCTCGTCGTCGCCCGGCTTCTCGTCGGAGTCTCCTTCGATCTCGGCCTCCAGACCGAGCTGCTCGACGATCCACTTGTCGAATTCGATCGAGGCACGCACCCAGCTGACCGTGCTCGACACGAAGTGTTCGAGCGAGACGCCGGTGCCGATCAGGATCGACGCCTCACCGATCAGACGGACGCTGCCGTCGTCGTGGGTGTGGGTGTACACCTTGGGCCAGAGCGTCCGACGGTTCCAGTCGTCGATCGCTTCCAGCAGCTTCAGCTTCTCGTCGATGCCGTGGACGCGGTCGTAGAACGTCCGGACGGAGAAGATCTCCTGCTCCGCCTCTCCACGGAACATGAAGTACGTGCGGAACTGCTCCCACGGGGCGGCGAGGTCACCCTCCTCGTCGACGACGTACTTCAGCTCCATCTGCTCGAGGAGCTGCTTGACCAGGTCCTGGTCGGGGACGACGGGACCATCAGGCCCCGACGGCTGCGGTTCGGGCTGGCCCCCGAAATTCGGAATCGAGGACGGGTCGATGCTCACCGTGGAATTCCCTTCGTATGGACCCTGCCATCCTCCCCCATACGCGCCCGGTCCTGGCAAGCCCGGTACTGCGGACCGGCGCGTATGGGGGCGGCGGGCGGCCCCGCCGGGGGCGGCGGTGGCCGTCGATCAGGCGGCGGGGCGCACCGCCCGGACCGTCAGTCGCTCGCCGTCTTCGGCCACGTCCACCCGGACGGTGTCCCCGTCGAGCACGTCGCCGGCCAGGATGGCGCGCGCCAGCTGGTCACCGATGGCGGTCTGGACCAGCCGGCGCAGCGGCCGGGCCCCGTAGGAGAAGTCCGGCGCCGGGGCGCCCGCGACCGGTTCCCGGCCGAGCCAGGCCAGCCAGGTCAGCGCCCGGTCGGTGACGTCCAGGGTGAGCCGGCGGTCGGCCAGGCGGCGCTGGAGGTGGTCCAGCTGGATGCGGGCGATCCGCTGGAGCTGGTCGGTGCCGAGCGGGTGGAAGACGACGACGTCGTCCAGGCGGTTGAGGAACTCGGGGCGGAAGGCGGACCGGACCGTCTCCAGCACCTTCTCCTTCTTCTGCTCCTCCTTGAGCAGCGGGTCCATCAGGAAGGCGGAACCGAGGTTGGAGGTGAGGATGAGGATGGTGTTGCGGAAGTCGACCGTGCGGCCCTGGCCGTCCGTGAGGCGCCCGTCGTCGAGCACCTGGAGCAGGATGTCGAAGACCTCGTGGTGCGCCTTCTCCACCTCGTCGAGCAGGACGACGCTGTACGGGCGACGGCGGACCGCCTCCGTCAGCTGGCCGCCCTCCTCGTAGCCGACGTAGCCGGGAGGCGCGCCCACCAGCCGGGCCACGCTGTGCTTCTCGCCGTACTCCGACATGTCGATCCGGACCATCGCCCGCTCGTCGTCGAAGAGGAAGTCCGCCAGCGCCTTGGCCAGCTCCGTCTTGCCGACGCCGGTCGGTCCGAGGAAGAGGAACGAGCCGGTGGGCCGGTCCGGGTCGGCGATGCCGGCGCGAGTGCGGCGCACCGCGTCGGAGACCGCGCGGACCGCCTCGCCCTGACCGATCAGCCGCTTGCCGAGCTCCTCCTCCATGCGCAGCAGCTTCTGCGTCTCGCCCTCCAGCAGGCGCCCGGCCGGAATGCCCGTCCAGGCACCGACCACGTCCGCGATGTCGTCCGGACCGACCTCCTCCTTGACCATCGGCTCCTTCGCACCGCCGGCGCCCTTGGCCGCCGACTGCTCCGCCTCCGCCTGCGCCGCCTCGGCCAACTCCCGCTCCAGCGACGGGATCTCCCCGTACAGCAGCTTGGAGGCGGTGTCGAAGTCGCCGTCACGCTGGGCGCGTTCGGCCTGGCCGCGCAGGTCGTCGAGGCGCTCCTTCAGCTCGCCGACGCGGTTGAGGCCCTGCTTCTCCTTCTCCCAACGGGCGGTCAGGCCGCGCAGCTCCTCCTCCTTGTCGGCGAGGTCCTTGCGCAGCTTCTCCAGCCGCGCCACGGAGCCGGCGTCGGTCTCGTTGCGCAGCGCCAGCTCCTCCATCTTCAGCCGGTCCACCGCGCGCTGGAGCTCGTCGATCTCGACCGGGGAGGAGTCGATCTCCATCCGGAGCCGGGAGGCGGCCTCGTCGACCAGGTCGATGGCCTTGTCCGGCAGGAAGCGGGAGGTGATGTAGCGGTCGGAGAGGGTGGCCGCGGCCACCAGCGCGGAGTCGGCGATCTGGACCTTGTGGTGCGCCTCGTAGCGCCCCTTGAGGCCGCGCAGGATCGCCACCGTGTCCTCGACGGTCGGCTCGGCGACCAGGACCTGCTGGAAACGCCGCTCCAGCGCCGGGTCCTTCTCGATCCGCTCGCGGTACTCGTCCAGAGTGGTCGCGCCGACCATCCGCAGCTCGCCGCGGGCCAGCATCGGCTTGAGCATGTTGCCCGCGTCCATGGCCGAGTCGCCCCCGGCGCCCGCGCCGACGACGGTGTGCAGCTCGTCGATGAACGTGATGATCTGCCCGTCGCTGGACTTGATCTCCGCCAGGACGGTCTTGAGCCGCTCCTCGAACTCACCGCGGTACTTCGCGCCCGCGACCATCGCGCCCAGGTCCAGCGAGACCAGCCGCTTGTCGCGCAGCGACTCGGGGACGTCGCCCTTGACGATCCGCTGGGCCAGCCCCTCGACCACCGCGGTCTTGCCGACGCCCGGCTCGCCGATCAGCACCGGGTTGTTCTTCGTCCGACGGGAGAGCACCTGCACCACCCGGCGGATCTCCTGGTCCCGGCCGATGACCGGGTCCAACTTGCCCTCACGAGCCGCGGCGGTGAAGTCCGTACCGAACTTCTCCAGCGCCTTGTACGTGCCCTCCGGGTCCGGACCGGTCACCCGCTGCCCGCCGCGGCTGGCCTCGAAGGCGGCCAGCAGCTTCTTGGCGGTGGCGCCCTGCTGCTCCAGCAGCTCACCGGTGCGGCCGCCCTTGGCGGCGATGCCGATGAGCAGGTGCTCGGTGGAGATGTAGGCGTCGCCCAGCTCCTTGGCGCGCTGCGCGGCGTCGGCGATGACGGCCAGCAGCTCGCGGTCGGGCTGCGGCGGGGCCACGGTCGAGCCCTGGACGCTCGGCAGCCCGGCGAGCTGCCGCTCGGCGCCGGACCGCAGCGGGGCGGCGTCCGCCTCGACGGCCGCCAGCAGGTCCATGACGTTCTCGTTGTCCTGCCCGGCGAGCAGCGCCAGCAGCAGGTGCGCGGACGTCATGTCCGCGTGCCCGCCGGCGATCGCCCGTTCGTTGGCGGCGCTCAGCGCCTCCCGGCTCTTGTTGGTCAGCTCGGCGTCCACGTCTGCCTGGTCCTCCTCGTGCGTTCCGGCGCTCCGCGCGCTTCCTATCCAATCCTGCCTTGGCCAACGTGCAATAAGTTGAGTCTACTCCACTCAAGGCTCACTCGTGCGAGCGAAACGTCGATGAATATGCCTACGACATTGACCAACCGAGCGACGCTGGCCTTCGACCGCAAGGAGGTGCAGCATGACGGCTATGGCACACGAGCCGATGCCCACGCAGGACGACTCCCTCCTCAAGGGCTTTCTGGCCCTGGAAACTCCGGCAGGCTTCCGGGCCGAGCTCATCGAGGGGGAAATTGTCGTGACACCGCCGACGGACGGCGACCATGAGGACTACCTGGGCATCATCGGCATGCAGGTGACACGAAGGTCCGCGACCGACATGCAGATCTCGGGGTACAAGGGGCTCGTCCTTGCCGGCACGGACGGCCAGCCCGCGGACCACGTGATCCCCGACGCCACCATCGCCCCGTACGCGATGCGTCTCTTCCGGGGGGCGGAGCCATGGATGCCCAGCAAGGGCGTCGCCATGGTCGTCGAGGTGACATCGAGCAGGCCCCGCAATGACCGTGTCGCCAAGCGCCACGCCTACGCGCGCGGCGCCGTTCCCCTCTACCTTCTCGTCGACCGCGGCAAGTCCGCGGTCACGATCTTCAGCGAGCCGAAGGGCGACGACTACCTCACCACTCACACCGCCCCCTTCGGTGATCCCCTCCCCCTCCCCGCCCCCTTCTCCTTCGACCTGGAGACGACCGACTTCGCGTGACCGGCCGGGGCCGTCCGCCGCGGCCCCCACTAACCTGGCCCCCATGGCCCACGACCTCAGCGCGCTCACCCCCGAGTACCTCGCCTTCTGGGGCGAGTACCTGATGCCGACCCTCACGACCCTGCGGGCCAACGGCACCCCGCACGTCGTCCCGGTGGGCGTCACCTACGACGCCGAGCAGCGCCTCGCGCGGATCATCACCCGCAAGGACAGCACCAAGGTCAAGAACGTCCTCGCGGCCGGCGCCGACGGGGCGCGGGTCGCGGTGTGCCAGGTGGACCGCGGTCGCTGGGCGACCCTGGAGGGGATCGCCCGGGTGCGGACCGACGCGGAGACGGTGGCCGACGCGGTGCGCCGGTACGCCGAGCGGTACGACCGGACCCCGCAGCCCAACCCCGACCGCGTCATGATCGAGATCGCGGTGACCAAGGCCCTCGGCCGGGCCTGAGCGCCGGGCACCCCCCATCACGGACAGGTCTGGACCTGTCCGAAACCATGCCCTCCGGATCCGCCCTTCCGCACCCACCTGGTACTCAAGAACGGCAGGAACCGAACACCTCCGCACATCGACGGGCGGCATCGGCCCTGTCCCGGGCGGAAAAACGGCAGCTGGAGGCCGCATGGCGTCGGCATTGGACAACACGACGACGACTCCGCGCCGCCCACCGGGCAAACGGACGGTGCGCCCCCGCCCCACCGCAGAGAACTGCCCCCGGTGCGGCGGCCAGTTGGCCGTGAACCAGGACGGCTGGAAGATCTGCCACGCCTGCGGATACGCCTCGCCGCCCGGCACAGCCCCTCCACCCAGGGCCCTCGGCGGGGGTATCGTCGCCCCCACTGTCGCCACGCCCCGGAGGGCACGATGAACTCGGTCCGAGTGACGGCGATCGCCTGCCTGATGCCGCTGTCCGAGCTGGACGAGGATCCGTTCCTGGTCGATGACCGCAGCCAGCACGCCATGTGCAAGCAGTGGGCGGCGGCCCGTGACTACCGGCTGACCTGCCAACTCAGCCTGCACCAGCTGCGCGCCGACCACAGTGCGCTGTGGCACGACGTCGAAGAGGGCCTGGTCGACGTGTTCGTCACCCCCAACCGCCGGGCCCTGGAGTACGCCATCGACGGCGCCGACGAGTTCGGCGCGCGCTGCGCGGCGGCGGGCGTCCGCCTGGAGACCGCCGACCTGGACGAGCCGGTCTACACCCTCGCGATGAAGTCGCAGGTGCACCGCCGACTGTCGATGCCGACGGCCGGCTACGACGGCCGCTGACCGCCGAGCCCGCACGGCCCGGTGCGCCGGGCCGTCGCCGGTCCCGCGACGCACGAAGGGCCGGGGTGGTGCGCCCACCCCGGCCCTTCGCCGCATCCGCTACGGCGTCAGTCCGACGGCCGCTTGGGCCGCCAGACCACCAACGCGCTGGTCTGCTGCACGTCCTGGTACGGCACCAGGTCGCGACGGTAGGAGGCGTGCACCGCCGCCTCCCGCTGCTGCATCGCACTGGCCGCGCCCTCCAGGGCGCCCTGGAGCTCGACGACCCGCTGTTGCAGGGCCGCGACCTGGTTCTCCAGCTCGATGATGCGCTTGATGCCGGCGAGGTTGATGCCCTCCTCCTGCGACAACTGCTGGACGGTGCGCAGCAGTTCGATGTCGCGGGCGGAGTAACGACGACCCCGGCCGGCGGTACGGTCGGGCGAGACCAGACCCAGGCGGTCGTACTGCCGCAGGGTCTGCGGGTGCAGGCCGGAGAGCTGGGCCGCGACGGAGATGACGTACACCGGTGACTCGTCGGTCAGTTCATAGGGGTTACGACGCTGCCCGCCCCGGCTGTCCATCTCATGCTCCCTTCGCGGCCTGGAACAGCTCCGCCCGCGGGTCCGGGCCCGCGGTCGCCTCGCGATAGGACTCCAGCGCTTCCCTCGCCTTGTCGCCGAGGTCCTTGGGAACGACCACCTCTATGGTGACCAGCAGGTCACCGCGGGTGCCGTCCTTGCGGGTCGCGCCCTTGCCGCGGGCCCGCATAGTGCGCCCGTTGGGGGTGCCGGCCGGCAGCTTCAGCGTGACCGGCGGGCCGCCCAGCGTCGGCACCTTGATCTCGCCGCCGAGCGCGGCCTCCGGGAAGGTGACCGGCACCGTGACGGTGAGGTTGTCGTCCTTGCGGCCGAAGACCGGGTGGGCGTCGACGTGGACGACCACGTAGAGGTCACCGGCCGGGCCGCCGTGCTCGCCCGGGGCGCCCTTGCCGCGCAGCCGGATGCGCTGCCCGTCCGCGACGCCCGCGGGGATGCGGACCTGCATCGTGCGGGCGCTGGACGCGCGCCCGCTGCCCTTGCAGACCTCGCAGGGCTGCTGCGCGATCAGGCCGCGGCCCTTGCAGTCGGCGCACGGGTCGGTGAGCGAGAACCCGCCGCCCCCGCCCCGGCTGACCTGGCCGGTTCCGACGCAGGTCGGGCAGACCCGGGGGGTGCCGTTCTTGTCGCCGGTGCCGGAGCACGCCTTGCAGGGCGCCTGGCTGGACATCCGCAGCGGGACCGTGGCCCCGTCGACCGCCTCGGTGAAGCTGAGCGTCACCTCGGACTCGATGTCCTGGCCGCGGCGCGGCTGCGTACGGGTGGTGGTGGAGCCGCCGCGGTTG
The DNA here is from genome assembly GCF_039532155.1 of Streptomyces lunalinharesii. NCBI lineage: Bacteria > Bacillati > Actinomycetota > Actinomycetes > Kitasatosporales > Streptomycetaceae > Streptomyces > Streptomyces lunalinharesii. The sequence goes on from NZ_BAAARK010000005.1 coordinate 18,460, forward strand.
AACAGGCCGCCGAAGACGTCCCCGATCCCGCCGCCGAAGCCGCCGGACCCGGCGGTTCCGCCCGCGCCCCCGGCGCCTCCGAAGAGGTCGCCGAGGTCGAAGTTGAAGCTCCCGCCGCCGGGGCCGGCCCGGAAGCCGCCGTTGCCGAACAGCGCCCGGGCCTCGTCGTACTCCTTGCGGCGCTTGGCGTCGCCGAGCACGTCGTTGGCCTCGGAGATCTCCTTGAAGCGCTCCTCGGCCTTGGCGTCGCCCTTGTTGGCGTCCGGGTGGTTCTCCCGGGCGAGCTTGCGGTACGCCTTCTTGATCTCCGCCTCGGTGGCGTCCTTGGGGACGCCGAGGACCTTGTAGTAGTCCTTCTCAACGAAGTCCTTGGTGCTCATCCTCGACGTCCCTCCTTCCGGGCGGATCCCTGCTCAGCCCGTACGTCAGCCCTTCTCCGGGCCACCGTTTTCCTTGTCCGCAGCCTTGGCACCCTTGGCTCCCTTGCCGCCCTTGGCGCCCTTGGCCTCCTCCTCCGAGGAGGACTTGGCGCCCTGCGCGCCCGGCTGCGGCTCGGCGACCGCGACCCGCGCGGGGCGGATCGTGCGCTCACCGATGCGATACCCGGGCTGCAGGATGGCGACGCATGTCGTCTCCGTGACGTCGGGCGCGTACGAGTGCATCAGGGCTTCGTGGATCGTCGGGTCGAAGGGCTCGCCCTCCTTGCCGAACTGCTGCAGCCCGAGCTTGGCGACCACGGTCTCCAGCGACTCGGCGACCGACTTGAAGCCGCCGACCAGCTCGCTGTGGTCCCGGGCCCGACCGATGTCGTCGAGCACCGGCAGCACCTCGGACAGCAGGTTCGCCGCGGCGACCTCCTTGACCGTCACCCGGTCGCGCTCGACCCGGCGGCGGTAGTTCTGGTACTCCGCCTGGAGCCGCTGGAGGTCGGTGGTGCGCTCGTTGAGCGCGGTGCGCACCTGGTCCAACTGGGCCTGGAGCGCTACGTCCTGGACGTCCCCGGCCGGGGCCGAGCCCGCCTTGTCGGCGGACTCGGCCTGCGCCGCGTCTTCGGAAGCGGCGTCGGAAGGGACGTCGGGCTTCTCGTCGAAGCCCGGGGTCTCCTCCGTCACGCCGCACCGTCCTTCTTCGGCTTCTCGTCGTCGACGATCTCGGCGTCGACCACGTCGTCCTCGGGCTTGGCCTGCTGGCCGCCGGCGGCGCCCTCGGCACCGGCCGCACCCTGGGCGGCCTGGGCGTCGGCGTACATGGCCTGGCCCAGCTTCTGGGAGACGGCCGCGACCTTCTCGGAGGCGGTCTTGATCTCGGCGGTGTCCTCGCCCTTGAGCTTCTCCTTCAGCTCGCCGACGGCGGACTCGACCTCGGTCTTGACCTCGGCGGGCACCTTGTCCTCGTTGTCCTTGAGGAACTTCTCGGTCTGGTAGACCAGCTGCTCGCCCTGGTTGCGGGTCTCGGCGGCCTCGCGACGCTTGTGGTCCTCCTCCGCGTACCGCTCGGCCTCCTCACGCATGCGGTTGACCTCGTCCTTCGGCAGCGAGGAGCCGCCGGTGACGGTCATCTTCTGCTCCTTGCCCGTGCCCAGGTCCTTGGCGGTCACGTGCATGATGCCGTTGGCGTCGATGTCGAAGGAGACCTCGATCTGCGGGACGCCGCGCGGGGCCGGCGGCAGGCCGGTCAGCTCGAACATTCCGAGCTTCTTGTTGTACGCCGCGATCTCGCGCTCGCCCTGGTAGACCTGGATCTGCACGGACGGCTGGTTGTCCTCGGCCGTGGTGAAGATCTCCGAGCGCTTGGTCGGGATCGTGGTGTTGCGCTCGATCAGCTTGGTCATGATGCCGCCCTTGGTCTCGATGCCGAGGGACAGCGGGGTGACGTCCAGCAGGAGGACGTCCTTGACCTCGCCCTTGAGGACACCGGCCTGGAGGCTGGCGCCCATGGCGACGACCTCGTCCGGGTTGACGCCCTTGTTGGCCTCCTTGCCGCCGGTCAGCTCCTTGACGAGCTCGGCGACGGCGGGCATGCGGGTCGAGCCGCCGACCAGGACCACGTGGTCGATCTCGGACAGCTGGATGCCGGCGTCCTTGATCACGTTGTGGAACGGGGTCTTGCAGCGGTCGAGGAGGTCCGCGGTGAGCTGCTGGAACTGCGAGCGGGTGAGCTTCTCGTCCAGGTGCAGCGGGCCCTCGGCGGAGGCGGTGATGTAGGGCAGGTTGATCGTCGTCTCGCTGGACGACGACAGCTCGATCTTCGCCTTCTCCGCGGCCTCGCGCAGGCGCTGGAGCGCCATCTTGTCCTTGGAGAGGTCCACGCCGTGGCCGTTGGCGAACTGCTTGACCAGGTAGTCGACGACGCGCTGGTCCCAGTCGTCACCACCGAGGTGGTTGTCACCGTTGGTGGCCTTCACCTCGACCACGCCGTCGCCGATCTCCAGCAGCGACACGTCGAAGGTGCCGCCACCGAGGTCGAAGACGAGAATGGTCTGGTCTTCCTTCTCCAGACCGTAGGCCAGGGCGGCCGCGGTGGGCTCGTTGACGATGCGCAGGACGTTGAGGCCCGCGATCTCACCGGCTTCCTTGGTGGCCTGGCGCTCGGAGTCGTTGAAGTACGCCGGGACGGTGATGACCGCGTCGGTGACCTTCTCGCCGAGGTAGGACTCCGCATCCCGCTTCAGCTTCTGCAGGATGAACGCAGACATCTGCTGCGGGTTGAAGTCCTTGTCGTCGATGTTGATCTTCCAGTCAGTGCCCATGTGGCGCTTGACCGAACGGATCGTCCGCTCGACGTTGGTCACCGCCTGGCGCTTGGCGACCTCGCCGACCAACACCTCGCCGTTCTTGGCGAAGGCGACGACGGACGGCGTGGTCCTGGCGCCCTCGGCGTTGGTGATGACGGTGGGCTCACCGCCTTCGAGAACACTGACGACGGAGTTCGTCGTGCCCAGGTCGATGCCGACCGCACGTGCCATTTCGATTCCTCCAGCTGACTTGAGTGGAACAGGCTCAAGGGTGCAGTACCGATCCGAACCTGTCAACAGACCTGAGTCGGAGGCGCTCAAGTTTTATGTCGCGCTTATCGTCATCGGGTCGCTGCGGAGGACGCCCGGGGGCCGCCCGGCGGTTGCCCGCGCGACACAGATCACCGGCCGGGCGGCTTCATGGGGCCCGGAATACTGGGTAACCTCAGCGCAGACCCGAAAAGTTACCGCTTAGTAGTTCCGCTCAGATCTCCACGGCCCGGCCGTTCCGATCGCGCGGATTCCTGAAGATTTCTCCGCTCTCGCAGGTCCGAGGAGCCTCCCATGCAACTCGCCGCGATCATCGTGTCGCTGGTCCTAATCGCGGTCGGCGTCGCGCTATTCGGCCGCGCCATCCTGCAGATCTACCGCCAGGTCCGGCTCGGCCAGCCCGTCCCCGCCGGCACCCGCACCGACGAGCCCGTGCAACGCACGGTCACCGTGGTCAAGGAGTTCCTCGGCCACACCCGGATGAACCGCTGGGGCGTCGTCGGCGTGGCGCACTGGTTCGTGGCGGTGGGCTTCTTCTCCCTGCTGCTGACGATCGTCAACGCCATCGGACAGCTCTTCAAGGCCGACTGGCTCCTGCCGATCATCGGCGACTGGACGCCGTACAACGTCTTCGTCGAGTTCGTCGGCACCATGACGACGCTGGGCATCCTGGCCCTGATCGTCATCCGGCAGCTGTCGAAGCCGAACCGGCCGGGCCGCAAGTCCCGCTTCGCCGGCTCCAACTTCGGCCAGGCGTACTTCGTCGAGGCCGTCATCCTCATCGTCGGCATCTGCATCTTCACGCTGCACGCCCTGGAGGGCGCCCAGCACCACGTGGACGGCTACGAGGCCTCGTTCTTCATCTCGTACCCGGTCGTCGCGTGGCTGAAGGGGATGAGCGTCGGCACGCTCCAGAACCTCACCTACTTCTTCGCCGGCCTGAAGATCGCCACCTCGTTCATCTGGATGATCACGGTCGCGCTCAAGACCGACATGGGCGTGGCCTGGCACCGCTTCCTGGCCTTCCCCAACATCTGGTTCAAGCGCGAGGCGGACGGCGGCACGGCGCTCGGCGCCCTGCTGCCGATGGCGTCGGCCGGCAAGCCGATCGACTTCGAGGACCCGGGCGAGGACGACCAGTTCGGCGTCTCCCAGGTCGAGCACTTCTCGTGGAAGGGCCTGCTGGACTTCTCCACCTGCACCGAGTGCGGCCGCTGCCAGTCGCAGTGCCCCGCGTGGAACACCGGCAAGCCGCTCTCCCCGAAGCTGCTGATCATGTCGCTGCGCGACCACGCGCACGCCAAGGCCCCGTACCTGCTCGCCGGTGGCGGCAAGGACGCCGAGGGCAACGAGAAGGCGACCGAGGAGCAACTCAAGGACGTCCCGGCCGCCGCCCTCGCGGAGGCCGAGCGCCCGCTGATCGGCACCCTCGAAGAGAACGGCGTCATCGACCCCGACGTGCTGTGGTCCTGCACCACGTGCGGCGCCTGCGTCGAGCAGTGCCCGGTCGACATCGAGCACGTCGACCACATCGTCGACATGCGCCGCTACCAGGTCATGATCGAGTCGGCGTTCCCGTCCGAGGCGGGCACGATGCTCAAGAACCTGGAGAAGAAGGGCAACCCCTGGGGCCTGGCCAAGAAGCAGCGTCTGGCCTGGACCAAGGAGGTCGACTTCGAGATCCCGGTCGTCGGCAAGGACATCGAGGACCTCACCGAGGTCGACTACCTCTACTGGGTCGGCTGCGCCGGCGCCCTGGAGGACCGCGCCAAGAAGACCACCAAGGCGTTCGCCGAGCTGCTGCACATCGCGGGCGTGAAGTTCGCGATCATGGGCGGCGACGAGGCGTGCACCGGTGACTCCGCGCGCCGCCTGGGCAACGAGTTCCTCTTCCAGCAACTCGGCCAGCAGAACGTCGAAGCCCTCAACGCGGCCTTCGGCGAGGACGGCGAGGACGAGTCGACGAAGAAGCCGCAGGCTTCCAAGAAGATCGTCGCGACCTGCCCGCACTGCCTCAACACGCTCGGCAACGAGTACCCGCAGCTCGGCGGCGACTACGAGGTCATCCACCACACCCAGCTGCTCCAGCACCTCATCGACGAGGGCAAGCTCGTCCCGGTCACCCCGGTCGAGGGCCTCATCACCTACCACGACCCGTGCTACCTGGGCCGCCACAACAAGATCTACACGCCCCCGCGCGAGATCATCGGCAAGGTCCCGGGCCTGCGCAACGAGGAGATGCACCGCCACAAGGAGCGCGGCTTCTGCTGCGGTGCCGGCGGCGCCCGGATGTGGATGGAGGAGCGGATCGGCAAGCGCATCAACAACGAGCGCGTCGACGAGGCCCTCTCCCTCAACCCCGACATCGTCTCCACCGCCTGCCCGTTCTGCCTCGTCATGCTGACCGACTCGGTCAACGGCAAGAAGAACGACGGCAAGGCCAAGGAGTCCATCCAGGTCGTGGACGTCGCCCAGCTCCTGCTGGACTCCGTCAGGACGCCGCTGGACCCCCCGTCCGACGACGAGGAGCCCGCGGACGCGCCGGAGCCGGAGCCGGTGAAGTGACCTGACGGCGCCCCGTCCGCCGCCTTGGAGTTCTTCCCACGTTGTCGGCCGTCCCGCCGTGGTGGTTCGCTTTTGCGCCTGCGGCGCGGGCGGGGTCCGCTGCGCGGGGCGTTTGGGTGCGGTGTCGGGCCTGCGGGGGTGGTGTGCAGGACTGCTGCGCTTTACGTCCTGCACACCACCCCCTCCGGCCCGCCACCTCCCGTTGAGGGATGGGGAAATACGGGTGAGGGGACCCCAGGGTGAGGGGTCCGGTGTCCGTCTCACTTCACCGACGAACCCGCACCGGCCCCGCCGGGCGTACCCCCGACGTGCCTCTCCTCCACCCACCCACGGGAGGAGACGGGTTGGCGGGAGGTGGGGTGCCCGGACGTAAAGCGCAGCAGTCCGGGCACCCCACCTCCCGCCAACCCGGCACCGCACCCCAACAAGCCCCGCGCAGCGGCAACGCCCGCCGCAGGCGCAACGGCGAGACGCCGCACGGCGGGACCGGCCGACAACGCGGGGCGAAGCCCCGAGGGGAACCCCCTAGGGGATGTCACAGCTCGGCCCCAAAGGGCCGATGCCCCTCCACGCGGCCCCACCCGCGCAGCGGGACCAGGTACTTTCGAAGGCGTGGCTGGATTCAGGATGGGGCGCGGACGAGATGCCCGACCCGCGCAGAACGGACAGCAGGCGGGGCAGCAGGAGCCGCACGGGTACGGCCCGCCGGCGCCGTACGGGCAGCAGCCCCCGCAAGGACAGTGGCCCTCGGCGCCGCAGGCGTACGGCGCGCCCCAGGGCGGGCCGGGCCCGCAGGGGCAGCCCGAGTACTTCGGCGACGGCGGCTACCAGACGGCGGAGCCCACGCATCCCGCCTACGACAACCTCAACAACGCACCGGGGCACACCCAGCAGTTCAGCGTCGGCGAGGCCCCGGACGCCTACGGCGCGTACGGGGACGGCTACGGGCCGGCCGACGACCAGTACGCGGCGGGCGGCACCTACCGCGCCGGCCAGACCAGCGCGCCCCCGGCCGGCCCGCGGCTGCCGTGGCAGCAGTTGCTGTCCGGCGTCGTGCTGCGGCCCACGCCCACGTTCTGGCAGATGCGGGACCACGCCCTGTGGGCCCCGGCGCTGATCGTCACCTTCGTCTACGGCCTGCTCGCGGTCTTCGGCTTCGACAAGGCCCGCGAGGACGTGCTCAACCAGACGATGGGGAACAGCGTCCCGTGGGTGCTGATCACCTCGGTGATGTTCATCCTGGGCAGCCTGATCCTGGGCGCGGTCACCCACACCATGGCCCGCCAGCTGGGCGGCGACGGTGCCTGGCAGCCGACCGTCGGCCTGTCCATGCTGATCATGACGATCCCGGACGCGCCGCGGCTGCTCTTCGCCATGTTCCTGGGCGGCGACAGCCCGTTGGTGCAGGTGCTGGGGTGGGCCACCTGGCTCGCCACCGGCTACCTGCTGACCTCCATGGTCAGCAAGTCGCACGACCTGCCGTGGCCCAAGGCCCTGGGCGCCTCCGCGATCCAGCTGGTCGCGCTGCTGGCCCTGGTGAAGCTCGGCACGCTGTAACAAGCGCGCGAAGCGGTCCGGCCACGGCTTGAGGGGCCCGCTGCGGAGGGACGTCACCGACGTCTCCCGCAGCGGGCCCCTCGTCGTGTCGCGGCAGGACCGCTCACCGCTTCCGGCGGCCGGTCAGGCGAACCGCTGGCCCGCCGACCCGTCGCACTTCTGGAGCCGCAGCGGGTCCTTCGCCGCGCCCAGCGTCAGGCACAGCGAGGGGGCCGCGGTCGGGCGGAGCGTGCCGCCGTCCCGGGCGAACTGCTGGTTGGCCGCGCCCGAGCAGTTCCACAGCACCAGCGCGGCGCCGGCCTCGTAGCGGGCGCCCGGCACGTCCAGGCACCTCGCCTGGGTCAGCTCCACGTGCAGCGACTTGCGGCCCTGGTCGTACCACCAGCCCTGGTTGCGCTGCCCGTTGCAGTCCCAGCCGCCCACCGCGGTGCCGTTGCGGGACAGCCCGCCGGTGGCGTCCACGCAGGTCCCGGTCGCGGCGTTCTTCAGCGGCCGGTAGGCGTCGTCCCAGGCGCCCGGGTACAGCTCGGGCCGCCCGGTGTTCGCCGGGTCGGCGCAGGACGCCTCGCGCAGTTGCGGCGCCGCGTACAGCTGCGTCAGGCAGGACGCGAACGCGCCGTGCCCGCGGGCGTTGGGGTGGAAGGACTGCCGGACCGAATTGGCGTCCGGCGGGAAGGGGTTGGTGATGTTCACGTACAGCCCGCGGGCCCAGGTGTCCGACATGCACACCTCGTGCCCGTGGAAGAGCCGCGAGGAGTCAAGGTAGGTGACGCCGGTGTCCTGCGCGCTCTTGCGCATGCCGCGCTCGAAGGCCGGCACCGCCGCGTTGCGCCCCCAGCCGGAGTCCGAGGTGTACCCGGTGCACCCGCCCGGGATCTTCCCGGGGAAGTTCGGGTTGTCCTCGACGTCCGGACCGATCGGGCTCGGGTACGACATCACCACGAACCGGTAGTCGCCGTCGGCGTACCCGGCGTCCCGCATCACGGTCCGCAGGTCCCGCACCGTCGCCTCGACCTTCGGCACCAGCCCGTCGACCCGGGCCTGCCAACCCGGCTGGTACTTGGGCTCGCAGGTGCCCTGGAGCAGGAACCAGCGCTCGACGCAGTCCGTCATCACCGGCCCGAACTGGAGGTCGTCGTTGGCGCCGGCGACCAGCAGGACCATTTTCAGCCGGGTGTTGCGCGCCGCGATGGCCAGGCTGTCGCTCTGCACCAGTTCGTCGGCGTACTGCTTGCTGCCGCCGATCCGGATGTTGCCGGTGTACGCGCCCGAGCACGCGACGTTGTACGTCACGTCCGCCGCGATGCCGGTCCGGTGGATCGCGGAATCCGGCGACCGGTGGCACCAGTTGGTGGGCCCGTCGGTGCCCGGCTCGTACGTCCCGACACCCTCCCCGGCGATCTCGCTGTCGCCCAGCGAGATCAACGAGGTCTTCCGCTCGTCGAGCGGCCGCACGGCGGCGTCGCCGTACAGCTTCGTCGCCTCCTGTGCCCGGATCCGTTCCAGTTGTGGCGACAGCGGCGCAACGGCCGGCCGCCCGGCCGTCGTTGCGGTGCCCACCGTCGCGGTCCGGGCCGGGGCGGCGCTCGCACCGCCCGCCGTCACCGTGAACGCGGCGGTCAGCGCCGCCGCCGACACCGCCACGGCGGCCCGTAACCGCCGCCCTCGCCCCCGTCCGCTCCACTGCGGCCCGCGTCTCGCACGCACCATTGGACCTCCCCTCCGGTCTGCTGTTACCGCCGGTTTCTACTCGGAGGTAGTGACCGGTGGAACACCCGGAACAGAACTGGCCGAAAGGCGCGCCACAAAACGCCGCGAGCCCGCCGGAACGGCGGGCTCGCGGGAAGGTCGTGCGGCGGTGCGTCAGGCGTCGAGGATCTGACCGTCGCGCCGGACCACCGGCGGCTCGACGCTCCACGGGAAGTTGATCCAGTCGTCCGTGCGCTTCCAGACGTACTCGCACTTCACCAGCGAGTGCGACTTCTCATAGATCACCGCGCTGCGGACCTCGGCGACGGTGCCCTGGCAGAAGTCGTGCACCAGCTTGAGCGTCTTGCCGGTGTCGGCGACGTCGTCCGCGATCAGCACCTTCTTGTCCGAGAAGTCGATCGCGTTGGGCACCGGCGCGAGCATCACCGGCATCTCCAAGGTGGTGCCCACCCCGGTGTAGAACTCGACATTCACCAGGTGAATGTTCTTGCAGTCCAGCGCGTACGCCAGCCCACCGGCCACGAACACGCCGCCCCGGGCTATCGACAGCACGATGTCGGGCTCGTACCCGTCATCCGCGATCGTCTGCGCCAGCTCGCGGATCGCTCCGCCGAACAGCTCGTACGTCAGGTTCTCCCGCACGTCACCCACGACTCTCCCAGACCTCTTCCTCGTCTCCGGGGCCCGCACCGGCCCCGCCTCACACCTGCGTACGGTGGAAGTTCTTGAACGACCGCGACGCGGTCGGACCGCGCTGCCCCTGGTACCGCGAGCCGTAGCGCTCGCTGCCGTACGGGTGCTCCGCCGGCGAGGCCAGCCGGAACATGCACAGCTGCCCGATCTTCATGCCCGGCCACAGCTTGATCGGCAACGTCGCGACGTTGCTCAGCTCCAGCGTGACGTGCCCGCTGAACCCCGGGTCGATGAACCCGGCGGTCGAGTGCGTCAGCAGCCCCAGCCGGCCCAGGCTGGACTTGCCCTCCAGGCGGGAGGCGAGGTCGTCGGGGAGCGAGATGACCTCGTACGTCGAGGCCAGCACGAACTCGCCGGGGTGCAGGATGAACGCCTCGTCGCCCTCCGGCACGACCTCGCGAGTCAGGTCGGCCTGCTCGACGGCGGGGTCGATGTGCGGGTAGCGGTGATTCTCGAACACCCGGAAGTAGCGGTCGAGCCGCACGTCGATGCTGGACGGCTGCACCATCACGTCGTCGTAGGGATCGATGCGCACCCGACCGGCGTCGATCTCGGCCCGGATGTCCTTGTCTGAGAGAAGCACGCAGACGAGGATACGCGCCCGCGCCCACCCCTCCGTACGACGAGGGCCCGGCCCCCATCGGGGACCGGGCCGCACGAACCTCACCTCGACGTCACGCCTGAAGATCGCCGCCGACCTTCACCGCGACCCCGCGACCGCCGCTATCGCTTGGCGTGCTCCACCGGCACCGAGTGCCGCAGCCGAGCACAGCGCGGGCAGCGCAGCAGCCGCCCGGGACCGAGCCGGTCGGTGGTCTGCATGGGGAACGAAGCGGTGCTGAAGACGTGCCCCTCGGCACAACGTACGACGGTGCGCTCCATCAAGTCCCTCTCCCAACTGCGTGGACAACAAAAGCCACATTAGGGGATGAACTGGGTGCACTCGAAGGCGGCACTCCGGTGCCCCACCGTACGCCTCAACTCCCGTGCCGCGCACCCGCGTACCGCCCCGCGGAGCCCGCCGCACCACCTCCCCGACGGCGCCCCCGGACACCCCGTCCCCACCCGGACATGCCAAATGCACCGCGGTACGGCGATGGGGTAGAGTGTGCGAGGACGCTCCGCCTCCAGACTGGTTCACTCCAGACCGGGCGGTGTTACGCGGGTGTAGTTTAATGGTAGAACATGAGCTTCCCAAGCTCAGAGCGCGGGTTCGATTCCCGTCACCCGCTCCACGCAAAAGCCCCAGGTCAATGGCCTGGGGCTTGCTTGTTGTCTAGACCTGCTGTGGGCTCGCGTGCCCTCTACGTGCCCCAACTCGGCGGGAACCAGCGAGTTATGGGGCGACAAGCTGCCCCCAGTCCCCCGCGCCGGCCATCGATCTCGAATGGCGAGACGCAATTCATGTGACGTGCACCACCGAAGCATCGAATAATTGCCGACTTGCGCTTGCGAAGTGCACCGGTTCCAGGCTTTGGGTAGCGCTCGTCAGTGGCCAACTGGCCTACTGGTGCCCGGAGATAAGGGGGACAACATGGAATCCAGCGGTACCGAGTTGGCCGAGGCGCTCAAGGCCGTCCGCGACGGCCTCGCAGCAGCGCAACGGGACGGCGAGGGATCGCCCTTCCGCTTCACGGTCAAGGACGTGACGCTTGACCTCGGCATCGAGCTACGGCACTCGGCCTCTGCGGGCGGCGGAGTGAAGGCGTTCGTCGTCTCCGCCGACGCACGCGGTGAACGGGAAAAGACCGAGACCCACAAGCTGACCGTGAACCTGCAGTTGCATCGTGCGGAGGACCATCTGATCTCGGATGAGGGGCGAGGGTTCGACTCGCTCCCGGGCGAAGCACCCCTGTCCTGAGAGACCCGCGTGAGCGCACTCCTCCGCCAACGGACGGTTGAGGTCCACAATCCTCGTGATGGGACGTTCGGTTCCGGGAGCATCATTGCCCCTGGCCTCATCCTCACCGCAGCCCATGTGTCCTGCCGACAAGGTCCAGACGGTCGACCGGTGTTGGTCCGTGCCCTCGAAGGGGGGTCAACTGTAGAGGCACAGGTGATTTGGCACGACGCAGAGCTGGACAGCGCGCTGCTTCAGGCCGACCGAGGGAACCTCGGAGCGGGAGTGCCGATCGTGAGATGGGGAGAGCTCACCTGCGAGCACCCGGGTAACAGGCCCCTGTGCACGGCCGTCGGCTTTCCCAAGATTATGCGACGACGTTTCCTTCGCAGGTCAAAGGAAGTCATGGTCAGCGACCCGAAAGTCGTCCACGGACACATTGATCCGACGACGGCTTCCCGGACCCAGCGCTATGCGTTCGAGGTGGACGGCCCCCATGGCAACGAGTCCGCCATGTGGCGGGGCATGTCCGGTGCTGGGATCTTCTGCGAGGGACTGCTAGTCGGCCTTGCCACTCAGGCTCCCGAAGACTGGCAGGCTTCCTTACTTATCGCGACTCCAGCCTGCTGGCTCCTCGCAGCCGAAGGCTTCGCCAAGACGTTGAGCACCGCCACCGGCCGACCAGCCCGCCTTCAACCTGCCGACCTTCGAGGGCTGCTTGACGATCCGCCCGATCCGCGACTGTCCGCTTCCTACCTGCTCTCGGCCCATGCTCAGGTGGTCCCGTTGACAGGAATGGACGAGCAGTCCGCGCTCTTGGCGCAATGGTGTAAATCCAATCGCAGGGTCGACGTAGCCGCGATCACTGGCACGGGCGGCGTCGGCAAGACACGGTTGGCCAGTGAATTGCTACGCCGTCTCACCGAGGAGAAGTCCAACCTCGACCCTTCCGTAGCCTGGACGGGCGGATTCTTATCCGAGACGCCCCAACGAAGTGATCAATACGCGGCCCTGGCCACAGCGAACCGGCCGATGCTGTTGGTCGTCGATTATGCGGAAGCGCGTCTAAACCAGGTCGAGGAGTTGCTGACCGTTCTGACTCAGGGTTGGGGCACGGCCCATCCCGTTCGCATACTTCTCTTGGCGCGCGATGAAGGCAGTTGGTGGCCCCCGTTTCGTCGCACGCACCAGGGAAACACTGCGATGGGGACGGGGCTCCACGTCGAGGTAAACGACTGCGTGGAGCCCCAGACCTCTGTCGCTGCATACGAGGCCGCGCGGAGTTCGTTCAAAGAACGCATCCGCACGTTGAAGGACGCTGGAATCGAGGACGACTGGGCTTCTGCCACAGCCCCAGAGTCTAAGCCGAAGCGCCTTGAGGCAAATGCGATGCGCCCCACTCGGCTTTCCTTGCACGTAACCGCTCTCGCCGATGTCCTCACGGAGGAAAACCCAGCATTCGCAGAGTACGGCGACCCGGTCAACGTGCTCTTGGCCCACGAGGAGCGCTACTGGCACCGGATTGCGCGTGCGCGCGGGCTCGACGATGTCTTCCGCCGCCAGCCTGGCCTCCTGCCGGCCATGGTCGCAACTCAAAGTCTGCTCGGCGCCAGCAATAGGACATCCGCACGAGCCGCCATCACAGCTGGACTGGAGGCTCACCACCGTGGCCTTCCGGAAGGGGCAGGTCCAGACGCACAACTCGTGGATGCCGTCGAAGCAATGCTCACCGCTCTGTATCCGGCTGCCGGCGGCGCACGCTGGGGAACCATCGGCCCCGACCTCCTTGCTGGAGAAGTCATCAGCGAGGTCGAAGAAGTAAGCGATCACCAGTTCATCGCCGACGTCCTCCAGAATCCAGCGCTGGAGGAAAAGCAACGGCGGCAGGGACTCACAGTCATTTCACGAGCAGCCGACGAGCAACCAGCGCTCGCGGCAAGCGCCGCCAAGGCCGTTGCATCAGCACCCGACATGCTCCTCCCGCTAGCAACTCTCGACGTCGCCGACCAACTTGGCACGCGCGCGGCATTGCGATGGATCACCGAGATCAAGACCGCCGTCGAAGACAGGGCGCGGGGATCCGCACCAGACCCAGCGCTGTCGAGGTGGGCAACCGACATGGCGGATCAGGCGCTCAGTAGGCTGCACACCAGAACAGCTGCCGCAGCCGCCATCACACGGACGCCTCCTTCTGACCAGCCGAACTGGGAAGACGTCGAAGGTGAGGCGCAACACGTGCTCTCACTGTTGCAAGACGCACGGTCACAGGCAATCCAACATGGTCTCAATTCCGGCTACCGCTCATGCGGGTCCTACCGACACATCGCCGACGTAATCGTGCAACTGAGTTGGGTCAACGGGGCGAACATCGATGCAGCCGTCGTCGAGAGCGTCTTCCAAGGCAGATTGCAGCACCTCATGGATAAGCCACTCGTCCTCGGTATCGCCAACGCCTGCTACTCCATCGCCGGGCAGCCTTTCGATGACCAGTCCACGCGTGCACTGGCTTCTGCTGTCGACGGCGTAATCGCCCTTGCTAGGAGAGTCCGCTCGTCGCCTTCCGGGCCTAAGCCGCCCACTCACGGAGGCCCTGTCGGCAGTGGCGGAAGCTACATGTCCCTCGACGACTTCCTCCGCCTGCAAAGCGATCGCTACGGCAGTCGATCGGGCGACCAGAACAGTTAGCCCCAATTCAGGCGATGGTGGGTGCGGGATATGTCCCGCACCCACACATTCAGGCTTCCTTCTTGTGCACTCGCCGCTCCATCGCCTTGCCGCGGTCCGCGCGAACCCTCGCGTCGATGCTTCCGGCGACCTCCCGCTGCCGCTGGTCGTCGGAGTGCTGGTAGATCAGCGCCGCCCGCTCCGAGGACTGGCCGGCGCGGACCATGGCGTCCCTGAGGGTGGCACCGGCCCGGGTGGCCAGAGTGTGCCCCGTGTGGCGAAGGTCGTAGAAGCGGAAGTCGTCCGGCAAGCCGACCTGCGCTCGGGCCCTGCGCCACTTGCGGCCGAAGGAGGATCGCCGGAACGGGGCGCCCTTCTCACCGACGAACAGCAACCCGTCGAGGCCCTTCTCAGCGAACCAGTCGAGGTGGCGCTTGACCTCCATGTGCAGGAAGCCAGGGAGGTAGATGGTGCGCACGCCCGCGTCCGACTTGGTGTCGCCCTCAACGCGGCGGCCGGTCGTCAGCTCGGGCGCCGCTTCCCGGATCTTGACCGCGAGGGGGTCGAGGGTGACGTTGGTCCTGCGCAGGGCCGCCTGCTCCTCCGGGCGCATCGGGCCGTAGGCGCCGAAGTAGACCATCAGCCGCCAGCGCGGACCGAGCGCGTCGGCGAGCGCGTCGACCTGCTCGACGGTCGCGGTGGGCCGCTCCTTCGCCTTCTCGGTGCCCGCGCCCTTGATCCGGCAGGGGTTGCGGCGGATCAACTCGTCGTCGGTGGCCGTCTCCATGATGGCCTTGAGCAGGCGATAGGACTTGGCGACCGTGGTCGCGCCGGTGGCCTGGAGTCGCTCGGCCCGCCAGGTGCGGACGCCGGGCGGGGTGATCTCGTCCAGGTCCATCGGGCCGAAGGTGGGCAGGATGTGTAGTCGCAGGAGGCGGCGGTACAGCTCGTCCGTGGTCGCGGACAGCCCGCGTTCATCGACCCACTTCAGCGCGTACGCCTCGAAGTTGACCGCACCGGCGTCGGGGTCGATCCAGTGCTTGCGCTCGATGTCGGCCTGGGTGAGGGTGAGCCAGATCTGCGCGTCGGTCTTGGACTCGAACGTCTCCGGGGCGGTCCGGCGGCTGCCGTCCGGTGCCCAGTAGCGCGCCTGCCATCGGCCGGAGGGAAGCCGGCGCACGGTCCCGAATTCACGCCGCCGCTGCGGCTTGCGGGCCGTCATCAAGCCGCCCTCCGGTAGGCCGAGCGCGCTTCGCGGAGAGTGGGGACGGTGTGGTCGTCGATGTACGCGTCCAGCACGCTGGCGCGGATGCGGACGTGGCGGCCGACCTTGACGTAGCGGATGCGGCGCTCCTGGACGAGACGCCGGATGAAGCGGACGCCGGTGCCCAGGTGCTCGGCCGCCTCGGCGGGGCTGAGGAGCGGGTCGGGGGTGGGGGTGATCACCTCCTTCGCGGACTTCGGGGTCTGGATGGAGGCGTGGGGTATCGCCGGGCGACGCAAGGGTGGGTCCTCGTCTGGCGGGTGCGGCGCGGCAACACCGCACTCCGCCGGGTCGTTCTTGGGATGGGCGGAATGTGTTGTGTTCCCTGGACCGGGGATTCGCGGGCCCCAGGGCCGGGGTGGTCTGTGGCAGCAGGCCAGGTTGGCCAGCCGGTCAGTGGTCCTGGCTGGCTCCGGGCTCGTCGTCGGATGCTTCGTTGGGCGGCTGAGTGAGGTGGAACGCCTGAGCGAAGTTCGGGATGGCCTCGTCGGCCAAGGCGCTGGCGACCATGACCTCGGCTTCGTCTCGAATGTCGGGGTGTTCCGCGAGGTAGGCGTCGAAGGCGTCTCGGGCTTGGCTGAAGGCGGCGCCCGCCCGCTGGGTCTCACGGAACGCGCGGACGACGTTCTCGATCAGTTCCATCGCTCGGGCCTTGGCGGCGAGCCGCGGCGGTCCGACGAGGTTGTCCAGCGAGACGCCGAAGACCTCGGCGAAGCCGATCGCCTCGTCGAGGTTGACCCGGCGCTTGCCGTTCTCGATCCGCCACACCGCGGACGGGTTCATCTCGTACCCGGCCTCGTTCATGCGGTCCGACAGGGAGTTGGTGCTCCAGCCCCTGGCCTCCCGCTCGACCCTCAGCCGGGCGGCGACGTTCTCCTCGCCTCTGAGCAGAACCCCCTCTTCGGCACCGTCCGCTTCCGCGTCGGTCATGGATCAATCCCTCCTTCCTCAGGCATCACTCTTCTGCGTTTTGCAGGAACGACTCAACAGTAGCATCCATGCTGCGGTTCGCAAAGGGTTTCTGCAATCGGCATTCGTGTGGCATTGTTGTGGTCCCAGCCGCCCGACCACGACCGCAGGAGCCCGCCTCACCCCACGATCCGCGCAGCAAAAAGCCCCCCGGTGAAGCGAACACCGAGGGGCTCAAGCGCGAACCTCATGACCGCCCATCCCTGAACGATCTCCTGCGAAGCCGGGGTTGCCGCCCCATATGGCCCGCAGTCGAGGAGCTCCGTGCCCCACAGTACGACCCCGCCCATGCCCGCGTCCATGTCGCAGCCCCCGCACGACGTGGACGCCGAGTGCGCCGTCCTCGGCGCCTGCATGCACGACAGCGCCGCCATCGACGAAGTACGACCCGTCCTCGGCGACGACGCCTTCTACCGTCCCGCCCACGAGACGATCTGGCGTGCCCTGCTCTCCCTGCACAGCCAGGGCAGGCCCACCGACCCGATCGCGGTCAACGACCGCCTCGGGGAACTGGACGCCCTCCAGCGCGTCGGCGGCCCCGGTTACACACACCAGCTCGCCGGCGCCTCCCCCGGCATCAGCGGCGCCGTCTACCACGCGGAGATCATCCGCAGGAAGGCCGACCTGCGCCGCCTGAGCGCCGCCGGCCTGCGCACCCTCCAGCGCGCCCAGGAGCCGGGCGCCGACCCCGACGTGATCCGCAGCGGGATCGAGTCGGAGATACGCGCCGAGCGCGAGCGTGCCCTCGCCTCCGGCCACGGCCGCCTCTCCCAATTCCTCACCGATGGTTGGCACTTCGTCACCGCGACCGGCGCCGAGACGGAGCCGCTGTGGGGCACACCCGACAAGGTCGCCTGGGGCTCGGGCGAGAGCCTGATGATCGTCGGGGCGCCGGGGGTGGGCAAGACGACGCTGGCACACCAGGTCGTCCTGGCCCGGATCGGCCTGCGGGACACCGTCCTCGGCATGCCGGTAGCCCCCAGCAAGCGGGTGCTGTACCTGGCGATGGACCGACCGAAGCAGATCGCCAAGGCCATGGCCCGCGGCATCGATGCGCCCGACGAACCGCTGCTGCGGGAGCGCCTGGCCGTCTGGCAGGGCCCGCTGCCCGCGACCCTCGACAAGGAGCCCGACCTCCTCGCGGACCTCGCCGCCGCCCACCAGGCCGACACCATCGTGATCGACAGCCTGAAGGACGCCATCAGCACCCTCGTCGACGACGCCCTCGCCGTGGCGTTCAACAACGCCCGCCAGCGCGCCATCCGCAACGGTGTGGAGATCATGGAGCTACACCACCAGCGCAAGGCGACCGCCGACGCCCCACGCGGCCAACGCCCCACCCTGGACCGGGTCTACGGCTCCACTTGGCTCACCTCCGGCGCTGGAAGCGTCCTGTTCCTCTCCGGCGACTCCGGAGACCCCGCCGTCACCCTGCACCACCTGAAGATGTGCACCGGCGAGATCGGACCGCTCCAGCTCCTGCACGACCACACCCACGGCACCACGACCGTGGACCCGGCCCTCGACCCGTCCGCCCTGTTGGCCGCCCACCCCGGTGGGCTGACCACCCGCGACCTGGCCACCCTCCTCACCGGAGAGACCACACCCTCCCGAGGCGCCGTCGAAAAAGCCCGGCGCGAGCTGGAGCGCCTGGTGAAAGCCGGAAAAGCCACGAAGGCCGAAGGCATCGCGGGCGGCAGCGGAGGCGGCCAGCAGGCCCGCTACTACACCACCGTGCGGCACATGAGCGTCGTCTCCTGACCCCGCCCGGCCGGGCCCGGACCGTTCACGCGCCCCTCTCGCCGCCATGCCCTCCACGCCCGCCCAAAGCGTTCACGCGTACCGCAAAACCGCAGGTCAAACGTTCACGCGACCGTACACGCCCTACACGCGACAGAGCGTTCACGCGCGAGCCCCCCTTTAGAAGGGGGCTCGCGTGTACGCCCCCCTCGTGAACGCCGTGAACGCCCCGCCTCTCCCCTCCCGCACCACCACCTCAGGAGCACCACCCACATGCCCGCAACCCCGACCGCCATTCACGGCACCACAGCGATCCGCGGCGGCATCGCCCTGCTCGGCACGATCGGCTTCGCGCTGTCCTACGACGCGTTGCGGCAGATGGCCGTCGCCATCCACATCCGCGGGCTCCTCACCTACGCCTTCCCCCTCGTGATCGACGGGTTCATCGCCATCGGCGTCGGCGCCCTCCTCATGCTCCGCACCGCCCCGCTGCGCTCCCGCCTGTACGTGTGGGCTCTCGTCGGCCTGGCCACCGTGACGAGCATCTGGGCCAACGCTCTGCACGCCGTACGCCTCAACGAGCAGAGCCACCAAGACGATGGCCTCAGGCTCGGCGACCTCACCGTCGGCGCTCTGTCCGCCATCGCCCCGCTCGCCCTCGCGGGCGCAGTTCACCTCTACATCGTCATCCGCCGGCACCCCACTCCTCGCCCGCAGGAGGCCGACACCGCCGTGCCCCCGACTCTCGCCGACAAGGGCCACGGCGCACAGGAGCCAACTGTTCCCGATGTGGCTGACGATCCCGCTCACGCGGCTTCGGACACCACCGATGTGGCTACGGCCCCGCAGCCCTCCGCCGAGCCACAAGGCCACGAGCCCAGCGAAATCCCCGCCGAACGGCTCTCCATCGCCCGCACCGCACCACTGGGACGCAATGACCGCGCCTCGCGCCGCCACATCGAAGACACCTTCCGCAGCAAGGGCCTCACCATCGGCAGGAAGGAAGCGGACAAGATCAAGGACATCCTTCAAGCCGAACTCGACGGGGCCACCTCTCAGCGGCAGGGCGAGATCGACGCAGCTCCCGTCGGCGCCACCTGATCCCGCGATCCAACCGATCGCCCGCCCTCCCGGCTCGCCCCGTGTCCCCGCGCAGACCAGCGCTGGGATACGGGGAACGCGCACAGCGTGGCCGTGACACCAACACCCCACGGAGACCCAACCCATGCACGACCCGTACTACGAACTCCCCACCAAGCAGCAGGAGATGCCCCCCACCCCTAACAGCGCAGCAAGTTGTACCGGGAGCAATGCTCCCGGGAACCCCGCCCCAGAGGTGGCGGGGAATGCCCCGCGCCAGGGGGCGCCGGGCAAGGAGGCTGCGGCCGAGGGCGGACCGCAGCAGGGAGGGGACAGGCCGGCCGTATCCCTCGCGCGCAAGCGTCAGCGTCCGCGCCAGGACAAGCTGCGTCCGCACCAGCCCAGCTGCCGCATGAACGATGCCGAATTCGCCCGCCTCAGCACAGCCGCCGAGCACTGCCGGATGAGCAACGCCGCCTTCCTCGCCTACGCCGTCGACAAGGCCGCCCGCGACCTGACCCGTACCGCCGCCGAGATCGCCACCGAACGGGAAGTCCTCGACGAGATCTTCGCCGCGCGTCGGCACTTGGGCCGCATCCACGGCCTGTTCAACCAGGTCGCCAAGGCCCTCAACTCGGGCGCCGACACGCCCCACCTCGACGCCACGGCCCAAGCGGTTCACGGAGCAGCCCGTCGCATGGAGGACGCCGCTGACGCCCTGCTCGCCCACCGCGACGGCGGCGCCCCGAAATGATCCCCAGCATCCACAACCGCGGCAGCGACACCGCCGGACTGATCCGCTACCTCTACGGCCCCGGCACCCACGAGGAACACATCGACCCCCACCTGATAGCCGCCTACGATCCACTCACCCCCGACCCGGGACGCGACCCGCAGGCCACCTACGCTCGTCTTGCGCGTCTGCTGGACCAGCCGGTCAACGCTCTTGCGGAGAACCGACGTCCGGACAAGCACGTCTGGCACCTATCCGTACGCGCCGCCCCCGAAGATCCCATCCTGGCGGACGAGGACTGGGCGGCCATCGCCCGCCGCATGGTCGCCGCCACCGGCATCGCCCCCGACGGCGACGAGACCGCATGCCGATGGGCAGCCGTGCGGCACGCCGACGACCACATCCACATCATCGCCACCCTCGTCCGCGAAGACGGCCGCCGCCCCCGCCGCCACAACGAAGCCCGCCGCGCCCAGACCGAAGCCCGCAGCATCGAAGCCGACTACGGACTGCGCCGCGTCACCCCCGGCGACGGCACCGCCGCCAAACGCCCCACCAGCGCCGAACGACACAAAGCCGAGCGCCAGGGCCGGGATCTCACGGCGCGCGAGGAGCTGCGCGAAACAGTCCGCCGCGCGGTGGCCGGCGCCGCCAGCGAGCAGGAGTTCTTCGACCGTCTCAAGGACGCCGGCCTTCTGGTCCGCACCCGCGTCCTGCCCTCCGGAGACCTGCGCGGCTACACCGTCGCCCTGCCCGGCGACCGCAACAAAGGCCGCGAACCCATCTACTACTCCGGCTCCGAACTCGCCCCCGACCTCTCCCTGCCCCGCATCCAGGAACGCTTCACCACAGACCCCGCCACACCCGAGCCGGCCAACGACGACCCTCGGGAACACCGCCCCGCCCCCCGCTCCGCACCTGCGGACGCCCGACGCACAGCCACCAACGCGGCATGGGCAGCGCTGTTCGCCTTCGACCAGGGCGACGAGGGCGCAGTCGCCGCCCAGATCGCCGCCACCGGCGAAGTCCTCGACGCCCTCGCCAAGTCCTCGGCCCTCCACACCCGCCAGCAACTACGGGATGCGGCCTGGGCTTTCGAGCGGGCCTCCCGCTCCCACACCCGGGCCGATTTCCGCCATGCCCAGCAGCTCCGCCGAGCGGCTCGCGAGCTCGTACGCAGTGGTCCGGCGTTCGGGAGGGGCGAAGACGGTGCTGGCACCGCGATGGTCATCGACACGCTGGTCTTCCTCGCCGTCGCGGCATCCCGCTGGCACGCACAGCGCCACCACTCCCAGCAGGCCGAAGCCGCAGGCCAGGCTGCCGAACATCTCCGGGCCGCCTATCGGCAAGCCGCCGCCGCGCCCCTCGCAGCACTGCAGGAGCGCGGCCGCCGCATCCCACCGTCACTACGCCGCCACCAGGAGGCAGCCCTTCGCACCGCGCTGCCCGAACTCGCCGACACCGTGCTGGCCGAGCCAGGCTGGAACGCCCTGGCCGCAACCCTCACCGACGCAGCACAAGCCGGCCACAACACCCAAGCTCTCCTCACCGAAGCCGCAGCCCACCGGGAACTCGACACCGCCGACTCCATCAGCGAAGTCCTCGTCTGGCGCCTACGCCGCACAGCCGACCTCCCCGCCTACGCCCCGGCCCCGAAAGCCCCCCAGGCCAGCCGAGCCGCCGACCAGCAGCCCGTTGCACCGCACCTCACAACGAGTCCGGCACCACGCGCACCGCGCCGCTGAGAACACCACCCGCGCATTGCGTGACGAGCCTGACCGGTTCCCCCGGTCAGGCCCGTCACGTATTTCGGACGCCTCGTGCACGAAGCGGCTAACTGGCGAGACAAGCATCCAAGTACTGCTGCACCGGCCCGAACAGCCCGTACGGGACATACTCGGGGATCTGGTCGTGTGCCACCCAGGCAAGCTCGGCCAGTTCCTCGGTGTCCGCCACATGCGCGATTCCACTGATCACTTCGCAGGCGGTGTAGGACATCAGCCTGCCCGTTGCCGGGTGGACACGCTCGCCCAACAGCTGGACGGCGGAGACGTCCAGACCGGTCTCCTCCTTGGTCTCCCGCACGGCGGCGTCCTCACGGATCTCACCGGGCTCGACTTCGCCAGCCGGGAACTGCCAGGAGAGCTTCCCCTCGCTGACCCGACGCCGGACCATCAGAACGCGTCCCTCGTGAACGATGATGGCCGCTGCAATGCCGGGTCGCTCATCGGCTGTCTGCTGCGTCACGTCTGCTCCTCCAGGACAGCAAGCACGGGCGGGAAGATCGTATCGACGGGGATGAACCGAGTCACCGCGTTTCTGGGAACCCACATCACGTCGATGTTCTCGACGGCATCGGAGTTGGTGGCCTGGCCCGCGAGGTACTCGCACAGGAAGTATTCGCACAATACGCCGGTCACCGGGTGAAGCCGGTTTCCGAGATGCTGCCGGACCGCGCAGTGCACGCCGGTCTCGTCCAGCGTCTCCCGCACCGTCGCCGTCTCGGCCCTGGCGCCCGGCTTGATCACGCCTGCCGGGAACTGCCAGCTGAGGCCAGTTGCGTCATCGTCTCGTCGGCATACCAACAGCACCTCGCTGTCGCGTACGACCACGGCGATCGCGACGCGCAGGGCTTGCGCACCTGCCGGGCCCGGTGTGGGCGAGCCGCGTTCACCGGAGACCAGGAGCGCGAACCGCTGGCGTGCCGCTGGCGGGGCCTTCTCGTGGACGGTGTCGAGGAGCTGTTGCATCTCCTTGCGCGGCACTACGGCTGGGTCGGAGTGCCAGGCCGCCACGGTCCGTACCGCGATGCCGAGCCGGGCCGCGAACTGTTCATTGGTGAGGCGCAGGGCGGACTGCAGCAGGCAGGCGTGGCGGCCGCTCCAGAGTTCGATCACATCCACTTCCGCCCTCCTCCTTCGCCCCGCTCTCAGTGCAGGAACTCGCGCACTGAAGGTGCACTCCGGCTGCACTGGCGGTTCATGGCCGTCCCGCGGGTGACTCGGAAGAATGATGGTCACCAGGGTGAAGCGAGCCACAGGAGACGCCCTGAGCGGCCAACCCGCCTATGCGTAAGAGCGCCGGTCGACCGAAGGAAGAGTCTAGGTGAGCACCCTCAACACGTAGTGAGCTCAAGGAACTTGGCTGAAACGGGCCCCTGTTTTCAGTCCTATCGTGCCCCCTTCCGGTGTCCGCCATCCGAGGGAAGCTCCGGGCGTCCGGTCGAGCAAGTGGGCGCCGGTAACCTCAGCTTCCTGGCGGCTGATCCGCCGTCAATCTCCATGCATACAAGCCGAAAGGGACTCCATGGCTGAGGATCAGGGAAACCCCGTTGAGCGCACGCTCGTCCTGCTCAAGCCCGATGCGCTCGTACGTGGTCTGGCGGGGAGGATCATCACCCGGTTCGAGGAAGCCGCGCTGAAGATCGTCGGCACCAAGATGAAGTGGATGGACGAGGAGTTCACCCGGCGGCACTACTTCGACCTTGAAGAGAGGCTGGGCTCGGAGGTCTACCGCGTCACGTCGACTTTTATGCAGCAGGGGCCGGTCATCGCGCTGGTGCTGGAAGGGTTCGACGCCATCGCCACGGTGCGGAAGATCGTCGGTAGCACGTACCCGAACCAGGCGCCTGCGGGGACGGTGCGAGGCGACTTCTCGCACTACAGCGCCGCCGGCAGCATCGCCTCGGGCAAGGCCGTGGCCAACCTCGTGCACGCCTCCGGCAACAAGGAGGAAGCGCAGCAGGAGGTCGAGCTGTGGTTCGACAAGGACGAGCTGCAGGACTACAAGACCCTCGCGGAGGTCTACACGTACTAGCGGCGGGCTGCGGAGTCACCGCGGGGGTGCCGATGCGTTGAGCACCACCAGTGCACGACCGAACTTCTGAGGGGAATCCATGACCATCCAGACCCGCCTGGCCTCCGCCGATGAGCTGGAGTCCATCTTCCAGCGTGAACTGACGACAGACCGGTGGGCGGCCACCGAGACCGCGTACGCCTTGGCGGTACGCCACCGCGACCTGGGGGATCGACCCAAGTCCCGCGAGTGGGTGCAGCAGTGCCTGCGCCTCCTGGAGGGCTTCCCCAGCGACACCGAAGACCAGGTGGCCACCAGCCGCACCTCGGTGGGGGGCGTCCAGCTCCCGACCTACCTGCACGAAGGCGTCGTCCGGGCACGCTTCGGCGACCTGGACTGACCAGTGATCTATCCGGCGGGGTGGTGAGCCGGGCTGAGTGACGGCCGCACCGCCCCGCCCCTGACCCACAACCGCACAAGCAGCAGCCACCCGAACCGGCTACCCACCCCCTTGGCGCCGGTCCGGCTGGCTCCGTCATGCCTGATTCAGGAGGCGATACGCCCATGCCCATCGAGATCGAGATGCGTGCCCGTTTCAGCAAGGAGGCACGCGACCAGCTCGTCGACCGTCTGACGAGGGGCGGCGAGGACCTGGGGCCCGACGACAAGCACATCTACTTCTACGTGCTGCCGGACCAGTTGCTGAAGGTCACCGACAACACGGCCGCCGGCACCGCCAAGATCACTCTCAAGGGAAGCAGGATCGGCCGGGGCGCCGCATTTGAGGAGACCGAGTTCGCCATCGCCCCGGCCGACGTGGGCGCCGCGGTGAAGGTGTTCAACGCTCTCGGGTTCGAGGGAGCGATGCACGAGGCGTCCAATCTTCGGCACAACTTCCGCTTCGACGGTGTCGAGATCGCGGTCAAGTGGAGTGAGGCATGGGGTTACCACGCCGAATTCGAGATCCTGCTGGACGACGACGCCTCCGACGCCGCTCGTGCCGAGGCAGCCGCCAAGATCACGGATGTCGCCAACGAGCTGGGCGTCGCCCTGATGACCGAGCAGGAGCTGGCCGAGTTCACTGCCGCCTTCGAAGCCGCTGAGAAGGAGCGCAAGGAGCGCGAGCGGCAGGCCGCGCCCATCCGATAGGAGCACGTCACCGCGGAGACCACCAAGGGGTGGGCATGATGAGCACGACCCCAACGACCGCAAGCCTGATCGACCTTGCTGCCCGAGGGCAGCTGCCACTCCACCAGTACATGGACCGGGCCACCATCGACTGGATCATCACGAACCGGCCCGATCTCCAGCTGTCGCCGCAGCTGGACCTTCGGCCGCTCTCTCAGTACCTCCTGCGGCGGGCCGCACTACCGCGCGACTGGATTGCCGAGCCCCGTCTGTACGACTCGATCCACGGCGTCCGGCACGCGATGCGCACCGCGGCATTGGCCGCCATCCTCGCCGAGGCGAACGGCTTGGACGATGCCGACACCACCACCGCCATCGTTGCCGCCGCCGTCCACGACTGCCAGCGTCATCACGACAAGGACGACCGCGGACACGGGGAACGCGCGGCGATATGGCTCGCCGCCAACGCGGACACCGTCTGGGGCCGCTTTGACCTCACGGCCACACCTCGCCGCGTCACACGGGCCGCCACCGCCATACGACTGCACGACGTGCCCTACGGCGCATTCAGCCCTGACGACCAGGCCGACTACCTGCGGGCCCAGATCATCTGCGACGTGGTGAAGGCCGCTGATGCTCTGGACCGGTACCGCCTGCCGAAGACCAGGTGGTGGCCGAACGCCCGGCACGTCAAAGAGCCCGCCTTCGACGCGTTCCGCAGCCTTGCCTTCGACCTCGTGAGCATCTCCGAGAAGGCCCACCTTGCCGGTGCCCACAGCCCGGCGGCCGTCCTGTACGCGCTTTCGGAGAAGGAGCTGGCGTGACCATGGACTTCCTCGACGCCTACCACCTCTGGGCCGACGCCCACGCCTTCTACGACACCACCCTCCTCCCCAGCCCTGCCGACACAAACGACCCGCTGGCCCGGCAGTCGGCAACCTGGGACGAGCGGCTCGCCGCCACACCGAACGGGCGCCTGCTGCGCCAGAACTCCCTCTTCGACGCCCTCAACGGCAACAGCAGACTGCACCTCCTCCACGTCACCCACGCCCTTGAACAGATCAACAAGCAAGGAGTTCTCTACCCGTCCGGCGGCTGCCTCGTCGGGAGCGTCTACTGCGCCCCGCTCACGGCTACGGACCAGGGCCTGCGAATGCACAACCTGGCTGCGTACGTCCTGACCAAGGAGGCGCCGGCCTTCCTGGCCAAGCTCGGCGTCACCGACCGCGTACCCACCCCACTGATCTTCGAGATCAACACCCCACCGCAGGCGTACCAGGGCCTGGCGGGAGTGGACTACCTCCGGCTGGGCCTCATCCACTTACGGATCTACTGCCACCTCGAATACCTGCTGAGCAAGAGCGAGCGCCACCGCTTACGTGAGACCGTCGTGGCCAGGGTGAAGAACTCTGCCGCCTTCCTCGCCACCGCGGCGGCCGTGGCCTACCGAGGCACGCACATCGCCGCCAGGCCCTTCCTCGGCCTACTCGACGAGACCATCCCCCGCTTACCGATCCTCGGCTACCTGTACTTCGAGGCACTGGCGGAGTACCTGATGCTCCACTCGACCTCGCAGCACACGCGACGCCTGGCCGACATCGGAGAGCTGAACAACTGGCTGTACAAGGAGATGCTCTTCGCCTCCTACCCGGACATGGCCGGCAAGTTCGACCTCGCGAGGTTCCGCCCCAGGCCCGGCCAGCTGGCCGACCTCATCCACCAGGTCGACCCGACCATCGAGATCAACCACGCGGCCGACTATCTGGTCGAACGCATCAGCCACCTCATCGCAGCCCGGCTCTTCGCCCCTGGGGAGGCCCCGGAAGCCTGGCATCACAAGCGCTGGGAATTCGACGCCCTCTCCACCCAGCTCGGCCCCCTGCTGGGCCACCTCATCCACCGGGAACTGCGCACCTTCGGCCGCTACCCCGACTTCTACTTCTACTTCGACCAGTACAAGGCCCTGCAAGCCTGGAACTACTGGAACCACATGGACATCGTCACCCCGTTCAACGGCACGATGCCCAAGGGCGAGATCGGCATCAACCCCGCCTACCCCAACCTCGACTACCGCGTCTGGCGCGCCGACCAGGACGACGCCGGCCACCTCCACCCGGCCGAGCAGCTCTCCTTGACCATCGCCCCGCGGCTGGTGGACATCAAGTACACCCTCATGCGCAACAACCAGTGGACCGCCCCGGCGCCCAGCGCCGCGTAACCACTGCAGCCTTCACCAGCAGCTGCTCTGCTGCCTCTTCTTCCCAGGAGCCCCGCCATGAGCTACTTCGGCATGCCCTCCGTCGACCTCCTCGGCGAGCAGATCGACGCCGTACTGAGCGCGCCCTCCACCACCCACGGCCTGGCCCGATCACTCCGCACAGCGGCCTGGGAGATCGAACTCCACCGCTATCACCACGCCAGCCAGCGGGCCTGGCCCGACAACCGCATCGCCCAAAAGCCCACCAAGGTCCAGATCGGCGGCGGCACCCACCGCATCGAGGACTTCTTCAACATCGACGCCGTCCCGCCGGCCGACCTGCTCTGGGACGTCCGCGAAGGCATCCCCCTGCACGACGACACCGTCGAGCTGATCTTCTCCGAGCACTTCCTGGAGCACGTCGACTACCCCCGCTCCGTCAAGTACTACGTCCGGGAAGCCCACCGCATCCTGGCTCCGGGCAGCCGGATCATCACCGGCGTCCCCGACGCCTCCTTCGCACTCAGCCAGTACCCCGGACCACTGAACCTCGCCGACGAGATGGTCGAGCGCTGGTATGCCAGGCGCGACTGCCGCAACGACATCAACACCCGGCTCGACCTCGTCAACCTCGTCTTCCGCGACCAGGACGACGACCCCAAGTACACCCCGCACCTCTGGGCCTACGACTACGAGAAGCTCGTCCAGCTCTTCACCGAAGCGGGCTTCGCCACCGTAGAGCCGTGGACCTTCGACACCAAGATCGCCAATCCGAAGCGCCGCTGGGGAAGCGTCTACGTCGTCGCCACAAAGTAGCGACGACGTAGACCCCCGACCACCCGGATAGCGACCTCCCCGGCCGTACTCCCCCTGAGGGCTGTCATACCCACAACGGTCGGCATGCGGCGCCCCACGCGCAGTCGTCCCCGCTGAGGGAGGCATCCCCCGTGAATCACATCGGCCAGCCGCTCAGCGCTCTCTCCTCGCCTCAAGCCCCGGTCTGAAGTCCGTCGAAGGGTCTCCGGCATGCGCCTCCACAGCCAAAGCTTCCTTCTAGTCCGCGATCCGACCTCGGTGCCGATCAGTCGTCGCCGTCTCCAGGGTCTGGTGAAAAAGTGGGGGCTCCGTCTCGACGAGTCCTCCGATACCGCACTGACCGTCATCACCTCGGAACTGGTCACCAACGCGGTGCGGCACGGAACCGGCACGGTGCTCACCATCACGGTGTCCGCCAACCTCAGCCGACGGCGAATCCTCGTCGAGGTCTACGACGGTTCGCTCGTCCTCCCTGTTCCGCACTGGGCGGATTCCGAGGACGAGTCCGGACGCGGGATGGCACTAATCGACCGCTTGTCCCTCTGTCACGGGGCCGAGCACACCACCTGCGGCAAATGCGTCTGGGCCGAGATCGCCATGCCCCCACAGCGAGTCATCCGTCAACGGCTCACTCTCCGCCCTCGACGGGCCGCCCGAGCTATCGCCCGCCGTTTGGGCGCAGCCCGCCAACCCGTGACGACCTTACGCGCAGGAAGCCGTGCTGGTGACGGGCGCCATGCGCCGGCTGTTACGCACAGATCCTCCGCCCTGCGGCCTGGTGAGTCTGGTACCCCGTCAGCAGCCTGAGCGGGCCGGTGTTGGTCACGTCCAGGGCTCGTTCCATGGCCGGGAACATGCTCAGCAAGGTGCCGCGCAGGGTGTTGACCACGCGGGTGCGGTCCTCCACCAGGTCGGCCCGGCGGCCGGTCAGCAGCTTCAGCTCGATGGCGGCCTCGTCGCAGGGGCGGATGGGCCGCAGGTCGCGGCGCATCCTGGCCTGGTCGGCGATCACGTAGGCGTCGCGGGCGTCGGTCTTGCCCTCGCCGCGGTAGCCGTCGGAGGCCCGGTTCACCAGGCGGCCGGGCATGTAGAGGACCTCCTGGCCGTGGTTGATCAGCAGGGCCAGCAGCAGCGCGGGCTCGCCGCCGGTCATGTCGACGACCCAGGTGACCTCGCGGCCGTCGGCAAGGTCCAGGACGTCGCCCATCAGTTTCAGCAGCTCGGGCTCGTCGCTGGCGACCTGCCGCGACAGCAGCGTCTTGCCGTCCACGTCCAGCGCGAGGCCGTGATGGTGGCCCTTCCCGCTGTCTATCCCCGCCCCTATCCGGCTCATCGTGCTCCGGACGTAATCCGGTAGGGCGCCCCCGGATGCGACTCTTGGCCCTCCCCCTGTCTCGGATGGGGGCGAGCTCAAGGCGGTCGTCGTAGCCAACCGCCCCCCGACACTGTCGCCGGACGACACGTCTCCCATCTGCTCGCCTGCCAAAACTTCGAGGGCTACCTCAGAGGTACAGCCACCCCCGCCAAGGAGCGAGAAAGCGATACGAACTCCTGTTTGACAATTCACTCGCAGTGGTGTGGGTCCCTGTCCTGATCTGCACAGTGGTGTCACCTGCCACGATCGTGGAGTTGTCTTTGCTGGTCGAAGGCGGCGGAGCCTACGCCCATGCCGGTCCTCCGGGGAGCATCGCGTCTGACACGGACGCCCCCTGCCCAGCCTTCGCCCCGGTGAATGTGTGTGAGGCCTGGCGCTACAGGCCGTCGTCAATGCTTTTGCGCCATGCCGCTGGGGCTGGCGCCCTTTACCCCGTCGGAAGGGCGACGCTAGGTTGCCAGACCGGACGGTCACCTTTCGATCGCACTCCGTTACTTCGTGGTGATCCCTGCTAGCTGCCATGACAGGGGATTGATGTAGTCATGCCACTTTCCGTCAGTGAGCTGCGCAAAGCCCTGGAGATCGCCCAGGGTGACGGCTCCTTCCAGATCGGGCCGGTCGACCTCGGCATCCCCGACGTCCTCGATCTCTTCGGGCGCTTCCTCCCGGACGGCGTGATCGACCTTGTCAACGACGTCGCCGTGGATGTGGAGCGGCTTTCCGTGGCCGGCACGATCCAGCTCGCCTCGCAGGTGACCTCTGTGGCCACAGTGTTCTTCTTGCCGGACGAGGCGTGGGAGTGCGTCGCCGGGGTGCGGGTGGACATGCGGCTTCCCGAGGGCGACGGGCTGCCGGACGAGGTGAAGGAGATTCCTGCTGCCTTGGAGCGCGTTGGCCTCGGCGCGCTGCATGTGGTGTTCGGGGCTGAGCCGAAGGCCGGCGGCGGGGTGCAGGGCCGGCTCGGGTTCGGGGTCGACCTGAACTTCCCGGACTCCGGGGCCGTTCCGAAGCCCTACGTGTGGGGATACGCGCCGCTGGGCTCGGACCAGCAGTGGTTCGTCACCGGCAGCTTCCCGGACGTGCCGCTGGAGAGCCTGGATGACCTGCTGGAATTCGCTGACCTGCAGCCCGGTGGCTTTCATCTGCCACCGGATGTGCCCCAAGCCATCGCGCTCGCCCTGACCGGACTGGCGATCAAGTTCGTGCCGCGGCAAGCCGCGCAGGACTCACGCCGGCAAGCCGTGGACCACGACTGGCTGAAAGCGGGCCTGACGGTCTCGCTCGGCACCGAGTGGGACGCGATCCCCGGCGCGCTGAAGATCGAGGCCCTGGCCGCGGAGTTCCAGGTCGAGAACCCGCTGAGTGCGTCCCCGGCTCTGGTGGTCGGTGTCGGCGGGCGGGTGCAACTGGGTGCCGACGTAGTCGTGGATGTCCACGTCGCCTACCCGGACAGGACTCTGAGCGGGACACTCACCGAACCTTTCCCCCTGGTCTCGCTGACCGGCTCGCTGCCGCCGGGAATGGGCATCCCCGACGACGCGATGGTCAGTGCACTCACCGTCGCAGGTGACCTCAACCCACCGCCGGACCGCGGCTACAGCTTTTCCGCCACGCTGCAGAACGCCTGGCGCATCGGCGGTGACCGGATCGAGCTGACCGACGTGACGCTCACCGTCACGAGTATCGGCGACGAGACCGCGGGCGAGGTGAGCGCGCAGTGGCGGATCGGCGAGACGGGAACACTGGACGTCACCGGAGCCTGGACGAACGCCGGTGGCTGGTCGTTCCGAGCTGAAGGCTCCGACATCCGGCCCACGGACCTGTTCGACGCACTGGGGATCACACCACCGGCGTTCGTCACGGGCCTGACGATCGACGAGCTGCTCGTCGAATTCGATGAGCAGGCGAACGTCACCGTGGTGCTGCACAGCGCCGTCGACCTGGGCGAGCAGAGTGCGGCACTGGAGCTGCGGATCGCCGCAGGCGGCGGCGAGACGGCCGTCTCCGGGACGCTGGAACTGAAGCTGCCGAACCGGCCGATGACGTTCAACGTGCAAGCTGCGCAGGGCGAGGCTGGGAAGTGGCTGGCGGCCAAGTGGGACGCCGGCAACGAGCCGGTCGAGGGCCTGGACCTGCTGCCGGCCCTGGGGCTCAGCAGCCCGGCCGACACTCCGGCCGCGCTGCTGCCCCGGCTGGACTCCCTGACGCTGTGGTACGAGCCGGGTGCCGGGCGAGCAGCGCTGGCAGCGGCGGCCGGATACACCTCGTGGGCGTTCGCGGCGGTGGACCGGGCGTTCGGCGCAGCGGCCCGGCTGGGGCTTCGCGCCTCGGCCACCCAACTGCCGATGGTCGGGGACTTGATCCCGGCGGACAGCGACGTGGGGATGGAAGGCGTCGGATTCGCGCTCACCTCGACGGGCTGGAACGAGGCCGCGGCCACAGCGGCGAACGAACTTCTGGCACAAGTGGGGGAGTTCGGCGCAGCGGCATCCGGGCGGGCCGATTCGGCGGTGCTCCCGACCGGCTGGGAAGCCCCGGTCCCGGCGGTCCCGGACGGCGCCGTCGCCGCCGTCATGCCCGTCTTTCCCGAGCAAGCCCCGATCGCAGGACTCTGCCTGACCCTCGCGTACACCGTCGGTGGGGACGAGCAGGAGCCCCTCGTCCTGGAGGTCTGGAACCGCCGGGGCGGCGGCAACCTCCCCGCCCGACTGACCCAGTCGTTCGACGCCGGCCGCGATCTCGACCTCGCCATCGGCCCGCTGCGTCTGAAGCGGATCGCCGTCGGCTATACCGATCAGCGCGTTTTCGTCGCCTTCGACGCGACCCTCCAGGTCGGCCCGGTCGAGTTCGCCTTGCTGGGCCTGGGTATCGCCGTCGATGCCGACTTCGCCGCGCCCGGAGCCGAGCCGGTGCTGTCCGGAGCGACCCTGCGCATGGACAATCCGCCACTCAGTATCGCCGGCGCGTTCGAGAACCGGCCCGACCCCGGCTATTCCGTGCTGCTCGGTGGTTCGGTCGCCGTCGAGGCGAAGTTCTTCGCCATGACCGCGCTGGGCGCCTATGCCCGCAGCCGCGACGGCTGGTCCTCGGTCTTCCTGTTCGGCGAGGCCGGTGGTGTCGGCGACGCCTCCCTGTTCGGGCCGCCGGCGTTCACCGTCACTGGGCTGTCCGGTGGTTTCGGCGTCAACAGCGACGTGCGGATGCCGACGGTCGAGGAGGTCGGTGAGTTCCCGCTCGTCCGGCGCCTGAGCGGCTCCGGGTCGCCGTCGCCGCAGGAGGTCCTGGAACTGCTGATGGGCCCGGATGCGTGGGTACGGCCGGTGTCCGGCAGTTACTGGGGTGCGGTCGGCGTCCAGTTCACCTCGTTCAAGTTCATCCAGTCCCGCGCTTTGGCCGTGGTCACGTTCGGCAACGAGCTGGCCGTGATGTTGCTGGGCCGCACCACGGTGACGTTCCCCAAGAGCGCCCAGGCGGGTCGCAAGGTCCAGGCCCGGCTCAACATCGACCTCCGGCTCGGCTACGAGGACCGCAAGGGCCTGCTGTCGATGGATGTCGCCGTCGCCGACGGCTCGTTCGTCTTCCACGAGTCCGCGCGTCTGACCGGCGGCATCGCCGTCTACATCTGGACCGGCGGTCCGAGCCGGGGCGATTTCGCCATCACCGCCGGCGGGTACCACCCCTCCTACAACGTGCCCGCGCACTATCCGCGGCCGGCGCGCATGGGCTTCGTCTGGTCGCCGGACAACAACATCCGGGTCAGTGCTCAGATGTACACCGCGCTCACCCCGAACGCGATCATGGCCGGTGGTCGCCTGGAGGCCCGCTACGAGAAGGGCTTGCTGTCCGCCTGGTTCACCGCGTACGTCGACGCCCTGATCCAGTGGAACCCCTTCTACCTGGAAGTGAACGTCGGCGTGCGCATCGGCGTCGCTTTCACAATCAAGGTCTGGTTCGTGAAGGTCCGGGTCTCCATCGAGGTCGGCGTGGACGTCGACCTGTGGAGCCCGCCGCTGGGCGGCCGGGTCGGCGTCAAGGTCTGGTTCGTCAGCTTCAGCTTCGGGTTCGGAGCCTCCCGGCCCTCGCTGCCGCCGCAGGACTGGAAGGAGTTCCGCCAGCAGCTGCCCGATCCGCTGGCCATCACCCCGCTCTCCGGCCTGCTGCCGGACATCGACCCCGCCGAGCTCGCGGCCCGCACCGCGGCGCAGGCGCCGACTGCGATCACCGCCGCCGGGTTCATCGTGGAGACCACCTCGGCGCTGCCCGCGTCGCAGACCTACGTCAACGACGTGCCGTTCGGTGAAGGCGGCAAAACCGTCGACATCCGCCCCATGGGGAAGCGGGACCTGACCTCCGAGCACCGGGTCGCCATCAAACGTAACGGCAGCACGTTCGACTGGCAGCAGTACGGCTGGACCATCACCCAGATCAAGCAGGATGTCCCGAGCGCGCTGTGGGGCGCGCCGGGCAAGCCGGGCCTGGACGAGGGCCTGATCCCCGGCCACCTCGTCGGTCTGCGCATCAAGATCCCCGATCCCTCGGTCGGGAACGAGGTCGGGCCGATCAGCACCGAGGCGCTCGGCGTGGAGGCGCTGCCGGAAGGCCGGATGCCACTGCGCGACGCGGCTCCCACCGGGCCGGTCCCTGCAACCGACCCGGACAGCCCGTCTCTGATCGCCGACACCCTGGCCGCAAGCGGCGTGAAGGCCAGGCGCACTGCTGTCCACGAGGCGCTGGGGCGCTGGAGTTTCGCCCCGGCCGACGGCGCGCTCGACAAGTACGCGGCCCGCGCGCAGAGCACCCTGACCGACGCACCACTGGTGCTTCCGACGACGATGGCGAGCTGACACCGTGGCCACCCGACCTTTCACCGCCGGCGCCCGCACCTCGCAAGAGCTGCTGGACGTCACCTTCGTGGACCACATGAGCCCGGCCGCGACCGCTGGGAAGTACACGATCGAGCTCGCACACACCCTCATGGAGGGCACGACCCCGGTCGATGGCAGCGATCCTCTCCAGCGTGACCCAGAGCATTTCGAGATCCGCGCGCCGCAGTTCATGCTCGATGGCGCAACCGTGCAGGCGGTCTACCCGGCGCGCGGTGCGGACGGCGACTTCGGGCTGGTGCTGCCGCACATCACCCTGACCCGCGAGTACCTGCCGTGGGAACGGGAGCCGAAGTGGTCACTGGCCCAGCGGCGTGCGCCGTGGCTGGCATTGATGCTGTTCAGGGCCGGAGAACTGCCCGACGATCCCGAGGGCTTGGCCCTGACGACGGAGCGGACGGTGCGGGAACTGCGCGCGTGCGACGACGAGAAGGTGCTCGGTCCGGAGCTGACCGGTCTCGACGAGCCCACGCTGGCGGGCAACTGCCGGACCATCGACGTCCCGGCGTCGGTGTTCAAGGCCGTCCTGCCCAGGGAGCAGGAGCTGTACTACCTGGCGCACGTCCGCGACGTCGACGAGCCGAAGCTGCTGGCGGACGGCGAGATCCTGATCAAGGGCACGTTCAGCGTGGTCACCGCCAACCGGTTCCCGCGTGGCGAGGGCGACTACGCGGTGCATCTGGTGTCGCTGGAGGGCTTCGACAAGCATCTGGGCGGGACGCTGCCGGACAAGGTCGAATACGTCCGGCTGGCGTCACTGTGGTCGTGGTCGTTCCGCAACGATCCGGCGGCGGCGTTCGACGCGCCCGGCATCCTGGCGGACCTCGTGGAGCCGGGCAACACCGATGCGGAGAACCTGGCACTGCGGATGCCGCGTCCTGCGAACGCCCCCGGCTCGCCGAGCGCGGACGAGGCGCACGCGTTGGAGCAACTGCGCCTCGGCTACGTACCGGTGCCCCATCGGCCAATCACCGGCGAGCACACCTACGCCTGGTACCGCGGGCCGTTCACCCCGTTGACCGCGCAGGACATCCCGGCCTTGGACACCTCCAGCGCACACACCACGGCCGACTTCGCCCTCATCTACGACGGCACTTACGGCGTCTTCGACGTCTCCTATGCCGCCGCGTGGACGATCGGCCGGATCGTGGGGCTGGCCGACCCGTCCTACGGGAAGGAGGTGACGCGGGCGCGGCGGGAGCTGGCGAACACGGCGGTGCGCATGATGGCCGTGGCGAACGACCCCGTACGCTCCGCGGCCGGCGTCTCGTCGGCCGATGGGACCCGGTTCGGTCTCAGTGCCCTGGCCCGCCTGGCAGCGAACCGCGGCGGCCGGTCCCTGGTCGACGCGCTTGGCTCGCCGCAGCTTCCGCAGGAGGCGGTGCCCGAGCCCGTGCCACTTGCCCGGCTGAGCCGAGCCGACGCACGCGCCGCGCTCGACGACGACTGCCGGGCCGCGACACTGCTGTCGGTAGCGAGCCACCGGGCCGGGACACTGACCGACCGGCTCGCCGAACTCAGGACCCTTCGGTCGGTGCCGTTCTCGTATCTGGTGCCGGATTTCCGGATGCTGCCCGAGGAGTCGCTGCGGCTGTTCCGCGTCGACCCGGTGTGGGTTGACGCGTTGCTGGCCGGGGCTCGGGACGTGGCCGTGCACACCTCCCTCGACCAGCGCTGCGACCGGGCTGTGCGGGCCGCGACGCGGTCCGGGGACCGCTCCGGTTATCCGGCGGCCGGGCTGCTGATGCGCTCGGACCTGGTGCCCGCGTGGCCGGACATGGTCGTCGTCGGCAAGAAGGGGGCGAGGGCGCTGACCGAGATCCGGCGCGAGCTGGTGGCCTCGGACATCCTGTTGTGCCTGTTCGACGACGTCCCCGACCAGGTGCTCATTCGTGAACCGAGCGAGGGCATCCACTTCGGCATCGACGCCGACTCCGCCGGGCGTGAGGTGATCGGGCTGCGACAGCTCAAGGACGGCCAGAACCCGCCGCTGGGCGCCACGTTGCCCGGCCAGTACTTTCCCACCGGCTCGGAGACAGTGTTCGCCAAGTACCTCCGCCCTCCGCAGGAAGGCGGCGTCGCCGACGTCCTGCGCCTTGAAGGAGACGGTGGCTTGATCAAGCCGCTTGCGCAGGCGCACTCGCTGTCCGACCTGCATCCGGCACAGCTCGCCGTGCAACTCGTCAACGCGCCGCTGGAGCAGCGGCTGATGCCCGGCCAGGGCTCGTGAAGGAGGCCACTGAGATGACCGAAGCCATCGAGCCCGCTGCGGGTGTGGAGCCGGGTGACACGACCGATCTGATCGTCCCGGTCCGGCTCCACGCCTTGGTGTCCAACGACATGGTGAACTCCGCCGGCGGGCCGTTCTCCCGCTGGCGCACGGACTATGCGTTGATGCTGGAGCACGGCACCCCTCCGGAGCCGCCGGCCGGGCAGGGCGCCGAGGAGGAGGTGCCGTTCGGGGTGCGCTTGCAGTGGCAGTTCCCCGAAGCACTCGCGGCCGGGCACTACGACGAGAAGACCGAGGTGACCACGTTCCCGCTGGTCCCCAACCGGTGGCTGATCGTGCGGTACTTCGACCCCAAAGGACAGTCGACGCCGGCGGACCGGAACACGGTGCACGCCAAGGGCTGGCTCGTGCACAGCGATTACCTGGAGAGCGACTACCCCGACCGGGACGAGGAAGCCGAACTTAAGGTGCCGCGGTTGCGGGATTCAGAGTCGGCGCAGACCACGTTCCTCAGCCTGGTCACCGACGTCACGGACGAACCATGGACCGATCCGGGAAGGCGCGAGCCGTTCCTGACCGCGGTCGGGCCCGGGCTGCCGGCCTTCGCCGCCTACGAGCCCTACCACGAGGGCGTCTTCTCCTTCCACGACGACCTCAAAGACCTCGAAGACGGCGCGATCGACACCT
The DNA here is from genome assembly GCF_039532155.1 of Streptomyces lunalinharesii. Classification (NCBI taxonomy): domain Bacteria; kingdom Bacillati; phylum Actinomycetota; class Actinomycetes; order Kitasatosporales; family Streptomycetaceae; genus Streptomyces; species Streptomyces lunalinharesii. Next base: position 55,390 of record NZ_BAAARK010000005.1, read on the forward strand.
ATCCGCCGGACAACCGGCTGTCCTACCTGGCCGTCGGCTGGTACTCCGAGGAGCCCGCCGACATCCTGGCGCAGGCACTCACCATCCCCGGCCTGCTGCCGCCGGACCGCACCGACCCCGAGGCCGTCCTGGAAGCGCTCGGGTGGGCCCTCCCCGGCCCCGTCCCCGGCACTCTGCGCAACACGCTGTACGTCGGCACTGCCCTGGGCGTCACCTGGAAGCAGCGGAAGTACCTGCCTCCGTCGGACAAACCCGACCCCGTCAACGATCCCCTCAAGGTCGCCGTCGGACACAGCGTCGGCGATGCCGCCGCCGCACTGACCGCGCTCCAGACCCGCTCGGCCGAGACCGGGGACCTGCTGTCGGCCCTCTACCACGGCACCATCGACTCCTTCGACGCCCCCGGCGGAGACGACGAGCTGGACGAGGCGCTGCGCAGCACCTGGTTCGCCGGGCACGAGGCCGGCTATGCATGGCGGTTGGTGGAGCGGCGCGATGACGGGTTCGACGGCGACACCGAGAGCAGCGCCGCCGCACGCCGCGCCGCACGTGCGGCCGATCCGCAGTGGCTGGTACGGCTCAACGAGCAACAGACCTCCTACGACGCGGAGCTGCCGAAGCTCAGGAGCCTGCAATGGCGGACCTGGACGCTGTGGTTCCTGCGGAACCGGGCAGCGCGCGAGGGCGCGCACGCGCCGGGCTTCGACGCGGCCGCCGACGCGCAGCTCGACCCGGCGGCGAGCCCGAACGGCAAGCCGTCCATCGCCAAGCTCACCAAGGAGCAGTACGAGAAGGTGGCGGCGCTCGCCCAGGGCCTGCCGCACGGCGACACGCCCGAGGAACTGGAAGCGGCGATCGCGGACTTCGCCGCCCGCCCGGACGTCGACGTGCCGGAGGGACTGGCGCTCCAGCGCGAGATGTCGGAGAACTACCACACGCCGGCCGACCCGGTCGTTGTCATCGAGGGCGCCAACATCACCGACCCGCTGGCACGCGACGAGCCGCTGCCGGTACGACTGGCCGGGGACCTACTGCGCTCGCTCAAGATCGGCGACTCGTTCGAGGATGTACCGGCGAACCCCCCGGCGCCGCGGCTCAATGGTTTCCCACCTCTGCTGCGGTCGCTGCTCGCGGAGTTCGCGCTGCTGGACAAGGCAGCGTGGACACCGGCCGCCGCCCCCGGTCCGACCGCGCTGCACAACGCGATCGCCCATCCCGACCTCAACGTCACCGGGAACCTGGCGGAGTACACGGCGTTCTGGAAGCAGCCCTGGCTGCCGATGTATCTCCAGTGGGACGTGCGCTACATCCCCACCCCGTTCCGGACCGAGGACACCGAGCACTGGGAGTTCGACGGGAACGCGTACACGTGGAGGGGCACCGGATCGACCGCCGAGGACGCTTCGTCGTCACTGCGGCGGATCTTCAGGGGCCGGTCCTTCCTGACGCCGACCATGCGCTACGTGGTGGAGCGACAGCTGGACCGGTACCTGCAGACGTATCCGGACGCCGAGGCCATGGGTGTGCGGCAACTCCACGAAGATGCAGCGGACTTGGACATGCTGTCGCAGACCCTGGACGGGTTTCACGACTGGCTGCTGACACAGAGCGGCGAGGCCCGGCCGCTGCAGTCCCGGATCCCCGTTCCGTCCGCCCTAGAGCCGCTACTCGGCGACGCGGCCACGTGCCCCGCACCGGGCGGCCACAGCGCCACCGATCCCGCCGACGACACCTTCCAGCCGGTCCGCGCCGGGCAGTTCTTCTTCTACGACCTGCGGATCATCGACCGCTTCGGGCGGGTCGTGGACCTCACCAACGGAGCACAGAACAACTACGAGCGCTTCTCGCCCGTCCGCGCCGTCAGCGTCCTGCCCGACGCGGGCAAGCCGCTGTATCCGGACCCGATCGGTGCACAGCGGTTCGTCCAGCTACCGCCGCGCCTGCTGCAGCCGGCGCGGGTGCGCCTGGCCGCCGTGCCGGCCCTGGACGGCGCCACATTGCCCGCCGCCCCGACGGCGCGGGACGCCGGGACGCCAGCCACACCGGTCGCTGGGTGGCTGCTGGTCAACCATCTGGACGCAACGCTGCTGGTCTACGCACCCGACGGCTCGCCGCTGGGCGAGCTGCGGGTCCTCAACACCGCCCAGGCCATCGCATGGAACCCGCTCCCTCACTCACCCTTCCCCGACCCGGAGTCGCCCGGGTTCACCGCCGCCTATCCGCGCCTGGCCGGCTGCATCGCGGGGCTGCGCGGCCAGACTTCACCGCACCTGGCGTTCGCGGCACTGCTGGACACGATCGACGGCGCGCTGGACGGCATCGAGGACTCGTCCTCCCAGAACGACGCGGTCCCGTCCCGGCTCATCGGCCGCCCGGTGGCCCTGGTCGGTGCCGACCTGACGATCGACCTGCAAGGGCTTCCGCTGACCGACCCGGGCTGGAACACCGCATCGATCCCACCCTCGGACGGTGTGGTCGCAGGGACCGCCTCGGTGGACACCGCCTCCGGCGAGGACTACCCGGGCCGCGACGGCTATCGCTGGCCGGTCCGGCTGGGCTCGGCCGAGCGGTTGACCGACGGCCTGATCGGCTACTTCGCCTCGGCCTCCGGCCCGGACGGCGAGGTCAGCTACACCACCCTGTTCACCGAGCAGCCGACCGACGCGCACCCCTACCTGCAACCGGTCGGCACCGGCAGTGGCATGGCGCTGCCGGCCACGCTCCCCGGCGAGGCGGCCGTCACGCACCACCTCAGCGTCCTGATGAACCCCCACGCCGCCGTGCACGCCACCACCGACATCCTGCCGGTCGTCCGCCTCGCCCTGGACGCGGACTTCGTCCACGCCTCGCTGGCACAGATCCGCGCCTCGTTCCGGCTGCATCCACTGCTCGCGGTGGCCCGACCTCCGGTGTCGGAGGACGAGGCGGCGTTCGCGCGGGCGTCGGGGCCGGGGTCAGGGCTCGAAGAGGACTCGATCGTCATGCCGCACCCCGCGGCGTGGCACGGCGACTGGACCTGGGCCGAGCCCCGGGACCGGGGCGGGGACGTGCCGGAGTGGCTGGAGTTCCCGATCGCCATGGCGGACACCTACGCATACCCCGGCGAGCCGGTCGCCGAGGCACGCGCCGGATACCTGCAACTCAAGCCCCGGGACTGAAGACGGAAAGGAGTCTCACTTCCATGAGCATGACAGTATCGGCGGCCGACTCTCTGCTGAGCTGCACGATCGAGCCGGACCCCGATCCTCTGACGGTGTCCACGGCCAAGGACCCAGTCATGGGCAGGCTGGACATCACGGTAGGACTCGGAAACTTGGGCCCGGCCTACTGCAAGAGCGTCACCGTCCGGATTCCGATCGGCGCGGATGCCTCCGCGCTCACCGAGAACCGTGCACACCTCACCTCGGCTGTCTCCGGCGCGACCGGCTGGATCGCACGCGACGGGTTCGCCGATGGCACCTGGCAGGTGTTCGAGTTCGTGCCGGAACGGCCAGTGCAGGTCACCGAACGCACCGTCACCCTGATCGTCTCGCAGATCGAAGTGAACACAACGGTCGGCGAGGCGACCATCGAGATCATCGAAGAGACCTCCTCGACCCGCGAATCCTTCACTTCGAAAACTACCGAAGCACCCGTGATGAAGTTTCCGGCGGAGTTCGTGTTCCGTAACTTCCGCCCGACCAAAGTCATGGTCAACAACGGCGAGCACGCGTGCCTGAAATGGGATGGCAGCGCGGATGCCGCCTACACGATGTATTGGGGCCGCAACAACTGCAAGGACGTCTCGAAGGTCCGCGAGTGGGAAACCCCCGAACCGCTCAGCGCCCCCACCGGCTTCATGCTCCAAGCCGCAGTGACCGCCGGCGGCCAGACACTGACACACACACTGACCACCGTCGTGATGGTCGAACGGCCCGACCTCGAAGTCGGCAATCTCATCGTCTACGGCGACCTCAAAGCCGAGTCGGGGACTGTGCGGATCAGGGATCTGCGGGGCCCGTCCGGCGTTCCCCTGAAGATCAACAGCAACACCGAGTTCCTGACCGGCAACAACGTCACCATCACGGACAACCTCGCCATCGACGGCAACCTCAACGCGAACGGCGACCTCAATGCGAAGGGCAATCTCAACGCCGTCACCGACGGCAAGACGGTCCGCATCCGCGATCTGCGGGGCCCGTACGGCATTTCCCTGAAGATCAACAGCAACACCGAGTTCCTGACCGGCAACAACGTCACCATCGGAGGCAACCGGGCGCTTCGGAATGGTGACACCCTGCGCTTCGTAAGCCACAAGGGCAGGTATCTTCAGGAGGGGGCCGACTACGGCGGAGAAAAGGAAATCGCTGAAACCTCGCGGACGCTCTATAGCAACGCCAAATGGGTAACAAACCATGTATCCTCTGCCACTTCGTCCCATGAGGCAGAGGATGGCCGAGAGCCGCTGGAACCCATGGAAGCGGACCCCGTCGACACTGGCGCCGAAGCCTGATTTCGGTGCGATGGGGCCGCCCGCGCAAATCACCTTCCCAGCCCCGGTTGCATCGGCAGAAATCCGCCGCTCAGGATCGAGGTCCGGTCGGATGATGGCTACTCGGCCCACACCCCGTTCGGCCTGCTTCAGCTTGCGGGCCTATAGCCGGCCGCCTGGTTCGGGCCGGTCCGGCTCGGGCCGTATGGGGTGACTGTGAAGGGCGTCGTGCCCGCCATGGCCGAAACCCCGATGTCCGCGGCATCGGCCAGGAGGCGCTCGCCGGCCTCACCGCGCAGGTGCTGACAGGCCGCATCGTGACGCCGGAGGAGGTCACCCTCCTTGTGCGTCATCTGGCCGGCTCGGCCCCAGCGAGCGTACTAGGACGCCGTGGTACGAGGAGAGATCCCCGCCCTGCCGCAGTGGGCCGGCGAGGCCGTCGACCTTATCGACGACCTGCCGTCGGCGGCCGGCCTGGTCGGTTCCCCGGCCGTCCAAGCCGAGGAGGTGCTGACCGGTCCCGCGAGGATGTGGCGTCACTTTCCCTCGGGGCCGACCGTCTTCTTCTTCTGGAACGGGGCCTGGTCCTGGCCCAGCTCCTTGTCGATCTTGTACAGGTCGGCGCTAGCGTGCTCGCCCAGCGCCACCAGGTGGAAGCTACCGGAGGGATCCTTGGGGTAGTAGAAGAGGGTGACGCTCGAGTTTGTACCGGCTTTGCCGGCACTGGCGTGGAAGACCTGCCGCTGTTCGCCGTCGACGACGTGGTTCCCGCTGTTTTTCCCTTGGCCGTTGTACGCCTGATTCAGGGCTTGGCCCAGCGCGGTGACTCGCCCATTGCCTACGTAAGTTGTGAGGTCCTTCTTCGCCGCGTCCTGATTGGCATAGGTCTCAAGTGTCCTCGTCATGACGACTCCTTGTCGATGCGGTCCTGTTTCCTTCAGGCAGTCTCCGCATCATGTTCCGGTCCTCCGGGCAGGACAACGGCGCAGGACCGCCCAGTCCGCCCTGTGGCCGACCCTGGCCGGGGCCAGCTGGCCCAACGAGACGGCGGAGCGCGTATCACCCGCGATCACCAGGCTACGTACCTACCCGAGCCGGGCGATACCGTGATCAAGGCAATTGCAGGGAGTGTCCGCCATGGGACTCATCCGTTCCGCCGGGGCAAGCAACTGGCGTTCGCCAAGACCGGCCGGCGTTAAGGTCGCCCGCTGCAGCAGCAGGCGCGAGTAGGGCGCCTCCCGCAGCCGTGCCCCCTCCGTGCCCTCCAGGCCGGACAACACCGGTCCGCAGGGGTGCGACGGAAGGCCGCCCGGAGGCCCGGAAAGCGGCGTTTCCGCAGTTCAGGCGGCAACCGAGTGCCCCAGCCCCCTTGATTCCCAAGCTCAGAGCGCGGGTTCGATTCCCGTCACCCGCTCCAGACGAAAGCCCCAGGCCAACGGCCCGGGGCTTCTTCGTTGTCCAGACCGCGCTCAGCATCTCGTGCCCGTTGCGTGCCCGACTGGCTTGGGGCGCGATCAGCTTTGGCCTTCAACCGTGCAGCCTGCACGTGCGAGTTGATGCCGTCCGCCACTTCCTTCTGCCGTTCGACGTCCGAGTGCTGGTACCTCATGGCGGCCTTCGTCGAGGACTGGCCGGCGCCCTTGATACGGCACGGGTTGCGACGGATCAACTCGTCTTCCACAGCCGTCGCCATGACAGCCTTCAGCAGCCTGTACGACTTCGCCACTGTCGTCTTGGCTCCCGTTGCCTCCAGACGCTCAGCACGCCAAGTGCGCACCCGAGGCGGGGGATCTCGTCGAGGGGCAGCTCCTCGAATGTCAGGGCGCGTTGCTGGTTGGCGCGGTAGTCGGCGCGGACCTGGCGGAGGGTGCCGAGGGTGGTGGAGTAGGAGCGGGACTTGGTGGAGAAGCGGCCGCGGAAGCCGCGCATGTGGGCCCACTCTTGGAGCTTGCGGTCCGGGTAGAGCGGGTGGAGGTCGAGGCAGGCCGCGATGAGTCGGGCGGGGCGCCGATGGCCTGGGCGTCGAGCTGCGTGCCCCCGGTGAGGGTGCGTGCGCCCGCTCGCCTGTACGCGGCGACCATGGCGACGGAGGCTGCCGGGAACTGCCGCCACACGAGACGGGCCGACACCGGCCTGCCCCAGGTGTGTGCATTCATGGACAGGGCCATCGATGAGCAGTTCAGCAACGACACTTTGTCACCGCGCAGATGACCTGTTCGGCGAAGAGCAACTCATCGAGTGGACCAACCGAGCCGTCCGTGACCACATGGCGGTGCGGCCCGATGGGCGAAGGCAGCCGTCACGGAAGTCGAGCCAGAGCACACACGACCCGCCGTCCGGGAGGGCGGGCAACGGCGTTTGCCCACTGTGCTTGCCACGAGAACTCGCCTTCCCAGAAGGATGGTTGACCGGAGGAGGTCGGCGGGCTCGCGGCCACAGGGTCTCCTGCGAGCTGCCGGGAGGGCTTCCCGTGGCCCCGGCCCCGGCCCCGCAGACACAGGTTCCGATGGGCTGCAGACGTTGCAGCAGGTCGGCCTCCTTGCTTTCGAAAAACGCTGCACTCGAGGTAAATGAATACCTGTGCCGGCGACCTCAGAATTTAACGGCCCTCACTGGGAGAGTTTTTGCCGCAGCACGCACGGGGAAATGTGTGACACACACAAGCCCCCACGTCGTGCTACTGTCGGACTCGGTTGCAGTTTTGGTACCCAAAAAACTCAGGCGCCCCCGGTCGGCCCCGATGCCACAGGGAAGCGCTTTGTATTTCCGGTCATTTTCCGGGCGGGGCATCATCGCGGCGACGCGGTTTCCGTACAGTACGGATTCCGGTGTACTGCCCAAAGGAGATATGACATGGCTACTGGCACCGTGAAGTGGTTCAACGCGGAAAAGGGTTTCGGCTTCATCGAGCAGGACGGTGGCGGCCCTGACGTGTTCGCCCACTTCTCGAACATCGCCGCCCAGGGCTTCCGCGAGCTGCAGGAAGGCCAGAAGGTCAGCTTCGACATCGCGCAGGGCCAGAAGGGCCCGACGGCCGAGAACATCGTTTCTGCCTGACGCCGGCGCGCATTTCGTAGCTGGGGCCCGCATCCCTCGGGGTGCGGGCCCCAGCTGCACGCGTTTCCGCAACGGTTCGTCCGCGGGCACAAAACATTGTGGCACGCAGGCGCCTCGGAACCGCGCCCGGCGATGCGCCAGATTCTTTTTCGCACGCCATCCATCATCTTTGTGTACGTCGGCACGGATTTCCCGTGGGCCACGTTCGCATTTCATTCGGTCCGTGCCAGTGATTCCCCGCGCTGCTCTTACGCTGCGGAATTCCTTGATACGCGCCGTATCAAGGAAGGTTCTGTATGAACCCCACACGCACGAACAGCCGTTCCTCCCGTACCCGCCGCAACGGCGGCCACGGGTACGACTCCGCTGCCGGTTCGATTCGGGGCAGTCGCTCCGGTTCGTCCGCCCCGAGCCGTTCGGCAGGTCCGAGCCGTTCGGGTGGCAGGCGGCCTGCCGCGATGCAGGGAGAGTTCGCCCTGCCCGAGACGGTCACTCCGGCGCTGCCCGCAGTCGAGGCGTTCAGCGACCTCGACATGCCGAGGAGCCTGCTGGCCGCGCTCACCGCGCAGGGCGTGGCCACGCCGTTTCCGATCCAGGGTGCGACCCTGCCGAACTCTCTGGCGGGCCGTGACGTCCTGGGCCGTGGCCGGACCGGCTCCGGCAAGACCCTCGCCTTCGGCCTGGCCCTGCTGGCCCGCACCGCCGGGCAGCGCGCCGAGCCCCGTCAACCGCTGGCCCTGGTCCTGGTTCCCACCCGGGAACTCGCTCAGCAGGTCACCGATGCCCTCACCCCTTACGCCCGAGCCGTGAAGCTGCGCCTGGCCACCGTCGTCGGCGGGATGCCGATCGGCCGGCAGGCGAACGCTCTGCGGAGCGGCACCGAAGTCGTCGTCGCCACCCCCGGTCGCCTCAAGGACCTCATCGACCGCGGCGACTGTCGGCTGAACCAGGTCGCCATCACCGTCCTGGACGAGGCCGACCAGATGGCCGACATGGGCTTCATGCCCCAGGTCACCGCGCTCCTGGACCAGGTCCGCCCCGAGGGCCAGCGCATGCTGTTCTCCGCGACCCTGGACCGTAACGTCGACCTCCTGGTCCGTCGCTACCTCACCGACCCCGTGGTCCACTCCGTGGACCCTTCCCAGGGTGCGGTCACCACGATGGAACATCACATCCTGCACGTGCACGGTGCCGACAAGCACCGGCTGACGACGGAGATCGCGGCGCGCGACGGCCGGGTGATCATGTTCCTGGACACCAAGCACGCCGTGGACCGCCTCACCCAGGACCTCCTCGCCAACGGTGTCCGGGCTGCCGCCCTGCACGGCGGTAAGTCACAGCCGCAGCGCACCCGCACCCTCGCCCAGTTCAAGACAGGGCACGTCACCGTGCTGGTCGCGACGAACGTCGCGGCGCGCGGCATTCACGTCGACCACCTCGACCTCGTCGTGAACGTGGACCCGCCGACCGACCACAAGGACTACCTTCACCGCGGCGGCCGTACCGCGCGGGCCGGCGAGTCCGGCAGTGTCGTCACCCTGGTCACCAACAACCAGCGCCGCGCCATGACGCGCCTCATGGCGGCCGCCGGCATCGTGCCCCAGGCCACCCAGGTCCGCTCCGGCGACGAAGCGCTCCGTCGGATCACCGGCGCCCGGACCCCCTCCGGCATCCCCGTGACGATCACCGCGCCGGCACCCGAGCGACGCAAGCGCGGCACGGCCTCCCGCGGTCGACGCGGCCCCGCCGCGGCTGCCCGGCGCATGAGCGGGCGACACTCCGCCTTCGACGCGGCGGCCTGAGCACCGCGTGATCCGGAAACCGACCCATCTCGGCAGGAGGCAATGGTGACGCTGGTCCAGATGCAGCCCCACTCGGCGAACGTCCGTCCCGTGCCCCGGGCGGCGCTCGACGCCACGGACACGGCCGGGCCACAGGTCTGCGACGACATGACCATCGAGGTGGCCCTGTCCGTCATGGCCGGTGCCAGGACCGGCCACCTGAGGGTCTGCGACGACGACGGTCTGTGCACCGGACTGGTCACCCAGGCCCAGCTCACCACCGTCCGCGACGGCCCCGCCTACACGGACCGGCTCCAGCTGCGCGACATCCTCGGCGACCGCGGGCCGCACACCTCGCCCGCCACCATGACGGCCGAGCACGCCACGCACCACCGCCGGCCCGCTACCCCGTCCGCCGTGGACGAACAGGACAGTGCGTCGGGCGTCCTCGCCCCGGCCCTCTGAACCGTCGCAGCACGGCGGAACAATCTCCTTCCTCTCTCTGTGATCCCTGTGAGGCATCGTGCGCTGTGTCATCGCCCGCTTCCCGTTCGAACTCACCAGGAGCGGCGTCCTGGACTCCATGAAGGGCGTCAAGCCCGAGAAGGTCGTCGGCGAGTCCGTGATCATCGGCCGCCGCACCTACCCCGTCAAGCAGGTCGGCGAGGTCATCACCCGCCAGGATCGCCGCGACTTCAGTGCCGACGAAGTCCTCCGGGCCATGACCAAGCTCGGCTTCACCTGCCGCAGCCTCCCCCAGACCGCCGCCCCCACCAGCGCCCTCGGCCCGCTCCAGCACGCCTCCGCGGTGCTCGGCGTCCGGGCGGCCGTCTGACTGTCCGACCGTTTGGCTGAGGGGCAGCGCGAGCCGACCACCGAACAGCCACGAGGGCCCGACCGGCACCCGCCGGCCGGGCCCTCCCGCGTACCGGTGCGTTTCTCCGCGCGGCGCGACGTCGGTGATCGGAGTAGCCGAAGTCACCCGTGGTCCAGGCGCTGAAATCCGCGATCGAGACGCGGTACATCCCACCCGTCTCCGGGATCCCCACCGTGCCCTGAAGGATCCGCGCCATAGGGAAGTGCAGATACGGGGGCTGTCCTCCCTCCGGCCCCCGTTGCCTCCACCCGGCTTCGGGCGCCAGCCGACCGGTGATGACAGCACCACCGGTGACCGCGGTCGCTCTGGCGAGCCGGTTGGCCACGGGCCAGCCGGAGCCTCCGGCGAGGTCAATTACCTCCTCACTGGACACGCGAAAATCTCTGTTGGCCACAGTAGACATTGAGTGGTGGCATGGTTATGGTTTCTCTCGTAGCCCAGAGAGACAGCAGGGCCTGGCAGAGAAGAACTGCCGGCAGTACATGGAGTTGCAGGACGGTGTGGCAGTGGAGTTTCGAAGCCAGGGTTGTTGCAGGACGGCGACGGGACTGACGGCCGGACCGGGTGGCCCGCAGTGAGGGGCCGCCAAAGCGGGACCGCTGTCATGGAAGTTGCGGTACCCGTGAGTGCAGTTCGCCGTACCCAGCAGTGAAGTGACTGAGCGGTACCTCGGTGAAGGCGTCGGCTGCGGACGCGCGCACCGGGAAGTTCGGCAGTGGGGTTCCAAGCCAGAGCAGACGCACGAAGGGCAACGGGGCTGGCTGCCGGAGAGCGGCGCTGTCACAGGCCGCTGAGCAGTTCGCATCGCCAGGAGTACGTAGTGCCCCATGGCAGGTAGTTGATCACCGAGGGAAGAACGGAGGAGCCCGCGCCATCAGGATCGCCCGAGCCGGAGCATGGAGCCCGGGTACCGCAGGACATCGATAGTGAGGTGGTCTCCGGTCAGGCAACCGCGATCCCCGCACTCCCGACAGCAGCCAGGTCGGGTCTGCGGACACAGAACGCCGGTGCAGTATCAGGGCCGGCAGGTGGTGTAGTAGTTCCTTCGGGGCCCTGGTGCCGTACGGCACCAGGGCCCCTCCATGCGTTCCACAAGAGAGGTGCAAGTGACAGCAGACGACTCGTACGGCCGGCTTGACGACGACGACTACCCCGCCTACACGATGGGCCGGGCCGCCGAGATGCTCGGCACCACCCAGGGCTTCCTCCGCGCCATCGGCGAAGCCCGCCTGATCACCCCCCTGCGCTCCGAGGGCGGCCACCGCCGCTACTCCCGCTACCAACTGCGCATCGCCGCCCGCGCCCGCGAACTGGTCGACCAGGGCACGTCCATCGAGGCCGCCTGTCGCATCGTCGTCCTGGAAGACCAGCTGGAAGAGGCGCAGCGCATCAACGCCGAGTACCGCCGCGCCGCCGAATCGGCAGAGCCGCCGACCGAGGACTGAGGCGGTGCGCGCCCGCCGGACACCACCGGGCACCGGCGGGCACCGGCGGGCACCGCACACGGATGCAGGCGATTCCCCTGGTGGCGAAGTGTGTGGACGCACCGCTCCAGATCGAGAGCCCAGCCCAGGGGTACAACCCCGCGGCTGGGCTTCTTTGTTGTGTGCGGTGTGCGGGGTTCGCGCGCCCGGGGCCGAGTGGGGGGCGGGGTGGTGGGCGGTGCGGGGTCGGGATCTTTCGTCACCGTTCCGCAACAGGCCGAACCGCGTTGGCGGGTGCCCCGTACAGCCGGGTGTGAGCGGCCGAGCGGCCGCGGTGATCCGCAACGAGAGAAGGAACCGACATGGCCGGCGGCAACATCAAGATCAGCCCGGACGAGATGCGGGAGGCCTCCACCTGGCTGCAGAACCAGAAGGAACTGATGCAGCAGAGCCTGCACGAGGCCAACACCAAGATGGACGAGATGGTCGAGGCGGCCTACGCGACGCCGGGTTCCGAGACCAAGTTCCGTCCGTTCTGGGAGGAGTACAAGAACGGCACCGAGAAGGCGATCGAGGGTCTGCAGGGCGTCAGCGAGTTCATCAAGCAGGTCGCCGACGCGTTCGTCGACACCGACGACCAGACGTCCGGTGCCATCGGCTGACGTGGCCTCGTCTCCGGTCCCGCCCTCCGGTCGGAGGGCGGGACCGGACGGTGTTGGCCGGAGAGGAACAGCCGATGACCCGCATCGAGGTCCCCATCGAGGACCTGAACGAGACGGTCAAGTCCCTCGACGACATCGGGGAGCGGATCAACAACACCGCGCGGCTCAGCGACGTCGGGTCGAAGAGCGACGTGGGTGATTCGACGCTCGCCGAATCCCTCGCGTACTTCGACCACCAGTGGAGCGAAGGCCACGAGAAGGTGCAGGACAACGTGAAGGTCTTCTCCGAGAACACGAAGAAGATCTCCGACGCCTTCACGCAGACGGACGACGAGACCGTCAAGGCGCTGGACGAGTCCAAGAAGAGCTGACGAGAGCCCGTGGGCACCAGAGCCCCGTTGGTAGAAGGGACACGCGTCATGACGCATCCGGTCACGGACCGGACTCCGGGGGCACCCGCGCACTACAAGCTGCGCTACCCCGGTTCGTGGTGGTACCTGGACCTCGACCCGAGCACCCGGGACGCCTCCATCCGCCGCCGCATCGAGCACCAGGCGAGGGGAGTTCCGCAGCTCTCCCGCGAGCGGCTCGACGGCCTGATCCGCACCACCCGGCACACGGCCCGCGAGGCCTACGCCCGGGGGGCGCTCCAGGCGGCGGGAATGGTGGCCTTCCCCGGCGGGGACTCGATGCTCAGCGCCACCTCCGTCGTGGTGCGGATGCCCGTGCCGGAGGACCAGTCGGCGGACCTGGCCGAGGTGCTGTTCGGGGCGGGCATGCGGGCCGACGGGCCGCAGAGCAGCGGGTACCCGCCGCGCGAGGTGGAGCTGTTGGAGCTTCCGGAGGTCGGGCCGGTGGGGCGGATCGCCTCGATCGAGGACATCGACTACAAGGGCCGGGCGGTGCGCACGGCGCTGGTGCACACCCTGTTCCCGATCCCGGGCCGCCGCGAGTACCTGGTGGTCTCCAGCTCCACGCCCAACGTGGAGCTCAGGGAGCAGTTCTTCGAGGTGTTCGACGCCATCGCGGGGACGCTGCGCTTCGTGAACGTGCAGAGCAAGGACACGGCCGTGCCGGCCGCACAGGGCCCCCAGGGCATGGACGAGAACAGAAAGTGAGGGCGCGGCAATGGCGCGGCCAGCGGTGTCCGAGTGGGAGACGGTCTTCGGGTTCTCGGACGACCCGACGCCGGGCGATGCGGAGATGCTCACGACGCTCGCGGGCCGGTACCGGGCCGTCGCGGACGACGCGGACCAGGCACTCCCCATCGTCAGCGGTCTCAAGGGCCGTCAGATCGGCGAGGGCAAGGCCATGGACAAACTCCGGGACAAGCTCGGGGACCTGGCCACTCAGGTGGAGAAGCTGCACAGTTCGTACGACAAGGCGGCCCGCGCGCTGAGCACGTACGCCGACCAGCTGTCGGACCATCAGCGCAAGGCGGACGCCGCCATGGTCGACGGGCGGGACGCCAAGGAGCGGCTGCAGCGGGCCACCGACGCCGCCACCGCGGCGGGGTCCGTGATCAGTGGCCTGGACTCGGCCGACCCGCCGGCGCCCGACGACGAGGCGGCCCGGCGCAGCGCGCGGCAGGCCATGGAGAACGCCCGGCACGACCAGTCCTCGGCGCAGGGGGACGTCGACGCCGCCCAGCGGGACCTCGACGCCGCCCGGATGCTCGCCGAGGACGCGCAGGAGCTGCGCGAGTCGGACGCCTCGACGGCGGCCCGGGCCCTGGACGACGCGTCGAGCGAGGCGGTCGGGGGCAAGTCGCTCTGGGACAAGATCAAGGACATCTTCAAGAAGGTGCTCGGCTTCATCAGCGCCGCCCTGGGGATCATCGCCATGCTCATCCCCGGGTTGCAGGGCCTCGGGCTCATCCTGACGATCGCCAGTCTGGTCACCGCGGCCATCCCCTTCATCATGAACATCGTCGACAGCATCCAGTCCGGCGAGTGGGACATCCTCGACATGGTCCTCAGCGGTCTGGGGCTGGTGCTCGGCGGCATCGCCCTCGTCAAGATCGCCAATTTGGGCGGGATCGCGAACACCCTCAAGACCGTCGGGAACGACCTCAAGACGATCCAGATCAACATCAAGAGCGTGGTCCCCACCCTCAAGGGGTTCGCCGGGTTCAAGGATCCGACGACCTTCGTCAAGGACATCCTGTCGAAGTTCCCGGGCGGGACGATGAAGGTGCCGGACGTGCTCAAGCAGCTGCCGGACCTCAACAACATCTGGATCAAGACGGGGCCGTGGATCGACCAGAGCTCGAACCTCATCGGCGTGGCCGGGCTCGGCTGGGCGATCAACGGGGCCGTCCCCAACGGCTCGAAGGGCACGACCGTGCAGGACTCCAGCTACCTGGAGGGATCGACCTGATCCGGGCCGCGTCCCGCACTGCGTGAGGGCTCCCGCCCCGGCCGCCGCCGGGGTGGGAGCCCTCTGCCGTGGGGACTTCAGCTCCCGGCCGGCGGGAGCACCGTCTCCGGGACCTGGACGGTGCGCAGCACGCCGTCGCCCAGGTGCAGGATCGCCCGACCGGGGCGGGTCGCGCCCAGGCGGCTGCGGGGCACCTTGACGCCGATCAGTTCGCCGTCGCTCATGTTCTGCGGCTTCAGCAGCAGACCGCACCGGTTGCGGCGGGCCTCGGTGTGCCAGCCGGAGAACCCGGAGGAGAGCCGGTCGGTCTGCCCGGCGATCACCAGGCCCCGGCCGCTCTCGGCACCGGACTTGGCGATCGACGTGAGGACCGGCTCGGCCTTCGACTTCAGCAGCAGGTCGGCGTCGTCCAGGAGCACCACGGCGCCCTGCGGCGAGGACGCCAGCGCCTCCTCCAGCGCGAGGGGGTCGATGTCGGACTCGTCGAAGACCGCGAGGACCCCGGGCCGGCCGGCGAGTCGGCGCAGCGGCGACCGGGCGGGCGCGCCGATGACGACGGGCGTCCCGACCGACAGCAGCGACAGGGCCAGCGTCGCGAGGACGGTGCTGCGGCCCGAGCGGGCGGGACCGGCGACGAGGAACGTCGACGTGATGCCGAAGTCCGGCCCGAACGCGGTGAGTTCGTCGCCGCCGACGCCGGACAGCGCCCAGCGCGCGGAGGGCAGCGGCTGCGGCAGGTAGCGGACCGCCTCCTCCCAGGTGAGCCGGTCCGGCAGGGTGTCGACGCGGAACGGCCGGCTGGCGGCGGGCAGGTGGGCCGCCCGTTGGCGGCAGTACTCGGCGATCTGCTGGAGCGCCGCGGCCTGCGCCTGGCCCTCCGGGTTGTCCGTGAGGAGCGCGATCTGCACCTCCGCCTTGTCGGCGGCGCGGAAGGCACGGCCCGGCGGGATCTCGTCGGGGACGTTCCGCTGGGTGATGCCGATCATGCCGTACTCGGACTTCTCGTTCAGCTTCAGCACGAGCTTGTCCTCGGTGGAGCCGTTGACGCGGCTGGAGAACAGCGCCCGGTCGCCGGTCATCACCAGGTGGATGCCGACGCTCCCGCCGTCCCGGAGCAGGTTCAGCACGCCGGTCAGCAGGTTGCCCGCGTCGTACTCGCCGAGCTGCTTGTCGAAGACCTCCCACCGGTCGATGAACAGCACGATGTGCGGCGGCCGTTCGGCCTCCGGCAGGCTGCGGCGCAGCTCCGGCAGGTCGGCGCTGCCGTGGGCGGCGAGCAGCTCCTGCCGCCGGGCGAGCTCCGTCGTCAGCCGGGCGAGCAGCCGGGCCACCCGGTCGGGCTGGGTGCGCTGGGTGACGGCGCCGCAGTGCGGCAGCCCCTCCATGGCCAGCAGGGCGCCGTTGCCGCAGTCGATCCCGTACATGTGCAGGCGGTCCGGGGAGTGGGCGTAGGCCAGGGTGCCGGCGATGGTGCGCAGCGTCTGCGACCTGCCCTGCCGGGGGGAGCCGATGACGTGCAGGTGCCCGAGCGTCGCCGGGTCGATCAGCAGGGGGAGCCGGGCCTGTTGGGCGGGCAGGTCCACCACGCCGTACGCGACGGGCGCGAGGTCGTAGTCCGAGGGCGGGGCCGGCGGGAGTTCGCCGGCGACCAGCTGCTCGGGCAGCGGCGGCAGCCAGGGGCTGTGCTGCGCGGGGATGCCCATCTCCCGGTCGGCGTCCCGGATGGCCCGGACGAGTCCGGCGAGGTCGGTCTCCACCTCGGCGGGGGCGGCCGCGGCGCGGGGCCGCGGCGGCAGCGGTTCGCCGAGCCGCTCCCAGCCGACCGCCACCGCCCAGGGGGCCGGCAGCGAACTGGCCGCGGCACCGGGTCGGCGGCCGCCGACCCGACCGGACTGGAACGGCACCAGGGAGTTCTGGCCCAGGCGGACGTAGGCGCGGCCCGGCGTGCCCTGCGAGATCGACGCGGCCTCGGGGGAGTTGAGGACGTCCTGGCTCTCGCCGGAGTCCGTCACCCGCAGGGCGATCCGCAGGTTGGTGTTGGCGCGGATCTCCGAGGAGACGACGCCGCTGGGGCGCTGCGTCGCCAGGATCAGGTGGATGCCGAGGCTGCGGCCCCGCTGCGCGATGTTGACCAGGCCCTTCACGAAGTCCGGCAGGTCGCGCACCATCGAGGCGAACTCGTCGATGACGATGAGCAGTCGGGGCATCGGCTCGTGGCCCGCCGGGTGGCGCTCCAGCAGGTCGACGTAGTCCTCGATGTCCTTGGCGCCGACCGCGGCGAGGAGGTGCTCGCGCCGGGTGAGTTCCGCCGTCAGCGACACCAGGGCCCGCTCGACGAGGTGGGCGTCGAGGTCGGTGACCATGCCGACGGTGTGCGGCAGGTCCACGCAGTCCTTGAACGCGGAGCCGCCCTTGTAGTCGACGAGGACGAACGTCATCGCGTCCGGCCGGTTCGCGACCGCGAGCGAGGCGACCAGCGTCTGGAGGAGTTCGGACTTGCCGGAGCCGGTGGTGCCGGCGACCAGCCCGTGCGGGCCGTCGCGCTTGAGGTCCAGGAAGAACGGGCCGTCCAGGGAGACGCCGACGGCCGCCCGGGTCGAGCGGCCCCCGGCCGCCCAGCGCGCCCGGATGCCGGCGGCCTGCGGCGGGTCGAGGGCGAGCACGTCGAGCAGGCGCGCGGCACCGGGCAGCACCGCGGCCTCCTCGTCGGCCCCGCCCGGGTCGCGCAGCGGGCCCATCGCGCGGGCCAGCGACCGGCACCAGTCCTGGGACACCGCGTCGGGCCGGATACCCCCGACGGTGCCCCGCCCGGAGCGTCCCACCCGCACGGTTCCGCCGGGTTCCTCGGCGACGACGGCCTGGCACTCCTCGGGCAGCAGCCGCTCCTCGGCGTCCAGGCAGACCGCGCGGACGCCGACGGCCGGTCCGTCGCGCAGGATCTGCGCCACGCCGGGCAGCGAACGCAGCCTGCGGGCGCCGTCGAGGACGACGAGGACGTCGGGGCCGGCGGACCGCTTCCGCCGGTCCTCGCTCCCGGCGCGCTCGGCGATCAGCGCGGTCAGTTCGGCGACCCGCCGGGCGCAGGTCTCCGTGCCGTAGCCGATGCTGGCCGGGGTGTCGCCGGACTTCTTCCGCACGTGCGGCAGCCAGCGCAGCCAGGACCAGCCGTCCCGGCCCGGGCCGCCGGTCGTCAGCAGGTGGATCTGCAGGTCGCGGGGGCTGTGCAGGACGGCGGCCTGGGCGACGGCCCACTGCGCCACGGAGCGGGCGACCGGGCCCTCGCCGGCGATCCCCAGCACGTCGTGCTGGCGCAGCGGCACGGTCACCGGGACGTCGTACGCGGTCCACGGGTCCTGGCGGCGGTGTTCGTCCTTGGTCGGGTCCTGGAGCACCACGTCGGAGGGCAGGTCGGCGGTCCCGATGCGCAGTTCCAGGAAGTCGGCGTCCGAGGTGCGGCGCTCCCACAGGCGGCGCCGGGGGCCGACGGCGGTCAGGACGACCTCGGCCGGGTCCGGGAAGCCGCGGCGCCGCGCGGTGCGTTCGGCGGCCAGGGCCTGCTGCGCGTCGCCCTCGATGCGCGCCTTCTTCTCCTCGTAGGCGGCGACCGCGCCCGAGTGGGACTGGCGTCCGCTGCGCCGGCTCACCAGGTAGTTGCCGAGGATGGCGACCGGGGAGAGCAGCCCGAACAGCAGCATCGACATGCGGTTGAAGACCAGCGCGCCGGCCACCGCCATCACCAGCGGGGCGAGCGCGGTGATCCACGGCAGCGGGCGGGCGGCGGGCGCCGCGGGCGGGGCGGGCAGCGTGAAGCGGGTGGCGTTCTCGGGCGGCCGCAGCCGCGGCGGCCTGTTGTAGTCCCAGCCGGCGCCGTCCTCGGACGGCTGCACGGCCGCGTCGGGCCGTTGCGGCAGGGCGAGTTCGAGCAGGCAGCCGCCGACGAGGAGCTGCGCGCCGGCCGGCCAGGCGGTGGGCTCGGCGAGGTCCTCGCGGTCCAGTTGCGGCGGGTCGCCGTCCGGCGCGGCCGCGTCCGGCGCCACCCGGCAGCGCCCTCCGGGGCCCACCGTCAAGATGGCGAACGGCCGGTCCGGCATGGTGCGCAGCACCTGGGCGGTCCCGTCGTGCGCCAGGCCGATCCGGTACTCGCCGATGTCGAGGCGGTGCACCGCGCCCGCCGCGGTCCCGCCGACCGCACGGACCTCCACCAGCCCGTCCGGTTCGGCCGACCCGGTGCCCGCCGGGCGGCCCAGCCCGACGACGGACGCGTGGTGCAGCGGCGAGTCCCGCAGCCGCAGGTCCGCGGGCAGCAGGCGGTCGCCGGCGTACAGGCCGAGGCCCTCCGGGGGCCGGTGGACGCTCCCCCTGGCTTCGCCGGGGGGACCCCCACCCGCCCCGGCCAGCGCCTCCGCGACGGCGCCCACGGGCGTGTCGGGGTCGGCGTCGAGGTGGACGTCGAACGCGTCACCGTCCCCCTCGACCACGGTCAACATCAACGACACGAAACGTCCTCCAGCCGGCGCGAATGGGGGGCCTCGGGAGCCGTGTTCGACGGCTCCGTGCCACTGAGGTGAGCTACGGGGCCGGCCCGCGAATGGTTCACCGGCGCGCCCGTGAACCATCCGGGCGCCGGCTCCGTAGTCGCCTTGGGGGCTTCGGCGCCGCGACGCCGCCGCGGTGCCGCCCCGCTTTTCGACCGTCCCGGCTCCGCCGCCGGGGCGTCCCGACAAGGAGTCAGAAGATGATCTGGTACGTCCTGGCCGTGGTGCTGGGGCTGGCGCTGATCGGGGCGGTGGCCGCACTGGTCGTCACCGAGTGGCGGTCCCGCCCGCCGAAGCCCGTCGCCGCCTCGGCCGCCGTCGTGGGACGGGAGGCGCTGGACGTGGTCAACGCGGGCCTGCGCCGGCTGACGGGCGAGTGCCTGCGCTCCGGCCGGTCGCTGCCCGACCTGTACGCCGTCGTCTACTCCGAGGAGCGGCTCGGACTGCTGCTGGCCGGCGCGGAGGAGGCCGCCCCCGCGCCCTGGACCGCCGAGGCGGACGGCGAGCGCTGGACGGCCTCGCTCGACGCCCTGCACCGCCCCGGTCCGGAGGGCGAGCCGGCCCTGCCGTACGCGCTGACGGTGACGGTGGGGCTGGACGGCCCCGACCGGGTGCTGGTCGACCTCTCCCGGGCGACCGGACCGGTCTCCGTGACGGGCCCGGACGAGGAGGTGCACAGCCTCGTGCGGGCCGTCATCGCCGAGACGCTGTCCAGCCCGGTGGGCGCCCTCGCCGAGGTCACCCTGGTGGGATCGCTGGCCGGCGCGGGGCTGGTGACCGGCGAGGGGCCGCACAGCTCGCGGCTGCACACCGCGGCCACCCTGGAGGAGGCGTTCGCCAGGGCCACTTCGGCGGCTCCGGGGCAGCCGCAGCACGGAGCGTCGGACGTCACCCAGATCTTCCGGCTGATCGAGGGCAGCAGCCGGATCGCCGTCCAGGGCGAGGCTCCGCACCTGTTCGTCGTGGCGGCCTCGCAACTTCCGCGGCGACAAGGGGCGTTGGACGCCCTGGGGCGCGGGGACGCGCTGCTGGTGGTCGGCGAGGCGCCCGCGGGGTGGCGCTGGCGGGCCGGTGCCGGCGGCACGCTCGACACCGGACCGCTCGGCCTGAAGATCACCCGGCACGTGGGGCGTTTCGCGTGAGCCTCAGCCGGCTTCGCGCTCCTGGCCGTCGACGTGCAGTCCGCGGCTGTGCAGCGCCTCGCGCAGGGCGCGGGCCGCGTAGTGCGTCCGCGACTTGACAGTGCCCGGCGGAACGCCGAGGGCCTGGGCCGTCTGGTTGACGCTGCGCCCCAGGTAGTGCACGTGCAGCAGGACCTCGCGCTGCGCCGGCCGCAGGTCGCGCAGTGCCTCGACGAGCACCTGGGAGGTGAGGACGTGGTCCACGTCGTCCGGGACCGTCAGCTGGGCGAGTTCCGGGTCGCCGCTCTCCGGCGGCCTGGCCTGGCGGGCCCGGTGCCCGTCGATGACGAGGTTGCGCAGCACGGTGAAGAGCCACGGCCGCACCGATTCCGCGGTCGGGTCGAGTTCCCCGGCGTGCCGCCAGGCGCGGATCGCGACCTCCTGGAGGACGTCCTCGGCGCGGTGCCAGTCGCCCTCCAACCGCCGTGCGGCGAACTGCAGTAGCGCGCTGCCGTGGGAGTGGTAGAGGGCCCTGAGGAACTCGTCAGGGCGGGACTCCGGCGTGGCGGGGTCCGGTATGCGGTCTTCGGTCGAAGCGCTGGCCGACAAGGGCCTTTTCCTCTCCGGTCGTCTGTGGGCGGGACGGGTCGGCCGGCTGCGGGAGGCCGGCGGGCACTGCCGCGAGCGGTCGTGCGTGCGCTCCGTGCGGCGTGTCCGCCGGCCTGCGTCGGCGGTGAACCCGCCCCGGTACCACGGTCAGTCCGGCTCGCGGGCCGACAGCGACGCGACCTCACCGGACGTCAGTTCCCGGTCGTAGAGGTGCACGTCGGCGAGGTCGCCCTGCCAGAAGTCGACCGTCTCCCCGTTGAACTTGGCGCGTCCGAGCACCACGTCACCGGTGGGGTCCACGCCGTTGGTGGCGATCCGGCTCGCCGCCAGTCGACCGTCGACGTAGAGCCGCATCCGGTGGTCCTGCTGGCTGTACGTGCCCGTGAGGTGGTACCAGCGGCCGGCCTGCGGCTGCTCCGTCTGCTCCGCGACGGCGCGGGCGCCGGAGAAGCTGAACGCGAAGTTGTGGTCCTGCCCGGAGTACTGGAGGAAGAACGCGCTGATCCGGTCGCCGTCCTGGGACATGGCGGTGTGGAAGCCGTTCATGTCCTCGGAGCTGAGCCGCACCCGTGCGGCGACCGAGTAGTCCTTGTTCTGGGTGTCGAGCCGGGTCCCGGTCTCGGCGTATCCGCTGAGCCCGTCCACCTCCAGGGCGCCGCCGGTGGGTCCGTCGACCCACTCCGTGCGCCCGAGGACCTCCACGTCGTGCTCCCCCGCCTTCGCGGTGCCGGACTGGTGCAGGGGCCACCACGCGACGCCGCGCAGCGCGCCGGGGTCGGTGCCCGGAGCGGACGCGACCGGCTTCGCGCCGGCCGGCTGCTCGCCGGCCCCCTGGCCGCGCACCAGTTGCACGACGACGAAGGCCAGCGCGACGGTCAGGACGGCGATCGCGGTGATGAGCGACCATCTGCGCTTCATGAATCTCCCCGAAACGTGCGGCGTACAGGTGTCACTCGTAGGTCACGCGTGCGAATGTGGAGCGGTTCAACGCCCACCTGCGTTGTGACAGGGTCGTTAAACAACAGGTAATGAGTGCCCCTGAATGCGCTGCCGTGTGCCGGAAGGCGTGACGGCGTCCCAAATGGGCCTTTGCCGGCGGTCAGTTGGGGCATAGCGCCTCGTCAGCGCGGTGCGCGACGGCGCAACCCCGCGCCTGCGCCACGCAGTTCGGGCCGGGCCGGCGCCCCCTTCCCCGCCCAGGCTCCGGGTCGCGCTGAGTGGTGCGGCGACGGCCCGACCACCCCTCGCGTTCCGTGATCAACGGCACACGTACTGCCCGGTAACAAGTGGCTGGTGGCGGGCCTAGAGTGTGCGCCGTTGGCCGGCTCCGGGCCGGGCGTTCGGTGCGAGGTGGGAGACAGGGTGCGTGCTCCGAAGGACTTTTTCCGTCCGTTGGCCGTGGGGGCCCCGGAGCCGGTGCGGGAGGTGCCGTTCCGGCCGTCGCGGATGATCCACTTCTTCGATCCGGGCAATCCGCGGATGGCCGCGAAGGTGCCGGACATCGCGCCGGACGTCGACGTGCTGCTCGGGAACCTGGAGGACGCGGTCGCCGCGGACCGCAAGGAGGCGGCCCGGGCCGGGCTGGTGGAGATCGCCCGCGGGACCGACTTCGGCGAGACGCAGTTGTGGACGCGGATCAACAGCCTCGACTCGCCGTGGGCGTTGGACGACCTGCTGACGCTGGTCACCGAGGTCGGCGACCGGCTCGACGTGATCATGGTGCCGAAGGTGGAGGGCGCCGAGGACATCCACTACGTCGACCGGCTGGTGGCGCAGCTGGAGGCGAAGGCCGGGGTGCGGCGGCCGATCCTGCTGCACGCCATCCTGGAGACGCCGCGCGGGGTCGCGAGCGTGGAGGAGATCGCCGGGGCCAGCCCGCGGATGCAGGGCATGTCGCTGGGGCCGGCGGACCTGGCGGCGAGCCGGCGGATGAAGACCACCCGGGTCGGCGGCGGGCACCCCGACTACCTGGTGCGCCAGGACCCGCAGCCGGGTGCGGCCGACGCCCCGCGGGCGGTGTTCCAGCAGGACCTGTGGCACTACACGATCGCGCGGATGGTGGACGCCTGCGCGGCGCACGGGATCCTGCCGTACTACGGGCCGTTCGGCGACATCAAGGACACCGTGGCGTGCGAGGACCAGTTCCGCAACGCGTTCCTCCTGGGGTGCGTGGGGGCGTGGAGCCTGCACCCGGTGCAGATCCAGATCGCGAAGAAGGTGTTCTCGCCGGCGCCGGCCGACGTCGCCTGGGCGCGCCGGGTCATCGCGGCGATGGGCGACGGGACCGGGGCGGTCATGATCGACGGGAAGATGCAGGACGACGCCACGGTCAAGCAGTGCCGGGTGGTGGTGGAGCTCGCCGACGCGCTGGTGACGCGCGATCCCGCACTGCGGGCGGCGTACGCGGCGGCGAGCGACGAGGGAACGGAGTAGCGGCGATGGGTGCGACGGACCAGGCGCAGGAGGGCGTGCGGGCGCGCCGCTCGGTGCTGTACATGCCGGGCGCCAACGCGCGGGCGCTTCAGAAGGCGGCGTCGCTGCCGGCGGACGGGCTGATCCTCGACCTGGAGGACGCGGTCGCCCCGGACGCCAAGGAGGCGGCCCGGGAGCGGGTCGCGGCGGCGGTGGCGGCCGGCGGGTACGGCCACCGGGAGGTGACGATCCGGGTCAACGGGCCGGGCACGCGGTGGTTCGCGGACGACCTGCGGGCGGCGGCGCAGGCCGGGCCGGACGCGGTGGTGGTGCCGAAGGTGGAGTCGGCGCGGACCGTGCACGAGGTGGAGCGCCACCTGGAGGCGGCCGGCGCCCCGGACCGCACGGCGATCTGGGCGATGGTGGAGACGCCGCGGGCGATGCTGGACGCCCGCGCGGTGGCCGGTGCGAGCGAGCGGTTGACGGTGCTGGTGATGGGCACCAACGACCTGGCGAAGGAGCTGCACGCCGCCCATGTGCCCGGCCGGGCGCCGCTGTTGACCGGGCTGTCGCTGGCGCTGCTGGCGGCCCGGGAGGCGGGGAAGGCGATCCTGGACGGGGTGTTCAACGACGTCAAGGACCCGGCCGGGTTCGCGGCGGAGTGCGTCCAGGGGCGGCAGTTCGGGTTCGACGGGAAGACACTGATCCACCCGTCGCAGATCGAGCCGTGCAACCGGGCGTTCGCGCCGGCCGAGGAGGAGGTGGCGCGGGCCCTGAGGATCATCGAGGCGTTCGAGGCCGCGGAGCGGGAGGGCCGCGGGGTGGTCACCGTGGACGGCCGGATGGTGGAGAACCTCCACGTGGAGGAGGCCCGGCGGGTGCTGGCGCTGGCCGCGGCGGTGGCGGACGCCGGGCGGTAGCCGGACCGGCGGCGCTACCGGCCCGCGGCCCCCGGCGGCCGGGCCGGGCGCAGGGTCAGCGCCGGGGCCGGGTCGGTGGTGAGGACGGTGGGGGCGAACCCGCGGGCGAGGCGGTCGAAGAGGGCGCCGAGCCAGCGGGCGTCCGCGGCGGAGGCGTGCCGCAGCCGCATCCGGCGGGCCTGGAAGGGGACGATCCGCAGTTCCCGCAGGCGTCCGGTGCCGGGCTCCAGCACGGCGAGGTAGAGCGGGCGCAGGTCGTCGCGGTAGCGCTCGTAGCCGGTGATGCCTTCGTAGTCGTCGATGAAGTCGCCGCACCCGTGGAGGATGAGCTTGCCCGCGTACACCTCCACGGGGCGCGGATGGTGCGCGGAGTGGCCGTGGACGAGGTCCACGCCGGCGTCGACGAGGGCGTGCGCGCAGGCGGTCTGGGCGCGGGGGACGCCGTAGCCCCAGTTGGACCCCCAGTGCACCGAGACCAGGGTCAGGTCGCCGGTCCGCCTGCGGGCGCGGAGCAGGGCGGCCGCCGCGGCGGCGGTGGCCGGCGAGGGGCCGTCCGCCCAGTGCACGCCGCCGTGCCGGGCGGTCGCGGCCCAGGTACGGGGGATGCCGCTGGACGGCATGCCGAGGGCGAGGACGAGCAGGCGGCGCCCTCCGGGCAGGGGGACGATCGCGGGGCGGCGGGCCGCCTCGGCGTCGTCGCCGGCGCCCGCCGTGCGCAGCCCCGCGGCGGCCAGGCTCCGCAGGGTCTCGCTCAGTCCCTCGCGGCCGAAGTCCAGGACGTGGTTGTTGGCCAGCACGCAGACGTCGGGGCGGGCGGCGGCCAGACAGGGCAGGTTCCCCGGGTGCATCCGGTAGTGGATCTGCCGGCCGGGGGCGAAGGCGCCCCGCCGGGTGACGGAGGTCTCCAGGTTCAGCACGCGGGCGGCGGGCGCGGCGGCGTCCAGGGCGTCCAGGGCGGCGCCCCAGGGATAGCGGACGTCGACGGGACGGGGGACGGGGCCGTTGGCGGCCTCGGCCAGGCCCACGTAGATCCGGGCGTCCTGGACGTACGGTTCGCGCAGTTCCGGGTCGCCGGGGCACGGCAGGATCTGATCGACCCCGCGGCCGAGCATCACGTCGCCGCAGAGTGCGAGGGTGACGGGATCAGCGGTCATCGGCACGCACCGGCTTCCTCCTCCCAGGTTAGGGGGCGGCCGGTGGGGCGGACGGATGGCCCCGGGGCGGTGTTTCACGTGAAACGCGGCCGGTGCCGTGGCGCAGCCGGTCCGTTCCGGCCGGGCGGTGGTGCGCGGTCCAGGCGGGCACGCGAGCGCACGCCGAGCGCCAGGGGGGCGCGGTGTCGCGGCGTACCGGAGGCCGGCGCGGTGGCCCGGGAGCCGGGGTGGCCTCGCCGGATCCCGTTCGCGCCCGGGCGCGCACCGGACGGGCGGGCGCTCACCGCCGGTACGAGGTGCGGCCAAGGGTGCGGCTGGGGCGTCGCGCGGCGGCCTTGTCGGATACATCGGTCAAGGGGGAATCCGTGGCTGGATTCCGTTGATATGGGGCTTGCGGGGAAAAGCGTTCAGAACGGATCGTGTGGGCCGGAGTTCCCCTCGGGTGGCGACCAGGCCACCCGACCGGATGCCCCATCCGTCCTCGTACGCAAGGGAGTTGACGCCCCACCATGCATCCAGCGCCCGGCCCCGCCGCCGACACGATAGCCGTCACCGGCGTGGAGTTCGGCTGGGGCAGCTCCGGCAAGCTGAGCGCCCTGCTGGCCGCGCTGCGCGAGCGGTCGGAACGGCCCCTGCGGTTCGTCGGCCTGGGCTCCGGGCTGGGCCGGCCGCTGCTGGCCGGGCAGGGGATCGAGCGGTGGTACGACCTGCCGGCCGGGGACGGCCCGGCGCGGGCCGCGGTCGCCGAGTTCGTCCGGGACGAACGGGTCCGGGCCGCCCTGGTGGTGTTGGACGGCGCCGCCGCCACGGCGCTGGAAGGCGCCGGGGTGCCGACCGTGTTCGTGGACAGCCTGCCGTTCCTGTGGACAGAAGGGGACCGCGACGCACTGCCGCTGGAGGTCTCCGCGTACTGCGCCCAGCGGTGCGTCGAACTCCCCGACGCCAGCCGGGAGGTGCTGGGGTCGGTGCGTGAACTGCGCTGGGTGGAAGCGGTCGTCGGGAGCGCCGGGCCGGTCCCCGCGCACCCCCGTCGGTCCGGTCCGCGGCCCGGCGGGAGGGCCCTGGTCAACCTGGGCGGGCTCCGGGCCCCGGAGCTCGCCGACTGGACCCGGTATCCGCGGATCGTGGTGCCCGCCGTCCTCGCCGCGCTGGCCGCGTACGGGGCGCACGAGGTGCACGTGGCCGGGAATCTGCCGCGGGAAGTGGTCGAGCGGCTCGCGGCCGGGATGTTTCACGTGAAACCGGTGGCCGGCGGGCGGATGACCGTGACCGCCGGGGCGCTCCCGCACGGGGAGTTCCTGGCCCGGCTGGCGGAGTGCGAGGTGCTGCTCACCTCCCCCGGGCTGACCACGCTCCTGGAGGCCGGCAGCCTCGGCGTGGCGACCGTCTGCCTGCCGCCGCAGAACCTCAGCCAGATCTTCAACGGCCGGTTCCACAGCCGGGCGGTGGGCGCGGACGTCCGGGTCGTCTGGCCGTCCACGGTGCTCTCCGAGGAGACCGTCATGGCGCTGCGGTCTGACGGCGAGGACGCAGCCCTGCGGGTCGTCTACGACGGGATCGCGGCGGCCTCCCACGACGGGACCCCCCACACGGCGGGCGGGGCCCCGGTCCCGCACCGCGCCCCCGAAGCCGTCGGGCCGCGCCCGGAGGTGCTCGCCGCGGTGCGGGACGGCGTCCTCGCCGCGTTGCGGACCGCCGAACGGGGGGCCGACTGGGGCGGGTTGGCCCGCGTCACCGGCACGGGCGGCGCGGCACAAGTGGCCGACGTCGTGCTCGCGATACTCGCCCGGACCCCGACGCCCGCCTGACCGGGCCCGACCGCCACCCCGTCCGGCCCGCACCCCCACCCCGCCCGGCCGCCGCCCGGCCCCGCGCCCCCGGCACCGCCCCGCAGACAGCCCTGCCCCAGGAAGACCCCTCCACCAGGAAGATTCCGCTGCCATGTCCGCTGCTCCGTCCGAGGCCCGGCCCGACGCCCGCCCCACCCGGCGTCCCCGCTACCTGTTCATCCGGATCCTGGAGGCCTGCAACGCCGACTGCTTCATGTGCGAGTTCGCGCTCTCCCGCGACACGTTCCGCTTCACCTCCGCGGACTTCACCGAGCTGCTGCCCAAGGCCCGGGCCGCCGGAGTGGGGTACGTCCGGTTCACCGGCGGCGAGCCGCTGATGCACCGGGACGTCGTGGAGCTGGTGCGGGCCGGCACCGACGCCGGCATGAAGATGTCGCTCATCACCAACGGCATGCTGCTGCCGAGGTTGGCCGAGCCGCTCGCCACGGCGGGACTGGCGCAGGTGATCGTCAGCCTCGACGGCGCGTCCGCCGCCACCCACGACGTCTACCGGCGGTCCCCCGGCATGTTCGACAACGGGCTGCGCGGACTGCGGGCCGCCGCAGCGCTCGGCGTCCTGCCCCGGGTCAACACCGTCGTCGGCCCCCACAACTACGCCGAGATGCCCGCGCTCCAGCAGGTGTTGACCCGCGCCGGGGTGCGCCAGTGGGAACTGTCCGCACTGAAACTGGACCGCTCCATCAGCTATCCCGATCCGGACCACGTACGGGCGGTGTGCGACCCGCTCTACACCGCCGACCCGGCCACCACCCTGGTCCCGCTGGGCAAACGGTTCTACGGGGACACCCCCGAGGAACAGCGGCGGTACTTCGACGCGTCGGTGACGCCACGGGCCTCCGGGCCGCTCTGCCACGTCGTCGACGACGTCATCTACATCGACGGCAAGTACGGGCGCACGTACGCCTGCAGTTGCCTCCCGCACCGGGCCGACGACGGCGCCCCGGGCGGCGCCCCGCTGCGCGAGGGCGGGGCGATCCACCTCGACACCCCGGCGTTCCGCCACCATGCGGCGCACTTCCGCGAGCGGGGGCCGCAGTCGTGCGGCGGCTGCTCCACCACGGCCGCCGGCTACAGCGACGACGTGGCCCGGCTCGGGGTGGTGGCGCCGTGGCAGTACTGACGACCGACGGCGCCGCGCCGGCCGGTGACGGACCGGCGGGCCACCGGGTGCTGCTCGTCGCCCGCGCCGCGGAACTCGACGCGGTGCTGGCCAGCCGACGCGTCGCCGCCCACCTGGGCGGCCTGCGCCCGGTGACCGCCGCGGCCGTCGGCCCGGCGGCCCCGCCCGGCCACCGCGGCGCACCCGTGGAGGTGGCGCTGGTCTGCGACGACACCACCGCCACCGCGCACCTCGTCAACCGCGGAATCCCCGTGGTGCACCTGCGGTCCGGCCACCGCCTCGAACCGGCCGCCGACGCCGCCCCGGCCGGCGCGCTGCACCGGGTGCACCGGCCCGGCTGGCTGCCCGGACCGTGGTCCCCGGCCGGGGAAGCCCGGGCGACCGGCGCCCTCGCCCCCGCCCGGCCGGCCCGGCACCGGACGCGCAGCGGCACCCTCCTGCTGCTGTCGCTCTGGGACGCCCCGGCGCCCCGGGCGGACGTCTACGCGGCGGCGGTGCTGCGGCCCCTGGTGTGCGCGGCCGTGCGCCGCACGGGCGGCTGCGAGGTGGTCACCGACGCCCGGACCGGGGCCGTCCGGGACGCCCTCGGCGGCCTCGCCGGCGTCCAGATCGACGAGATCGCCGACCCGGACGTGGACCCCGACGCGCTGCACGCCCGGGCCGACGTCTTCCTCGCCTCGCCCACCCTGGGCGCCGTGACGCTCGCCCAGGCGCGGCGCGCACCACTGGTGTTCCTGCCGCCGCTCGGGGCGGCCCAGCAGGACCTGGCGGAACGGGTGGCCCGGGCGGCGCCGGTCCCGGTGGCCACCGACCCGGACGACCCGGCGCCGTGGACACCGTCCGCGAGCCCGGCGGCCGACCCCTGGCACGACCTGGACCCGGCCGCCGACGACCTCCGCGGCGCGCAGCGCGTCGCGCGGACCCTGCGCCAGCTCTGCCTCGCGCCCCTGTGACCGTCCCGGCGCCACCGTCCCCCGCCCCGCGCTCCCCCGCTCCGCCGCCAACCAGGAGTCGCCATGTCCCACCCCACCGCCGGCCGCACTGGCACCACCACCCGTCCGCCCGCCCGCGCGAAGGGCGCCGCGCCGCCTCGTCCCGACGTGCCCGACGCCCAGTGGAACGACTGGCGTTGGCACATGCGCAAGCGCATCACCAACGTCGAGAAGGCCCGGGACTGGCTCGCCCTCACCCCCGACGAGGAGAAGGCCATCGCGGAGTCGGCCGGGACGTACCGGTGGAGCGTCACCCCGTACTACGCGTCGCTGATGGACCCGCAGGACCCCGCCTGCCCGATCCGGCAACAGGGCGTGCCCTCGCTCGGTGAACTGGCCGCGTATTCGGGCGCCGAGGTCGATCCGGTCGGCGACATGTTCTACCGGAAGACCAACCGCGTGGTGCACAAGTACCCGGACCGGGTGATCATGCTGATCACCGAGGCGTGCCCGGTCTACTGCCGGCACTGCACCCGCAAGTTCCACACCACCGACGTCTCCGGCACCTACTTCCGCGACGACGAGGGCGCGTCCTACGAGGAGGACCTGCGCTACATCGCCGACCACCCGGAGATCCGCGACGTCCTGTTGACCGGCGGTGACCCGCTCTCCTACCAGGACGGCAAGCTGGAGGAGATCGTCTCGGGGCTGCGGGCGATCCCCAGCGTGGAGATCATCCGGATCGGCAGCCGCTTCCCGGTGCTGCTGCCGCAGCGGATCACCGACGGGCTGTGCGAGATGCTCGCCCGCTACCACCCGGTGTGGCTGAACACCCACTTCAACCACCCCAAGGAGATCACCCCGGAGGCCGCGGCCGCGGTCGACCGGCTGCTGCGGCACGGCGTCCCGGTCGGCAACCAGACCGTGCTGCTGCGCGGCATCAACGACGACGTGCCCACCATGCGCACGCTGATGACCGAGCTGCTGCGCATCCGGGTCCGGCCGTACTACCTCTACCACTGCGACAACGTCACCGGCGTCTCGCACTTCATGACCTCCATCGAGAAGGGCTGGGAGATCATGGCGGGCCTCCAGGGGCACATCACCGGCTTCGGAGTTCCGCAGTACGTCCTGACCACGAAGATCGGCAAGATCCCCCTCGCCCAGCCGTACTTCACGCCCGTCGACGGCGGACTGCGGCTGCGCAACCACCACGGCCAGGAGATGGTCGTGGACGCGTCCGTGCACCCGCTCACGGAGGACGACCTGCGATGAGCCTCGACAAGCGGCTGGGGCAGCGCTTCCTGCCCTACGGAGCCAACTACCTCGACTACTCCGACATGACCGAGTTGGCCGAGGCCATCGGCCACGGCGTGCTGTTCCGCTACCAGACCGAGCACGAGTCCATCGCCTCCCGACTGGAGCGCCGGGTCGCCGAACGCCTCGGCGCCGCCCACGTGTTGGCGGTCCACAACTGCACCGAGGCGCTGCGCCTGGCCCTGGTCTCCACTCGCCCGCGCACCGGCGACCTGGTCCACATCCCGGCCGCCACCTTCGTCGCGGTCGCCGGGGCGGTGCTCTCCAGCGGGCTGATCCCGGTCCTCGTCGACGTCGACGCCTCGCTCTCCCTCGACACCACGCTGCTGCCACCGGACGCCCAACGGGTCATCGTCGCCCACATGGAGGGCACGGTGGCCACGCTCCCCGAGGGCGTGCCGTACGTCATCGAGGACAGTGCCCAGGCGCTCGGCGCGCGGTTCCCCGACGGCCGGCACACCGGCACCCGCGGCTACGCCGGTACGTTCAGCTTCCACCACAACAAGGTGCTCACCTCCGGCGAGGGCGGGCTGGTCACCACCAACGACCCGGACGCCTGGCAGACCATGCGCTGCTACCACGACCACGGCTCGGCGCGGGTCCCCGGCCGCTACCCCACCTGGACCGCGGACGCCTACTACGGGGAGAACTTCGTCACCAGCGAGGGCGTCGCCGCCATCCAGTACCAGCAGTTCCGGCACCTGGACGAGCTGCTGGCCGGACTGGAGCGGCAGCACGCCATGGCCATGGCGGAGTTGCCCGCGCGCCGCGACCTTCAGGTGCTGCCGCGGGCCGCGGGCGACGCCAAGATCAGCCTGCGGTTCCGGTGGGAGAGCCGGGAACTGCGGGACGCCGCGGTGGCCGCGCTCACCGCCAAGGGCATCGCCAACTGGACGCTGGGCAAGTACCTGCTGCCCGAGCACCCGGTCCTCACCGGCCGTCGCTCGCTCTACGCCGACGGCTTCCCGTGGCACCTCGCACCCCAGGGGCAGCCGCTGGCGCTGAGCCGGGACGGCTTCGCCCGCACCCGCGACCTGCTGGGGCGCACCCTGTGCGTCCCGCTGTCCCCCGAACTGCCGGCGGCGGAACAGCTCCTCGCGGTGCGGGCGGTGCGCGACGTCCTGGAGGCGGTGTGAACGCGAACCGCCCCCCGGTGCTGCTGATGGCGGACGACCGGGCCACCTCCTTCACCCGGTACGCGGCCCGGGCGCTCCCCGACCACCTGGTGCTGCTGCGGTTCGCCGAGGCCCGCCGGGACCTGGCCGACGACTACCTCCGCGAGACCGCGCACCTGCCGGCGTTCTGGGTGCGGGAGGGCGTGCCGCTGGCGGCGGAGGCGCAGCGGTACGCGGCGTGGGTCCGCGGGCTGCCGCGGGCGCCGGACCGCTTCTGCAACCCGTCCGAACCGCGGCAGGCCCTCGCGCAGCGGTTCGCCGCCCTGGCCGGGCTGCCGCACCTGACCGAACGCCAGGTGCGGTGGGTGCGCGACAAGGGCGCCATGAAGGACCGCTTCCGGGAGTTGGGGCTGCGCACCGCCCGGTACGCCCGGGTCGCCTCCCCCCAGCAGGTGCGGGACTTCGCGGCGCGGTGCGGCTGGCCGGTCGTGCTCAAGCCGGTGGACTCCTTCGCCTGCGTCGACACCCACCGGCTGAGCGGGCCGGCCGACCTGGCGGCGCTGTCCGGCCCCGCCTTCGGCGCCCGCGACTGGTTGGTCGAGGAGTTCCTGGGCGGCACCGAGTGGGAGGTCTGCGCGCTGCTGCACGCCGGGCAGGTGCTGGACGTGTGGCCCAGCGCGATGCCCTGCCGCCCGCTGGACATCGTCGACGGCGCGATGAACGCCAACATCAGCGTGGCCACCGACGAGGTGCCCGCGCTCGCCGCCACCCCGGCGGCCTCCCGGGCCGCGCTGCACGCCCTGGTGCAGCGGATCGCCACCGGCATGGACCTCGACCACGGCTACGTCCACATGGAGTTCTTCGTCATCGACGGCGAGGTCCACGCGGGCGAGATCGGGCTGCGGATCGCCGGCTGCGAGATCACCGCCAACCACGGGCACGCCTACGGCTTCGACGTCTTCGGCGCCACCCTCGACGTGTATCTGGGCCGCCGCCCGGAGCTGCGGTACGGGCGGCGGCGCTGCGCGGGCGACCTGCTGCTGCCGCTGCCCGGGTCCGGAACGGTCCGCGCGCTCACCGCACGGGAGGAGTTGCTGCGCATCCCCGGGGTGCTGGACGCCGTTCTCAAGGTGGGTGTCGGCGACCCGGTGGCGGCCCGGCGCGCCTCGCACAACGCATCCGGCCACGTCCATGTGTCAGGAGCAACGATCCGTGAAGTGGAAGCCCGCATGCGCCAGGTCCTCGACGCCTTCACCATCGAGGTCGTCCCGCGGGTTCCGCGCCCTGCTGACCCGCCGCCACGTGGCGGGGCCGGCGTGGTGGAGCCTCCTCGCCCGGCTCCCCGTCTATCTGATGTCCCTGGCCATGGTGCTGCTGGTCCGTGAACAGGGCGGCAGCTACGCCCAGTCCGGGACGGTCGCGGCCGCCTACACCGTCTGCATGGCGGTGGGCAGCCCGCTGATCGCCCGCCGCGCCGACCGGGTCGGCCCGCGGGCGGTGCTGGTCGTCACCGGCCTGGTCCACCCGTCGGCGCTCGCCGTCCTGGTCTGGGCGACCGCACCGGGCGGCTGGGCACAGCCCGCGGTCGCGGGGCTGGCCGGGCTCGCGCTGCCGCCGGCCAACTCCGTGATGCGGTCGCTGTGGGCACGGTTGCCGCTGGCGGAGCACGAACGCGCGCTGGCCTACCTGTGGGAGGCACTGCTCACCGAGGTCCTGGTCATCGGGGCACCACTGTTGCTCGCCGGCCTGATGCTGGCGGGCTCCGCCGGGCTGGCGTTGACCGCGGCGGCGGTGACCGGCGGCGCGGGCGCCCTGGGCCTGGCCGCGACCCGGGCCGCGGCGGGCGGCGGCCGGCCGGCCCCGCAGGACGGGGCGGACGGGGCGGCACCCGGCGTCCTGGGCCCGTTGCGCAACCCGGCGCTGCTGACGCTCGTCGTCATCATGGCCGGCTGCGCGGTGCCGATCGGCCTGATGACGCTGGCCATCCCGGCCTTCGTGGACGCGCACGGATCCCGCACCGGCACCGGCCTGGTGTACGCCTGTTGGGGCGTGGGCAGTGCACTCGGCGCCCTGTGGCTGGGGCGGGCGCAGTCCGAGGTGCCGGTGCACCGACGGTTCCCGCGCCAGGTGCTCGGCTACGCCCTCGGCACCGCACTGCCCCTGCTGGCCACCTCCGAGGTCACCCTGGGCGTCGCGCTGGCCGTGGGCAGCGTCCCCATCGCCCTGGTCTCGGCGAGCGAGATGACGCTGGTCAGTGCGGTCGCCGAAGAACGGCTGCTGACCGAGGCGTTCACCTGGGCCTCGCTGGCGACGGTGACCGGCGACGCCCTGGGCCAGCAGGTCGGCGGGTTGCTGATGGCGCGGCTGGGGCCGCACGGGGTCTTCGCGACCGCGTGCGCGGTGGCGCTGGCGGGTGCCGCACTGGCCTTCGGCTGTCGCGGCGTGCTGGCCCGCGGCACCCGGCCGTTCCCGGCGGAGGCGCTGGCGTGACCGTCGAGCCGTCCGCGGGACCGTTTCACGTGAAACAGCCGGGCGGGACGTGCCGGCTCGGGCAGCAGCCCAACAGGCCCTGGTTTCACGTGAAACGGTCCGCCCGACCACCACCGGCCGACCCGCCCGACCCGACCACCGCGTCCCGCCAAAGCCCGCCCCGCCCCCGCCCCCGTCTCCGCGTACGAACACGAGGTGCCCCCATGAAGCCTGCCGCCACCGAAGAGCGGCCCCCCGACCGCCGGCCGGACGGCCCCCTCTTCCGCCCGGTGGGCGCGGACGACTTCCCCGGTGCCGTGCGGGAGTTCCTGGCCGCACCGGAACGTGCGGGGGTGCCGGTGCTCGTCGAGGGCCGCCCCGATCTGGCGGAGAGCGCCCGGCTCGCCACCCGCCTCTACACCGCCGCCCGCCTGCCGCACCCCCTGGACACCGGCATCGTCCTCGGCGCGAAGGAACTCCCGGACGGCGTCGCCGAGCTGGCCCGCCCGCTCGCCACCACGTGGGTGTCCGAGGACGAACTCGGCGCCGACCCCGCCGCGTTCGCCCACCGCCACCCGGGCCCGCTGCTGCTCGTCGGCACCTACGACCGCCTCACCCTGGACCCCGTCCGGGGCCTGCTGCTGGGCACCTACCGCGGCCGGGAGCGGGCCCTCACCCTGCTCAGCGGCCGGGACGGGGCGTCCGTCGCCTGGAACGCCGCCAAGCAGTACGCGGTGCCGGCTGAGGAGGTCGAGGCGCTCGGACTGTTCACCGACACCGACCGGCCCCCGCAACTGCCCGGCGTCCGGGTCTTCGACGACCGGGACTTCGCGCGCACCGACATCCAGGCGGAGATCCTCGGCACCCGCTGGCGCCGGGTGGTCTTCCAGGGCCACGGCAAGGACGACAGCGTCAACCTCGGCGAGTTCACCATCTGCGGCAAGAACGCCGCGGTGCCCGCGCAGCGCGGACTGCTCGGCCCCCGCTGCGCGTACGGACTGCCGTGCTACAAGCCCGAGGACAAGCTCGTCCCGCTGCACCGGGTGGCCGCCGTCGAGGTGGTGCTCAGCGCCTGCAACAGCGGGCCGCTCGCCGACCTCGCGCTCTACGACCCCAAGTACCAACTGCTGCTGAACGCCCTGGACGGCCCGGCCCGCACCGTCGTCCCGGCCGTCTCGGTCCACGACTCCGACCGGCCGGAGAACGTCGCCTGGATGCGTGCCGCGGTCACCGGCGCCGACTCGGTGGACGCCCTCAACGCCAGCCTGGCCGGCTCCCACCCCTACCCGGCGTTCATGCGCCACGGCCTGCCCGCCGACCCGGGCCGGACGCCGCCCCCGCCCGCCCCCGGCGACCACCGCCCGGACCCGCTGGTCCTCACCACCGGCCGCCGGCTCACCGCCCTCCTCGCCTCCGGACTGCTGGCACCGCAGAACGCGCTGCGGCCCCGACTGACCAAGCTCGCCCGGAAGGTGGACCTGTGGGCGGCCCGCCCCACCCACCTCGCCGACCAGTCCACCGCCGAGATCCGCAGCTCGCTCACGGCGGACCTGCAATCGCTCGACCACGTCATCGCCGAACAGGTCACCAAGGACCCCGAGCACGAGATCATGAACTATCCGGCGCACTTCGGGGACCGCAGTCGCCTCGACCCGGACGTCCGCGAGACCCGCTGCCACTGCGGGCGCCCGGCCCAGGAGTTCACCCGCCGCGGCCTGCTGCCGTACGTCCTGGACACCGTCTGCGCGGTCTGCATGCGGTGCGGCGACGTCACCTTCCGGGTGCCCGACGCCCCCGAGCTGCTGGCCCACGCCGCCGACGAGGTGGAACAGGGCGGCGTGCTCGACGTCCGGGCGGTGCTCACCACCCCGCGCCCGGGGCCGGTCCGGCTGGGCCTGTTCGTCCCCGGCTACCTGCGTGAGGACACCGTGGTCGAGCCGGCCGCCACCAAGGTCCGGGTTCCCGCGGGGGAGTCCAGGGACGTCCGCTTCCGGATCCGCTGCGCCCCCGACACCGCCCCGCAGGCGTACTACTTCACCGTCTTCGCCGTCCAGGACCTCGCCGTCTCGACCGCCCGCCGCCACTTCGGGGTGGTCCCGCGGCCCGACTGACCCTGCGGCACCACCGGCCACCGCGAGCCCCCACGCCCCGGCCCCGCCCGCACGGCACGCACCGGCCGGGACCGGCCCCCGCACCACGCCGCGGCACCCCGCCCGCGGCGCACCACCGCACGGACGAAGGAGCCCCGCCATGGAGACCCCCACCACGGAGCAGACCAAGCCGGCGATCGAACTGATCGAGACCGACGGCGAGGTGACCCTGAGCATCGGCGGCGAACAGGCCATGCAGGCCTGGGAGCGCGACCTGATGTGGGCCAGCGCCGACCTGTTGTGCCAGCACGGCCACGACTTCTACGAGGTCGGGCTGGGCCTGGGACTGTCGGCCCTGCGCATCGCCCGCAACCCCGCCACCCGCAGCCACACCGTCCTGGAGCTCTTCGACGAGGTCGAGGAGCTCTTCCGGGCCCGGCACCCCGAACTCCCCGGCAACCTCACCATCGAGCGCGGCGACTTCTTCCAGCGGATCGCCGAACTGCCCTCGGAGAGCATCGACGGGATGTTCTTCGACCCGGCGCTCGACATGGAGGTCTGGAAGGACGCGGACCTGTGGGCCCGCACCATGCCGGAGGTCGTCCGGGTCCTGCGCCCGGGCGGCGTCTTCATCCCGTTCTTCAGCACCAAGCCGGAACTCCGCTGGCAGTACCTCCCGCACTTCCGCACCATCCGCGTGCACCGCCACGCGTACACCGCGTACGACACCACCGAGTACACCTACGGCACCAGCGGTGACGCCTACATCCAGTGCTTCCAGAAGGACTGATCCGCGCCCTTTCGGACCGGGCCGCCACCGCGCGGCCCGGTCCGTCCGCCTCACCCCGCGCAGTACGCGTCCCGCGCGGGCCACCGGCCGTCCCGCAGGTACCCGGTCACGGTCCGGTCCGCGCAGGCGTTGCCGTTCGCCAAGTACACACCGTGCCCGCCGTGGTCGACGGTCACCAGCCGGGCCCGCGCCCCGAGCGCCGCGCGCATCTTCCGCGCACCGGAGTAGGGCGTCGCGGGGTCACGGAGGTTCTGCACCATCAGCACGTTGGCGGGGCCCCGGTCGGTGATCCGGACCGGCGGGTCGGCCGGCCGGTCCGGCCAGAACGCACAGGGCGTGACGTTCGCCGGCATGCCGGCGGTGAGCGGGTGGCGCACCCGGTCGACGGCGACCGCCCGCCGGTAGGCGTCCGGGTCCCGCGGCCACGCCACGTCGTTGCAGAGGGTCGCGATCGTCACGGCGGCGTCCGCGTCGGGCAGCGGGCCGGCCACGTCGGCCGGCAGCTGCGGGGTCGCGGCGGGGTCCCGGGCCGCCCGGACCAGCGCGGCCAGCCGGGCGAAGGCGGTCGCGTCACCGTAGAGCGCGCTCTGCATCGCCTGCCGCAGCCGGTTGCCGGTCAGCGGCGTCCCCGGCACGTTCGACGGCTTCGGCCACCGGTCCAGCTCCGCCGCGAGGGCGAGGAACAACGGCCGCACCTCGGCGGCGCGTGCGGCGAGCCGCAGTCCGTCCGGCGCCCGCGCCGGGTCCGCCGCCCAGGCCGCGAAGTCGGGGAACCGGTCGTCGGCCCCCTGCGCCATGTTGGCCAGCCAGCCGCGCTCCACCCGCGCCGGATCGGGATCGCCGTTGCTGTCCAGCACCCACCGGTCGGTGCGTTCCGGGTGCGTCTGCGCGTACACCGCCGCCACGTACGTCCCGTACGACACCGCCCAGACGGACAGCTTCCGTTCGCCCAGTGCCGCGCGCAGCCGTTCGATGTCGCGCACCTCGTTCGCCGTGCTCATGCTGCGCACCAGCGCGCCGCCGTGGCGTGCGCAGGACCGCGCGATCCGGCGCGCGCGGGCGGTGTTCTCCGCGATCCGGCCGTCCGCCGCCGGCCAGGACCGCAGCGTCACCAACTCCCGGTCGCCCGCGTCCAGTCCGCAGCCGGCCTTGCTGCTGCCGCCGACCCCGCGCGGATCGAAGCCGACCAGGTCGTACGCGCCCGCCAGTTGTCGTTGCAGCGCCGGCGCCCGCTGCGTCAGCCGGTCGACCCCGGAACCGCCCGGACCGCCCGGGACCACCAGCAGCGTGCCGCGCCGGGCGGCCGGCCGGTCGCTGCGCACCCGGCTCACCGCCAGCGCCACCTGCGGCCCCGCCGGGTCCCGGTAGTCCAGCGGCACCGGAAGTTCGGCGCACTCCTGCCCCGCCGGCCCGTCGGCGCGCGCGCAGGCCCGCCAGGTCAGCTGCGGCGCCGGGGCCCCGGTCTCGCCGCGCGCCCCGTCCACCGCCCGGGCGAACGGCGCGGCGACGCCCAGCGTCGCCGCGGTCAACGCGCCCGACAGTGCCCACAACAGCGCCCTGCGGACCTTGATCCCCCTGCAACTCGTCATGCCCCCAGCCTCGTTGTCCCGCACCCGCCGGCCCATCCGGCCCACCGCCGGCCCGCGGTGGGGTTTTCCCCCGCTCCGGCCGGCCGCGAGGGGCCCGCGGCCGTTGGGCCAGCCGGCTGAATATGGCCCGCGAGCGTTTGGCTCCCTGCGGGTTCTGAACGCTGCGGACGGACAACCGCAGCACGATACGTCTGGCATCAGCAGGCCGATCGGGCAAGGAGAGCCGTGAAGAAACTAGTGCAGGCGGGGACCGTCGTCGGGGCGTGCGGATTGGTGTTGTTCGGCACCGGCGCCGCGCGGGCGCAGACCGATCCGGGCGATTCCCTGCTCTCCGCGGTGGCGGGCGCCGACGTCGGCACCGTGACCGGCATGATTTCCGGTGTGATCTGCGACAACCGCCTCGCCGACTTCAACTACCAGTCGCCGCGCACCAAATCGCCGCACCCCTGCGTCAACGGCCCGGTGCACAGCGGGAACAGCAAGAACAGCAACAACTTCCTCAACCACGGAAACCCCGTGGACAGCGGAAACATCGAGACGGCCAGCGGCTCGACCAACAGCCTCAACACCGTCTACGGGGCCCAGAAGGACAGCAGCAACAACGTCTCCCGGATCCTCAAGGTCCTGCGCTGAGCCGGAGCGCCGCCGCGCTCCCGACCGGCCCGACGGGCGAAACGCGGTGCAGAACCCGCACTCCCGGTTCTGCACCGCGTGGTGTTCGCCGTCGACGGCCTACAGGTGCAGGCTGCCGGTGCCCTGCCCGATCTGCTGCATGTGGTTGGAACTGCCCGACGCGGTCCCCGTGCTGGTGGACCCGCTGTTGTTGGAACCGCTGCTGTTCACGGGGCTTCCGCTGTTGCTGGGATTCCCGGTCAGCCTGACGTTCCCGGCGTTCTTCGTGTTGCCGCTGTTCACCGAGCCGTTGATGCAGTAGCGCGCCCGCCCCTCGCACCGGAATCCGGCGAAGAACCGGACGAAGGTGTCGCCGCTCGCCCCGAACGGCCCGTCCCCGCCGGCCATCGCCGGCGACGCCCCGGCGCCCACCAGGAGCAGGCCGGAAAGACCTACCATCACCCTCTTCATGCGGCGTGCTCTCTTCACAGTGCGATCCTGCCCCTCACGGTTGGAAAACCCCGGAGTCTTGCTACCGGCAGTCCGCAGTTCGACCAAGCCGGCAGAGCGGTCGATCCGCCCCGTTCACCCTGAACGACCACCGGATTCACCGTGTCGGCCCTGGAGCGACGGGCCTTCCTCGCACCGCGTCCGGACCGCCCGGGGCACGCTGCGCGCCACCCCGGCAGCAAGGTTGCTGCAAGGCCGGTGCAAGGAAAGCGCAGGAAGCGCCGGGCACGTCCCGTCTCGGACTGTCCTCAACCGACATTCATGGGGGAAGAGTTGTCTGCGACATCGACGGTCTCGGCACTGATCCAGCGCGGTCAGTGGTCCACCGTGCAGGACTGCAAGCGCGTGCTGGTGGTGGCACACACCCTGCCGTACGCCCAGCGACTGGAAGAGGTGTTCGGCCTCTTGGCAGCCGATCTGCGCATCCAGGTCGTCTTCACCGCCGCACCGCACGCCTTCGGCGACGGGGTGGCCGGCTACCCCCATGGCCCGTTTCGGCACCGTGATGACCGCACTCGCCATCGTCGGCTTCGGCGTCGTCATCACCGACGTCTGCATGCCGTACTTCGCCCCGCACAAGCCGGTCCGGGCCGCCGCGGACGCGACGCCCGCGGACGAACTCACGTCAACCGCAGCCGCTGCCCCGGGTAAATCCGGTCCGGACCGTGCCGCAGGCGTGCCCTGTTGAGGGTGTAGAGGTTGCGGGTGCCGCCGGGGGCGTCCGTGTGGTCGGCGATGCCGGAGAGGCAGTCACCGGGACGGACGGTGTAGGTGCCGCGCCGCGGCGGCGTGCGGTGCTCGTCGGCGGCCGGGGGCCCGGGGTCCCGGCCGGACGCGGCGCGGTCGCCGGTCGCGGTGCCCTGCCCGCCGCAGTTGGGCCAGGGGGTGAGGCCGCGGTCCTGGGCGATGCGCTCGCCGATGGCGATCTGTTCGGCGCGGCTGGCGAGGTCGGCGCGCGGGGCGAAGCGGTCGCCGCCGTAGGCGCGCCAGGTGGACGGGGCGATCTGGAGGCCGCCGTGGTAGCCGTTGCCGGTGTTGGTGTGCCAGTTGCCGCTGCTCTCGCAGGCGGCGATCTGGTCCCAGTCGGTGCCCGAGGACGGTGGTGGCGCGGCGGCCGCGGGGTCCGCGGAGGCGACCGCGGCGCCCAGGAGTAACAGCACGGGGAGCAGGGCGCGCACGGCGGAGGGGAGCGGTCCGGCGGTGCGGCCGGCGAGCGGCGACGACATGGCGTACTACCTCCTGCATGCTCCAGCGGGGTCGCGGCATCGCGCTCGCCACGACTGAGGGGCAGGCACCAGGTAACCCGCCGTCAGGTCGGGCGGCAGGTCTGGGTGCGCCAAGGGAAGGGATTTTCACCCGTGCGGTCGCCAACCCGGGCCCGCCACGCGCCGTTGGGCCGCGACGCCCCGTCGCCCGCCACCGTCGGTCCACGAGGCCGGGCCCGCGGGCGTGCACATGCCGGGTCAGGGAACGCGCCGTCACCACCACCCGCCCGTCTTCCCGTCATGACTGCCGAGAAGACAGGGAATCCACTCACGACACAGAAAACTCGGATCAAGACATGACTGACAAATAACGCAATGTGACTGTCTCGGCCGAACCGCCGGTAGGACCCGGCGTACAGAGAAAGTGGCAGGCGTCGCCGGGGGAAGTACCTACCCGCGGACGATCCCCGCGCCCGGGGCAGGCGAGACGCTGGTGCGGTCGACCAGTTCCGCACCAGTGACGAGGACGTGGGAATTCATGAAGGGCATTGCGGCCGGCGCCGTCCTGGCGATCGTCGGCGTCATCCTGTGGCTCACCACCAAGGAAGTGCAGACGCCGGTGGTCTCGCTGCACAAGGTCGGGCTGGTGCTGGCGGTCGTCGGCGCCGCGGAGGCGCTGTTCGCCCTGTTCGGAGCGGGCAAGAAGGCCAGGAAATAGCCACGGGCGCGACCAACGGTGCTGCGGCGGGCGTCAGTTCCGCATTTCCAGGAGGTCGGAGAGCCGTTCCCGGGTCCGGTCGGCGTGCCGGTACGCCTGGGCCCGGCGGAACAGCTCCGCGGCGTAGCGGAGGTACCCGGCCGCCCGCTCCCGGTCGCCCAGCCGCGCACAGGCCCCCGCGACCTCCGACAGCGCGGCGGCCTTCTCGTGGCACCGGCCGCCGTCGGGCAGCGCGGCCAGCTGCTCGCCGCGCTCGCGCACCCGGGCGTGGTCGCCCGTCGACTCCGCGCAGACCGCCTCCGCGGTCGTCAACCAGAGCGGGAAGTCCGGCTCCTGGGCCACCGAGGCGACGACCAGCCCGCGCTCCACGATGCTCCGCGCGGCGGACCGCTCGCCACGGGCGAGCAGCAGCAGCGCGTGGCGGCCGTTGACGGCCTCCCAGAGGCGGAAGCCGGCGGCGGGGGTGACCCGGCGGGCGGTCTCGGCCAGCAGCGCGGCGGCCCGGTCCATGGCCCCGCGGTCCCACAGGTCCAGCGCCCGGTGGAGTGCGATGCCGGCGCGCGGGCCCGGCAGTCCGCCGTCGGCCGGCGGCTCCCCCAGGCCGGTCTCCGTCGCCCAATGGGCGCAGCCGCTCCAGTAGGCGCACCGGGTCAGTGCGTCGAGGAGCAACAGCGAGTGGAAGGCGCTTTCCGACGGTGGGGCGACGGCCTCCTCCAGGGCGGCGGTGAGCGCGTACC
Source organism: Streptomyces lunalinharesii (assembly GCF_039532155.1). Classification (NCBI taxonomy): domain Bacteria; kingdom Bacillati; phylum Actinomycetota; class Actinomycetes; order Kitasatosporales; family Streptomycetaceae; genus Streptomyces; species Streptomyces lunalinharesii. The sequence continues at coordinate 97,846 of NZ_BAAARK010000005.1, forward strand.
GCAGTCCGTCCTGGACCCGGCCGGCCGACTCCAACAGGTCGGCCAGCGCGATCAGGGCGCGTACCCGGGTCTCCGCGTAGCCGGCGGGACCGAGGCCGTCCAGCATCCGCAGCAGGACGGCCGCACCGTCGTCGGCGAGGCCCTGCGCGCCCAGTATTTCCGCGATGGCGAGTTGGGCCTCGGTGTACACGTCGTCCGGCCGACCGACCGGGGAGGTGCCGGCCAGCGCGCGAAACGCGCGCAGCGCCCCTTCGGGGTCGCCGCCCTCCCACTGGCGGCGGGCCGCGACCAGTCGGCCGACCAGGTCGAGCCGGCGGACCCGGCCGACGGACTCCACCCGGGCGGCGCCCCCGGAGATGTCCGCCATGGCGACGCCGAGCCGCCCGGCCAGGATCTTCAGGGCGCGGCCGCTGGGAATGCGCTTGCCGCGTTCGACGAGGGAGATGTAGCTGGCGGAGATGTCCGGTCCGGCGAGTTCGTGCTGGGTCATTCCCGCACTGACCCGGAGCTCTTTGATTCGCCGCCCGGTGTCCACCGGCTCAGGCATGCGACAAACCCTTCAGATTTCGAATGGCCCGGGACTTCGGCCGGGTGCCCACGTCGTCGTCGAGTCGCAACGAATAGCGGGCACTTTACCAAGCAGTCAACAAGAAGTCGATACAGATTCGACCTACCCGCCGAACGTTCCGCACAGGCCAACCGACGTGTCCTGCCCTTGCGTTGACGTTCGGTTTTGTTGAGTGCGAGTTGCCTGAGAGGGGCCCGGAGGAAGGAATGGCTCCCCTTCGCCGGAAAATACCGGCCAGCCGGTTGAATAAAACACGGCGGCTTCGTCACCCCCGCCTTTCACCCGTCGACGCCACGCTCCACCAGCGCGCAGTTCACCCGAAGGCAACACTCCCGATTACCTCTTATCGTCATGCCCAGTCATGAATTTCAACATCCGGATTTTTGACAAAATGAACCACCCGAGCAGGTCGCGGATAATCCGTGCACCGTCAACGCCCGGGAGGGAGCACGGCGGCCAAGCGACGGCCGGCGTGACAAAAATTGACAAGGCGCCAGGGGGGCGGGCCGAGCCGACGGCGGGCCGTCCACAGATCACCCCGTGGCGCGGGCCCGTGAGTAGACTCACCGTCACCGTCCGTTCCGCCACGTCACCTGCGAGCGATTCCCTTGACGATCGAGCAGCCCGCCTTTGGGCAACGAGTCCGGGAGATCCGCCGCGCTCAGGGACTCTCCCAGGGGGACCTCGCCGGGACGGACCTCTCCCCCAGCTACGTCTCACTGGTCGAGAACGGCCGCCGGATCCCCGGCACCAAGATCGTCCGATCCCTGGCGGAGCGGCTGGGCACCACCGTCGAGGCGCTCAGCACCGCCCGCCGGCCGGCCGACCGTCAGGCCCAACGCCTCGATCTGGTAGGACGGTTGGTGGCCGCCCGGGCCAGTCAGTTGACCGGCGACTGGTCCGCGGCCCGGCGCCAACTGGAGGCCGTACTCGCGCATGCCGACGGGAGCGACCAGGACCCGGTCCGCTGGGAGGCCCGCTGGGAACTGGCCACGGTCCTCGGCCGGTTCGACGACCCCGCCCCGCACGAGGCGGCGCTGCGCCGGCTGCTCGACGATCCGATGACCCGTTCCGCGCCCGTGCTGCACGCCCGCATCGCCGTCGAACTGGCCCACCTGCTGCGCACCGGCGGCCGACTGTCCGACGCCGTCCGGGCCGCCGAGGACGCCGTCCGGATCACCGGCGGGCTGGAGCCCGGCCGGCCGGAACGGGCGCAGGCCCACGTCGTGTTGCTCGCCGCGTGCGTGGACAGCGGCGAGTGGCGCCGCGCCGACGAGCTCGGGGCGCAGCTGCGCGCCGAGGTCGCACCGCTGCCCGCGGGCGAAGTACGGGCCGGTGCGCTGTGGGCGGCGGCCGGTGCGCAGTACCTGGCCGGTGACACCGGCGGCGCGCTGGCGCTCCTGGCCGAGGCCGAGACCCTGATCGCGTCGACGGACGGCGTCCGTCAGCGGTTCCGGCTGGCCCGCGCCCGGACCCTCCTGGCGCTCACCGCCGGCCCGTTGGACGAGGCCGACGCCCTGCTGGCCCGCACCCGGCAGGCCGCGGCGCTGGTGGACACCGCGTCGGCGCGGAGCTGGCTGGCCGTGCTGGAGACGGTCGGCGCGCTGCGCCACGGCGACCCCGCCGCGGCCGCCGGCCACGCCGCCGCGATCGACCCCGCCGTGGCCGGACTGTCCCCGCTGGACCGGGCACGCTGTCTGCTCCAGGCCGCCCGCGCGCACCGCGCCGGCGGACGCGCCGCACAGGCCGAGGAATTCTTCCAGGCGGCCGCGTCGGGGTACGAACAGGCCGGTGCGTTCCGACTCGCCATGGAGTCCTGGCGCGAGCTGAGCGCCGGTGCCCGGAACGCCGCAGAGCCGGATCCGCACGCGGTGATCCTGCCCTAGGGCGCTTCTGACGGCGCCCGGACGGTCCCCCACCGGGTTTCCGGGCATGCCAAAGGGGCCGTCCGGGGCGGGACGGCTGCGGCCTGACGACATCCTGCGCGGACCCGGTGGACGGCTCGCACGCAACCGTCGACGCGGACGCCCGGCGTCCGGTGACCGCTCCCGACGGCTCGGCACGGACGGCGTCGCGCGCGTCGTGGGCCGCCACCGGCGGTGTCCCGGCCGGGCTGCGTGCTCTTTCCGAGAGCCCGTGTGCCGTGCCGGTTCCTGCGGCCGGTCGGTGAGGGTGCCGGCCGTTCCCCGGTCAGTGCCGGGGCCGTGCGGTGCGCTTCGTCATCGTGGGCCGGGCGGCGGGACTCCGCTCATCGTGCACCGGGTGCGATCCCGGTCCCGGAAGCGGAACTGCCTTCTCCCATAAGCCGTTTCACGTGAAACCACGGATGTCCGAAGCCTCGGATGCCCCGGGGCCCGGAGGTCTGAAGCTGCCTGCGGCGGCTTCTCCTGTCCGGCCTCGCATGGGGCGTTCACGGCTTCGTCACCGGCGCGTGTCCGGCCTCGTGCCCTCGACGTCGCACGCAACGTCACGTCAAAGTGTGGGGGTACTGCGGTGGATGGTGCGCGGGGAACGGGGTTCGGCCCTCGTGGCGGACCGGGCGTCTGACCTGGCAGCGGGCCTGCCGTCGGGTCTGTGGTGGGTCCGGTCGTGGGCTCCGCCGTCGGATCTGGTGGTGCGCGCGGTCACGCCGGGCGGGGCGCCTGGGGTGCTGCTTCGGGTGCGGCTGCCGGCTGTGGGCGCCGCTCGGTGGTGCCGGTCCTGGCGCGGGGATCGCCGCCGGGGAGCGCACCGGACTGCGGTGCGTCGGATCGCCGGAGCGCATGCGCGGTGCGGCTCACACGGCATGGGCGGTGCTGCGCTCGCGGTGCCGGGCGGCCGGGATCACCGGGGCGGCGGCAGCGGCGTCGAGGTGCCCGGGGTCGCCGAACGGGCCGGTGGACAGTGGCCGTGCGGCGGCGGTGCGTCGGACGCGGGAGGTGGGGGAGGCCCCGTGGGCCTCGGCGCGGATGCGCTGCTTGATGGTCGGCGGCAGTGTCGGCAGCGGGACCCGGCGGCGGACCGAGGAAGCCTCGCCGTACCCGGGGGCGGTGCGCGCGGCGGGCACGAACGGCTTGACGGTGTCCGCGGCGGGCGTCAACGGACCTGGATCGGGGTCCGGTTCGGCGCCGGGCAGCGCTGCGGGGCGGGCCGGGGCCGGGGCGGTGCTGCCCAGGGTCCGCTCGTAGAGCGCGGCCTCCCGGCGGGCCGCGGAGGCCGCGGCGGAGACCCCCAGTGACGCGAGCAGCTTGCCCAGCACCGCCAGGCACACCGCCCAGAACTTCATGACCTTGGTCGCAGCCATGGTCCCTCTCTTTCGGTCGGGATCCCGGGGAGGGATCCACAGAGTTCTTCCTGTTGCGTTTTCTTATGATGAGTACGCAATGGGAGGATTCGCGGACCCACGCCCCCGGATCGGCGTTCTTCCGATGAACACCACCCGTCCGCAGTAGTCGCCCCCGGAAAACCCCAGGCGGCAGGGGGATCGGAGGGCGGCGGAGCGGGCGGTTCGCGGTGGTGCGGGGGCCGTGGGGCGAGGCCGCGGGATGCGCGCTCCGGATTCCCGCGGTATGCCGGAGACCGACGGCCGCGCTCCGCGCGCAACCGTCGCGCCCGTTGGGTGATGTGGTGTCAGGCTGGCGTCGGCACGCCGGCCCGCGCCGTCTCCGCCAGCATCCGGAGCGCGTCGGGCTCGGGGGTGGCGGGCGCCAGGATCAGCAGGTCCCAGCGGCCGTGGCCGGCCGCGACCAGGCAGACGGTGTCCGGGCCGGGGCGGTTGGTGGTGTGGCGCAGCCGGACGACGTGACCGGCGACGAGGATCCGGCCGGGCAGCGTGGGCCAGCCGGCACCGTTCACCGTGGCGTGCGTGATCCGCGGCCACTCGAAGGGCAACGCGGCCAGCAGCTCGGGGAGTTCGGTGAGCAGGTCCGTGGAGCGCGGCCACCACACGCCGTCGATCCGCCGGGTCACCTCCCCGTGCGGGGCGATGGCCAGCCGGGCGACCGGCGGCGGTGCGTGGTGCTGCGGGGGGCGGGGGTGCGGGGAGCGGCCCTCGGGGGCGGTGGTCATACGTCGCTCCTGACGCGACGGATGGCGACCGCGGCGGTCGCGGTCGCCGGGGGCAGGAGGGGCCGGGCGAAGCCCGTCGTCGAGGGGCGGTGGTCGGGCGACGGGTGGGCGGGGCCGGCGGCCGGCGTCACCGGTCGTCGCCCGGCTCCCGGGAAGGCGGCGGGCCCGTCGGGTGCGCCCCGGGGCCGGCGCCGTGCGGGTGCTTGTGCAGCCGCTGCTGGAACGAATCCTTCAGGTGCGCGTACCGGTGCGGGGTGGGCCGACCGACCGTCTGGGCGTTGACCCGGATCAGGAACAGCACGCCCAACGCGATCAGGGCCAGCAGCACGAGCACGGACAAGAAGGTCTGCATGGCGCTCACCCGTAGGGTCTCGGGCACTCGCGAGGCGGGCATCCCGGACATCGTTGGAAACTCTTCGCTTTGCGGTGGTTTCTCCACCGTACTCCGCACAGTGCGGGCGTATCGCGCCAAAGATGGCCATGACGATCGGGGGTGGCATCCGCACACCTTCTACAGGGCTGTAGATTTTACTTACGCATGACCAAACGCATGCGTGAAGCATGCCCAGGGCCCGCCCTCCGCATGCTCGCCGCACGACCAGCCGAGGAGATTCACATGGCGCTCTGGGACCGGATCCGAGAGTCCGCGCAGACGATGCAGAGCCAACTCGTCGCCAAGAAGAACGACCTCAAGAGCGGCGCCTTCCGCGACGCCAGCATGGCGATGTGCGCCCTGGTGGCCGCCGCGGACGGGGTCGTCGACCCGTCGGAGCGACGGCGGGTGGCGCAGCTGATCGCCACCAACGAGGCGCTGCAGAACTTCCCCGCCGACGACCTGCGGCTCCGCTTCGAGGGCTGCCTGGACAAGCTCGCCGCCGACTTCGACTTCGGCAAGGTCGCGCTGATGCAGGAGATAGGGAAGGTGAAGAAGAAGCCGGTGGAGGCACGGGCGGTGGTCCAGATCGGCATCGTCATCGGCGGCGCCGACGGCGACTTCGACCCCACCGAGCGCGCGGTCGTGCGCGAGGTGTGCTTCGCGCTGGGCATCCCCCCGGCCGAGTTCGACGTCTGACCGGGACGGGAGCGGGGGCCGCTGCGCCCCCGCTCCCGTGCCGTCCGCCGGGCGGCCCCGTCCGTGCCGTCGGACCGGTGCGCCCGGGTCAGACGTTGACGCCGAAGTCGGCCGCGATCCCCGCCAGCCCGGAGGCGTAGCCCTGGCCCACGGCGCGGAACTTCCACTCCGCGCCGTGCCGGTAGAGCTCGCCGAAGACCATCGCGGTCTCGGTCGAGGCGTCCTCGGTCAGGTCGTAGCGGGCGAGTTCGGCGCCGCCCTGCTGGTTGACGACGCGGATGTAGGCGTTGCGCACCTGGCCGAAGTTCTGGCCGCGGCCCTCGGCGTCGTGGATGGAGACCGGGAAGACAATCTTCGTGATCTCGGCCGGCACGCCGTCCAGCGCGACGTTGACGGTCTCGTCGTCGCCGTCGCCCGCACCGGTGAGGTTGTCGCCGGTGTGCTGCACCGAGCCGTCCGGGCTGGTGAGGTTGTTGTAGAAGACGAAGTGCCGGTCGGAGACGACCTTCCCGGCGTCGGTGCAAAGCAGCGCGCTGGCGTCGAGGTCGTAGTCGACGCCGGTGGTCGTCCGCACGTCCCAGCCGAGGCCGACCGAGACCGCGGTCAGGCCGGGCGCTTCCTTCGTCAGCGAGACGTTGCCGCCCTTGGCGAGCGAGACTCCCATGGCTTCCCTCCAGGTGGTGGCCGGTGCCGGTTGCCGTGACCGGTTCCCGGTCGTGAACTAGGACCTGGCGGAAAAACTACAGGAGTGTAGAAGTAAGCGCGGCGGGGAGCGACGCCCGCGGGTGCGAACCTTTGGACGGGCCGGCCGGCGGGGCCGCGGCCGCCGTAAAATGCCCCGGCGTCCCAGCCCGCGGGACGCCCGGCACGACGGGAGGCGACGACATGGGCGGAACACCCTTCGGCAAGGCCCTCGGCGGCAACGGGCGGGATCGGGCCCGGCGCGGACAGGGCCAGTTGGAGGCGCAGGTGCTGGCCGCGCTGCACCACGCGCCCGGACCGGCCAGCGCCGCCTGGGTCCAGGAGCGGCTCGGCGACGACCTCGCCTACACGACCGTGATGACGATCCTGTCCCGACTGCACGCCAAAGGGGCGGTCACCCGCGAACGGTCCGGCCGGGCCTACCTGTGGACCCCCGCGGCGGACGAGGCCGGGCTCGCGGCGCTGCGGATGCGCCGCGTCCTGGACGGCGAACCGGACCGGGACGCCGTGCTGACCAGCTTCGTCTCGGCGCTCTCGGCGCACGACGAGGAGGTGCTGCGCAGCCTCCTGGCCCGCGCCGAGGACGACGGCCGGGCTCCCGGTCCCGCCCCGGGGCCGGGCCGCGCGGGCGGCTCGGACGAAGCCCGTGGGGGGTGACCGGTGGGCGTCTTCGTCTTCCTGCCGCTCGTCCTGCCGCTGACCGCGCTGCCGATCGCCCGCCTCGCGGAGCAGCACCTGCACCCCCGGGTGACCACGCGGCTGCTGACCCTGCTGGCCGTGGTCCTCGGGGTGTGCAGCACGCTCTGCTTGGGCCTCCTGGTGGTCGTCGGCACCGCCCAACTGCCCGGCAACCCGCTGCCGGACGGCTGGTCGGACCCGGAGGTGCGGGCCGCGGTGCCGTTCGCCGAAGTGGCCGGCATCGCGGCGATCTTCGCGTTGACCGCCGCCCTCGGCGTGTGCGGCGGCGCCCTGCGCCGGGACCTGCGCATCCGGCTCCGGGCCCACCGCGCGCTCGACGTCCTGCCGGTCGGCACCGATCCCGCGGTGCTGCCGGACGACGATCCGTACGCCTACGCCGTGCCCGGCACCCCCGCCCGACCCGGGCGGCCGTCCCGGGCCGGCCGGATCGCGGTGTCCCGGGGCATGTTGCGGAGCCTGGACGAGGACGAGCGGGGCGCCCTCTTCGCCCACGAGCGGGCGCATCTGAACTGCCGTCACCACCGTTACCTGCTCGCCGTCCGCCTGGCCGGGTGCGTCAACCCGCTGCTGCGGCCGCTGCGTTCCGCGGTCGCCTTCAGCGCCGAGCGCTGGGCGGACGAGGAGGCGGCCCGGGCGGTCGGCGACCGGCGGCTGACCGCCCGCGCGGTGGGGAAGGCCGCGCTGATCTCGCGGCCCGCGCCGTACCCGGTGGCGGTGCAGTTCGCCTCGCCCGAACCCGGGCCGGTACCACGGCGGGTGGCGGCGCTGCTCGCTCCGGTGCCCTCGGCCCGTACCTGGCCGCCGGCGCTGACCCCGGCGGGGCTGGCCGCGCTGGTGGCCGCGGCGGGCACGGCGGCGTCCGCGCTCTCCGCGCTGAACGCGTCGGTAGCTCTGTTCCTCGTTCTGAAGGCAGCAACGCCGTGGTGAGTGCACACTGATGCCGGACTCTCCAGCACGCCACGCGACGGACACCACTTTGTGACCCGGAGCACACCAAGCAACTTCTACAGCGTTGTAGAAGTTGCCGGTAGGGTTGCGGCTGACATGCGCAACGGGCGCTGCCGGAGGGGGAGATGGCGACGAGGTGCGGACCCCTGACCTGGGACAGCCCGCCTCCAGAGGCGGAAGTGCGATGGGTCTATCAACCGGTCGAGGTCCAATATCCCGACGGAGCCTGGGAATTGGGCCGGATCAGCGCCTGGTGGACGGACGCGGCGGGCGAGACGTGGTGCCTGCTGCGCACCGTGCCGCACGGCAGCCGTCCCCAATGGCTCCGCTACGACCCCGAATCCGTGCGGCTGCTACCCACCGAGGGCATCTGACGCACCGGTACGGGCCACCACCCCGAGGCCCCCGGCCGGCACCGCCGCCCGTCACCGACGGCGCGTCCGCCCCCGCGTCCGCGCACCTCTGCACTCGGCAAGACCAGCTCCAGAAGGACCAGAAGGGCCATCGGCGTGCATGACAGGACGACGCACAGGCAGGCGGCCCGGCGGGGCAACGGGAGCGGCCGGGGGTCGGCGGACGACGGGGGCCGGGGCGAGGGCGGCGGCCGCGCCGAGCGGCGGCGGACCGGCCCCGGACGGCGGGCCGGCGGCGGCTCCCGCAAGGGCGGGAAGACCAGGATGACCCGGCGCGGCCGGATCGTGGCGTGGACCGGCGGGGTGCTCGGGGCGCTCCTGCTCGGCACGGCCGGGGTCGGCGTGTGGGCGTACCAGCACCTGGACGGCAACATCCACGGCGCGGACGTGAACAGCGAACTGGGTGGCGACCGGCCGGTCAACCTCAGCCCCGGCTCCAAGAACATCCTGGTCGTCGGCTCCGACAGCCGGGCGGGCACCGGCGGGAAGTACGGCAGCGGGCTGACCACCATGCAGTCGGACACCCTGATGGTGCTGCACATCTCCGCCGACCATAAGTGGGCCACCGCGGTGTCCTTCCCGCGCGACTCCTGGGTGGAGATCCCGGCCTGCGACAAGGGCGACGGTTCGCAGTCCACCCCCCACCACTTCAAGATCAACGAGGCGTACACCCTCGGCGGGCTCAGCGGCGACGCCGTCAAGGCGGCCGCATGCAGCATCAAGACCGTCGAGAAGAACACCGGCCTGCGCATCGACCACTTCGTCTCGGTCGACTTCCAGGGCTTCAAGGGCATGGTCAACGCGCTGGGCGGCATCGAGGTCTGCCCCAAGCACGCCATCCACGACAAGAAGGCCCACCTCGACATGGAGGCCGGCTGCCAGAACGTCACCGACGAGAAGGCGCTCGGCTACGTCCGCACCCGCTACAGCATCGGCGACGGCTCCGACCTCGGCCGGATCGGCCGCCAGCAGGAGTTCATGAAGGCGCTCGCGGCCAAGGCCCAGTCCAAGCTCACCAGCCCGACCGAGCTCTACGGCTTCCTGGACTCCGCGACCAAGTCACTCACCACCGACAAGGACCTGGCCGGGATCAAGCCGCTGGCCGACCTCGCCTCCACGGTCAAGGACATCCCCAGCGACCGCCTCACCTTCCTCACCGTCCCCACCTATCCGCGCGAGGCGGACGTCCCCACCGACAAGGCCAACGTCATCTGGCAGTACCCGCAGGCCAGCGAGTTGTTCGGTGACCTCGCCCACGACCGGGAGGTCGGCGCCGCCGGGAAGAAGAAGTTCGCGGAGGCCGAGAAGAACCCGGTGACGGCGCGCTCGGTCCGGGTGCGGGTGCTCAACGGCACCGGCACCACGGGCCTCGCCGGGGAAGCCGCCCAGAAGCTGCGCCAACTCGGCTTCACCGTCGTCTTCACCGACAACGGCGAGCGCACCGACAAGTCCACCATCAGCTACCCGCCCGGCCTGAAGACCCAGGCCCAGGTGCTCGCCGCACGGCTGCCCGGCACCACCATCGCGGAGTCGGCGCAGGCGACGCCGGGGTCGGTGACGCTCACCGTCGGCGCGGACTTCTCCGCGAAGGACAGCTGACGACCGCGGTGGCCGACGCCCGGAATCCGGGGCGCCGGCCACCGCGGTCCGCCCGCCGCACGGGTGCGCGGGCGGACCGCGACCGGTCCGCCCGAGGCCGGGCGCACGGGGCCCTCAGGCGTGCAGTCGCTCGACGGGGCGGGCCGTGTGTACCTCGATGTCGTGCGCGGCGCGGCTGAGCAACTGGTGGCTCAGGTCGGACAGCGCCCGGGCCGTCGCCAACTCGTCCCCGATGGCGGGGACGTTCTCGTCCGCCGGATTGCACCGGGCGGACCCCTCGCCGATGAGCTGCCCGCCGTCCTTACCGCGCAGCCGGGCCTCGGCCCGGACCTCGCTGCCGGATTCGACGATGTCGATCTCGGCGCGCCACGTCTTCGCGTTCGTACCCTTGCCCGTGCCGGTCACCGGAAGCCTCCTCATGCCGCGGCGGAAGCGCCCCCACACCCAGCGTCGCACCGGCGCCCGGGGGCCGCACCCGGAGGTCCGCCCCCGCCGGGACCCGGGGGACAGCCCCATGGTCGGACGGGCGGGGAGTGCCTAGGGTCGGTGGCAGGGGGCCCGGTGCGGGCGGCCGGCAGGCCGTGGCGCGGGCCCGGACCACGGGGCGACGGGCCAGCCCGGAGCCGCGAACAGACCCAATTCCGGGGGGATTTCATGCGCAGGCACGTCCGCTTCACCGGCGCCGCGGCACTCGCCGCGGCCGGGGCACTGGCGCTCGGCGCGTGCGGCCTCGTGGTCGGCGAGACCTTCTCCGACGACGCCACGGTGGCGCAGAAGATCACGGCGGTGCGGGTGGACACCTACGACGGCGGCGTGACGGTGCGCGGCGGCGCGGGCGGGAGCACGGCCAGCGTGCACCGCGAGGTCACCTACCGGGGCGACCGGCCGAAGGGGCCGACGCACCGGGTCGAGGGCGGCACCCTGGTGCTCGGCGGCTGCGGCGAGCACTGCTCGGTGACGTACACCGTCGACCTGCCCGGCACGGTGCCGGTGACCGGCGGCACCTCCAACGGCGCGCTCCACCTGTCCAGGGTGGCCGCGGTGCGGGTGACCAGCAGCAACGGCGCGATCGACCTGGACGGGGTGTCCGGCGCGGTGGACGTCCGCACCACCGACGGCGCGATCACCGGAAAGGGCCTGGCGGGCACCGGCATCACGGCCGAGACCTCCAACGGCGAGATCACGCTCACCGCGACGAAACCGCAGGACGTCCGGGCGAAGACCTCCAACGGCGCGGTGTCGGTGACCGTGCCGGACGCCCCGTTCCGGGTGTCCGCGCAGACCTCCAACGGCGCGAAGCGGATCGGGGTCCGCAACGATCCGGCGAGCCGCTACCGGCTCGACCTGACCACCGACAACGGGGAGATCCACGCCGGGACGGCCAAGGGCTGAGCGCCCACCGGCGGGCTTCCGCGGCGGCGGAACCACCACGTCGGAAAGGTGCCGGACCGTCGGGCCGGCGGCTGCTGGACTGAGGGCACCGCAACCGGTCGCCTCTCAGGACGGACACCATGACGACCACCGGCAGCCCCCGCACCACCCCCGCCCGAGGCCCGCACCGGCCCACGGCCCCACCGGAGTTGAGGAGCGCGGCGCCCCCGGCGCCGGCCGGCCGTGCGCCGCTCAAGGGCCGGCTCGCCGTGCTGGCGGTGACCCTCGGCATCTTCACCATCGTCACCACCGAGATCCTCCCGATCGGCCTGCTGACCCGGATCGGGGCGGACTTCGGCGTCTCCGACGGCACCGCGGGGCTGATGATGACGCTCCCCGGGTTCCTCGCCGCCTGCGCGGCGCCGACGGTGACGATGGCGACCGCCCGGTTCGACCGGCGGCTGATGCTGTGCGGCCTCGTCGCCCTGCTGGCCCTGGCGAACTTCACGGCCGCGGCCGCTCCGGTCTACTGGCTGGTGCTGCTGTCCCGGGTCCTGGTCGGCGTCGTCATCGGCGGGTTCTGGTCGATCGGGGTCGGGCTCGCCGAGCGGCTGGTACCGGCGGCTTCGGCGGGCCGGGCCACCGCCGTGATCTTCTCCGCGGTGCCGCTGGGCTCGGTGATCGGGGTACCCGCCGGCACCTTCCTCGGCGATCTGGCCGGCTGGCGGACCGCCTGCGCCGCGGTCGGCGCACTGGCGGTGGGGGTGTGGGTGTTGACCGCCCTGGTGCTGCCGCCGCTGCCGGCGGTGCGCGCCACCAGCCCGGCGCTGCTGCGCGGCACGCTGCGCGGGGTGCACACGCGGTTCGCGCTGCTGATGACGTTCCTGATCGTGCTGGCGCACTTCGGCGCGTACACCTACGTGACGCCGTTCCTGGAACGGACCACGCATCTCGCCAGCGCCGCGACGGTGACCCTGTTCCTGCTGGTCTACGGCGTCGCCGGAGTCGTGGGGAACTTCGTCGGCGGTGCCGTGGTGGCGCGGCGTCCGCGCACCGTCTTCGGGACCGCGGCCGGGCTCCTGGCCCTGGCCACGCTGCTGCTACCGGTCCTCGGTCGGGAACCGGTCGGTGCACTGGTCCTGCTGGTGGTCTGGGGCCTCGCGTACGGCGCGGTGCCGGTCGCCTCGCAGACCTGGTTCGCCAAGGCGGCGCCCGGGGCGCCCGAGGCGGCCTCGGTGCTGTTCACCGCGTCGTTCCAGGCGACGCTGTCGCTCGGCGCGCTGGCCGGCGGGATGGTGGTGGACCGCACGTCCCCCGCGGTGGTGATGGTGCTGGGCGGGGCGACCGCGGTCCTGGTGGCCCTGGCCGCGTGGCTGCACTTCGCCAAACGGCTTGTGTGGCCGGTGGGTTGAGGGGAGGGCCTCCGCGGGGCGGAGGGAGGCCGGGGCGGTGTTTCACGTGAAACACCGCCCCTCCGTCACGCCCCCGAGCCGTCAGTCCTCGCCCTCCAGCTCGCCCTCGGTCTCCAGGAACGCCTCGCGCAGCGCGGCCAGCGTCTCCGCGTCCGGCTTCTCCCACATGCCGCGGGACTCCGCCTCCAGGAGGCGCTCGGCGATGCCGTGCAGCGCCCAGGGGTTCGCCTCCTGGAGGAACGCGCGGTTCTCCGGGTCCAGGACGTAGGTCTGGGCGAGCTTGTCGTACATCCAGTCGGCGACGACCCCGGTCGTGGCGTCGTAGCCGAACAAGTAGTCCACGGTGGCGGCGAGTTCGAAGGCGCCCTTGTAGCCGTGGCGGCGCATCGCCTCGATCCAGCGGGGGTTGACGACCCGGGCCCGGAAGACCCGGGAGGTCTCCTCCACCAGCGTCCTGGTGCGGACCGTCTCGGGGCGGGTCGAGTCGCCGATGTACGCCTCGGGCGCCTTGCCCTTGAGCGCCTTGACGGTGGCGACCATGCCGCCGTGGTACTGGAAGTAGTCGTCGGAGTCGGCGATGTCGTGCTCGCGGGTGTCGGTGTTCTTGGCGGCCACCGCGATGCGCTTGTAGGCGGTCTCCATCTCCTCCCGGGCCGGACGCCCCTCCAGCCCGCGCCCGTAGGCGTAGCCGCCCCAGACGGTGTAGACCTCGGCGAGGTCGGCGTCGGTGCGCCAGTCGCGGGAGTCGATGAGCTGGAGCAGGCCCGCGCCGTACGTGCCGGGACGGGAGCCGAAGATCCGGGTGGTGGCCCGCCGTTCGTCGCCGTGCGCGGCGAGGTCCGCCTGGGCGTGGGCCCGGACGAAGTTGCGGTCGGCGGGCTCGTCGAGGCCGGCCGCGAGCCGCACCGCGTCGTCGAGCAGGCCGATGACGTGCGGGAACGCGTCCCGGAAGAAACCGCTGATGCGCAGGGTGACGTCGATCCGGGGGCGGCCCAGCTCGTCGAGGTCGACGGCCTCCAGACCGGTCACCCGGCGCGAGGCGTCGTCCCAGACGGGGCGGACGCCCAGCAGCGCCAGCGCCTCCGCCACATCGTCGCCGGAGGTGCGCATCGCGCTGGTGCCCCACAGGGACAGGCCGACCGACTCCGGCCAGTCGCCGTTGTCCTCGCGGTAGCGGGTCAGCAGCGAATCGGCGAGGGCCTGCCCGGTCTCCCAGGCCAGCCGCGACGGGACGGCCTTGGGGTCGACGGAGTAGAAGTTGCGGCCGGTCGGCAGGACGTTGACCAGGCCGCGCAGCGGCGAGCCGGACGGGCCGGCCGGCACGAACCCGCCGTTCAGGGCGTGCACCGCGTGGTCGACCTCGGCCGTGGTGCCGGCCAGTCGCGGGACGACCTGCCGGGCGGCGAAGTCGAGGACGTCCGCGACCGCGGTCGGGTGCCCCTCGGCGACCCGGGCCACCGCGGCCGGGTCCCACTCCGCGTCCTCCATGGCCTGGACCAGGCCCCGGGCGAGAGCCTCGACTTCGTCGGCGGCGGTGCGGGTCGCGGCCGACTCGTCCAGGCCGAGCGCCTCGCGCAGCCCGGGCAGCGCGGAGGTGCCGCCCCAGATCTGCCGGGCGCGCAGGATGGCCAGCACGAGGTTGACCCGGGCCGCACCGACCGGGGCGGCGCCCAGGACGTGCAGGCCGTCGCGGATCTGCGCGTCCTTGACCTCGCAGAGCCAGCCGTCGACGTGCAGCAGGAAGTCGTCGAAGCCGTCGTCGTCCGGGCGTTCGTCCAGGCCCAGGTCGTGGTCGAGCTTGGCGGCCTGGATCAGCGTCCAGATCTGCGCGCGGATGGCGGGCAGCTTCGCCGGGTCCATCGAGGAGATCGCCGCGTACTCGTCGAGCAGCTGCTCGAGCCGGGCGATGTCACCGTAGGAGTCCGCGCGGGCCATCGGCGGCACCAGGTGGTCGACGAGCGTGGCATGCACCCGCCGCTTGGCCTGGGTGCCCTCGCCCGGGTCGTTGACCAGGAACGGGTAGACGAGCGGCAGGTCGCCGAGCGCCGCGTCCGGACCGCAGGCGGCGGAGAGGCCGGCGTTCTTGCCGGGCAGCCACTCCAGGTTGCCGTGCTTGCCGAGGTGAACCATGGCGTCGGCGCCGAACCCGCCGTCGGCGGTGGGGGCGGCGATCCAGCGGTAGGCCGCCAAGTAGTGGTGCGAGGGCGGCAGATCGGGGTCGTGGTAGATCGCGATCGGGTTCTCGCCGAAGCCGCGCGGCGGCTGGATCAGTATCAGCAGGTTGCCGCGGCGCAGGGCGGCCAGCACGATGTCGCCCTCGGGGTTGCGGCTGCGGTCGAGGAACATCTCGCCCGGCGGCGGGCCCCAGTGCTCCTCCACCGACTCCCGCAGCTCCTGCGGCAGCGTGGCGTACCAGCGGCGGTAGTCGGCGGCCGGGATGCGGACCGGGTTGCGGGCCAACTGCTCCTCGGTCAGCCACTCCTGGTCGTGGCCGCCGGCCTCGATGAGGGCGTAGATCAACTCGTCGCCGTCGCCGGACGCGAGGCCGGGCACCGGCTCGGTGCCGAAGTCGTAGCCCTCGGCCTGAAGGCGGCGCAGCAGCGCGACGGCGCTCGCCGGGGTGTCCAGACCGACCGCGTTGCCGATCCGGGAGTGCTTGGTGGGGTACGCCGACAGCACCAGCGCCAGCCGCTTCTCGGCGGCCGGGATGTGGCGCAGCCGGGCGTGCCGGACGGCGATGCCGGCGACCCGGGCGGCGCGCTCGGCGTCGGCGACGTACACCGGCAGCCCGTCCTCGTCGATCTCCTTGAACGAGAACGGCACGGTGATCAGGCGCCCGTCGAACTCCGGCACGGCGATCTGCGAGGCGGCGTCGAGCGGGGAGACGCCCTCGTCGTTCTCCTCCCAGGCCGCGCGCGCCCCGGTCAGGCAGAGCGCCTGCAGGATCGGCACGTCCAGGGCGGTCAGCGCACCCGCGTCCCAGGACTCGTCGTCGCCGCCCGCGGAGGCTTCGGCGGGCTTGGTGCCGCCCGCGGCCAGCACGGTGGTGACGATGACGTCGGCGGCGCGCAGCTCCTCGATCAGCTCCGGCTCGGGGGCCCGCAGCGACGCGACGTACAGCGGCAGCGAACGGCCGCCGGCGCGCTCGACCTGGTCGCACAGGTCGTGGATGAAGCGGGTGTTGCCGCTCATGTGGTGGGCGCGGTAGTAGAGCACCGCCACGGTCGGGCCGGCCGCCTCCGACGCCGGACGCTCCAGCGGGCCCCAGGACGGGGCGGCCGCGGGCGGCTCGAAGCCGTGGCCGCTGAGCAGGACGGTGTCGCTGAGGAAGCAGGCCAGCTGGGAGAGGTTGGCCGGACCGCCGTGCGCGAGGTAGGCGTGCGCCTCGGCCGCGATGCCGACCGGAACCGTGGACGCCTCCATGAGCTGGGCGTCGGGGGCCTGTTCGCCGGTGAGCACGACGACCGGGCGGTGCTGGTCCGCGGCCAGCAGCACGTCCAGGCCGTCCTGCCAGGCGCGGATGCCGCCGAGCAGCCGGACGACGACGAGGTCGGTGCCCTCGAGAAGTCCGGGGAGTTCGGCGACGTCGAGTCGGGCGGGGTTGGCGAGCCGGTACGGCACGGGGCCGGTGGCCGCCCGTGCGCTGAGCAGATCGGTGTCGGACGTCGACAGCAGCAGGATCACGGCGCAGCCCTTCCTCGGGGTGTCCACGCCCCGGGTGGTCGTATGGACGGCGGGAGTTCCTGGCTCACCCGGCGGTGGCCGGGTTCACAGTGGCGGGACCGCGCCGGATTCTCACCGGGCTTCCTCCCTTGGCGCCGTCGCTGGCGTCCGGCGGGTCAGCCGACCCGCCGACCTGCATAGTAAGGGCTGCGGCCGGACCGCGGGAGCGGGCCTTTCGGAGCCGCCCTCCACGCCCCCTCGCCACGGTTCCGGGCGAAACCGACGTAGGTATGCTCGCCGCCATGCCGCCCTCCCCTGCACCACGCCCCGACCGGGCCGAACCGCCCGTTCGGGACCGCGGTGACGCCTGCCCGGGAGCGCTGCGGCTGCACTCCGCAGCCGACGGGAACCTGGCCCGAGTGCGGCTTCCCGCCGGGGACTTGACGGTCCGCCAGGCCACGGCTCTGGCGGACGCCGCGGAACGCCTCGGCGACGGGCACCTCTCGCTCACCTCCCGCGGCAACGTCGAACTGCGCGGCCTGCCCGACGACTGTGGCCGGCACCTCGCCGACCTCCTCGCCGACGCCGGGCTGCTGCCCTCCGTACGCCATGAGCGGATCCGCAACGTGCTGGCCTCTCCGCTGGCCGGACTGGACCGGCACACCCCCGCCGACGTGCGGTTGTGGGCCCGGAGCCTGGACGCGCTGCTCTGCGCGAGCGACGCCGCGACGGGACTTTCGGGCCGCTTCCTGTTCGTCCTCGACGACGGTCGGGGCGACGTGGCCGGCCTGGGCGGCGATGTGACCTTGCTCGCAGAATCCGGCCGGCAGGACCCGCCGGCCGCCGGGTACGCGCCGGGCGCCGCGTCCGGGTGGGGAGCGCTGCTCCGGGTCGGCGACGACCGGGCGGCGCTGCGGATCGCGGCGGACGACGTCCCGCGGGCGGCCCTGATAGCCGCCGAGGTCTTCCTGACCGCCGCCGCGGAGCGCGGCGGCGGCGCCTGGCGTATCCGTGAGCTGCCCGCCGCACGACCGCTGACCGCCCAGGAGGTGCAGCGTGCGCTGCGGGCCGCGGGCATCGCCGCGGAGCACGTGGAGCGTTGGGACGCCCTGGCCCCGGGGCCGGCCGCGCCCTTCGCCGACGCCACCGCCCCCGGCCCGGTCGAGGGGCCCGACGGTCGCCGGGCGCTGGCGGTCCTGGCGCCGCTCGGCCGGCTGACCGCGGCCCAGTGGCGGCTGCTGACCGGGATCGCCGCCGAGGACGGCGCCGGCGCACTGCGCCTCACGCCGTGGCGCGGCATCGTCGTCCCCGGCCTGGCCTGCGCGGCGGCGTCCCGGCGGCTGCGCGAACTCGGCGCCGCCGGCCTGATCACCGACCCGGCATCCCCCTGGCGCCGGGTGACGGCCTGCACCGGCCTGCCCGGCTGCGCCAAGTCCCGTACCGACGTGCGGAGCGATGCGGCGGGCGTGCTCGCCGGGGGCGGAACGGTTCCGGCGGACGGTTCGGGTGCGCCTGGTGGGCTGCCCGTCCACTGGTCGGGCTGCGAGCGGCGGTGCGGCCATCCGCACGGTGCCTGGGTCGACGTACTGGCGACGCCCGACGGCTATCGGACCACCTCGGTGCCTCCCAAGTCCCTTGCCCGGCCGCCGGTTTCACGTGAAACACCCGGGCCGGGCACCGTTTCACGTGAAACACCCCGGCGGGGCGTCGTTTCACGTGAAACGCCGAGCGCATCCGGCGCCCCTCCGGCTGCCCCGCCCTCTTCCACCCCTCAACCCACCACCCCGAGGCCCCAGTGACCGCGTTCGACTACGAAAAGGACGGGGCGGCCATCTACCGCCAGTCCTTCGCCACCATCCGCGCCGAGGCGGATCTCTCCGCACTGCCCGCCGACGCCAGCCGGGTCGCGGTCCGGATGATCCACGCCTGCGGCATGGTCGATCTCGTCCGCGACCTGGCCTTCACCCCGGGCGTCGTGGCCAGTGCGCGCACCGCACTGCGGGCCGGTGCGCCGATCCTGTGCGACGCCACGATGGTTGCCAGCGGGGTGACCCGCAAGCGGCTGCCGGCGGACAACGAGGTGCTGTGCCCCCTCGGCGACCCGTCGGTCCCGGAGCTCGCCGCCCGGATGGGCACCACGCGCAGCGCTGCCGCCCTCGAACTGTGGCGGGACCGGATGGAGGGCGCCGTCGTCGCCTTCGGCAACGCACCCACCGCGCTCTTCCGCTTCCTCGAAATGATCGAGGAGGGGGCGCCCCGCCCCGCCGCGGTCCTCGGCATCCCGGTCGGCTTCATAGGCGCGGCCGAATCCAAGGACGCGTTGATCGACCACCCGTCGAAGCTGGATCACATCGTGGTGCGCGGGCGGCGCGGCGGCAGTGCCATGGCCGCGGCCGCGATCAACGCCCTGGCGAGCGAGGAAGAGTAGGCGTGAGCGAGCAGCAGGCGAGCAGTGGCACGACGGACCCGTCGGCCGCGCAGTCCCCGGAGCGGCCCAGCGGCCACCTCTACGGCGTCGGCCTCGGCCCCGGCGACCCGTCCCTGATGACCGTGCGGGCGGTGGAGGTCATCGCCCAAGCCGACGTGGTGGCCTACCACAGCGCCCGGCACGGCCGGTCGATCGCGCGCTCCATCGCGGCGCAGCACATCCGCCCGGACCACGTCGAGGAAGCCCTGGTCTATCCGGTCACCACCGAGTCGACCGACCACCCCGGCGGCTACCGCGGGGCCCTGGACGAGTTCTACGAAGCGGCGGCGGCGCGGCTCGCGGCCCACCTGGACGCCGGCCGCACCGTCGCGGTGATCTCCGAGGGCGACCCGTTCTTCTACGGCTCGTACCAGCACATGCACAAGCGGCTGGCCCACCGCTATCCGACCGAGGTCATCCCCGGCGTCACCTCCATCAGTGCCGCCGCGGCCCGCCTGGGCACCCCGCTCACCGAGGCCGACGAGGTGCTGACCGTGCTGCCCGGCACCCTGTCCGAGGAGGAGCTGACGGCGCGTCTGAGCGCCACCGACTCCGCCGTCGTGATGAAGCTCGGGCGCACCTTCCCCGGTGTCCGTCGTGCGCTGGAGCGCTCCGGCCGGCTCACCGAGGCCCGCTACGTCGAGCGCGCCACCATGGCCGGGGAGCGCACCGGCGCGTTCTGCGACGTCGATGCCGACTCCGTGCCGTACTTCTCCGTCGCGGTGGTGCCCAGCCGCATCGCCACCGCCGCGGAGGAGCCGGAGCCGGTGGCCGCGGACCGCGGCGAGGTGGTCGTGGTCGGCACCGGCCCGGCCGGTCCGCGCTGGCTCACCCCGGAGTCCCGCGGCGCCCTCGCCGCCGCCGACGACCTCGTCGGCTACACCACGTACCTGGACCGCGTCCCGGTACGCCCCGGTCAGCGCCGGCACCCCTCGGACAACAAGGTCGAGTCGGAACGCGCCGAATTCGCCCTGGACCTGGCCCGCCACGGCCGCCGGGTGGCGGTGGTCTCCGGCGGCGACCCCGGCATCTTCGCCATGGCCACGGCGGTCCTGGAAGTGGCGTCGGAGGAGCCCTACCGCTCCGTTCCGGTGCGCGTGCTGCCGGGCGTCACGGCCGCCAACGCCGCCGCCGCCCGCGCCGGCGCCCCCTTGGGCCACGACTACGCGGTGCTCTCGCTCTCCGATCGCCTCAAGCCCTGGGAGGTGATCGCCGAGCGGCTGCGCGCGGCGGCCTCCGCCGACCTGGCGCTGGCGCTCTACAACCCCGGTTCCCGCAGCCGCACCTGGCAGGTGGCGAAGGCCCGGGACGTCCTGTTGGAGCACCGCGCGCCGGACACCCCGGTCATCCTCGCCCGCGACGTGGGCGGCCCCGAGGAGTCGCTCCGCACCGTGCGGCTCACCGACCTCGACCCCACCCAGGTCGACATGCGCACCATCCTGCTCGTCGGCTCGTCCCAGACCCGGCGGGTCCGGCGCGGGGACGACGCGGAGGTGGTCTGGACGCCGCGCAGGTACCCCGAGCGCTGACCGCCGACAACGGCGTCAGCCCAGGAGCGTGCGCACCCAGTCCACCGCCGCGTCCGGCTCGGCGGCCACCGGCACGCCGTCCGGGACCGGCGGGCGCCGGACGATCACCACCGGCACCCCGGCCTCGCGTGCGGCCGCCAGCTTGGGGGCGGTCGCCGCGGCGCCGCTGTCCTTCGTCACCAGCACGTCGATGCGGTGCCGGTGGAGCAGTTCCCGTTCGCCTTCGAGGGTGAACGGGCCGCGGTCCAGGAGCGTCGTCATCCGGGGCGGGTGCGGCGGCTCGGGGGCGTCCACCGAGCGGACCAGGAACCACGGGTCCGTGAGGTGGGCGAAGTGGGCGAGGCCCATCCGGCCGGTGGTGAGGAAGATCCGGTCACCGAGGGCGGGCAGGACGGCGGCGGCCTCGGTGAGGGAGCGGACCGGGTGCCAGACGTCCCCGGGCTGCGCGTCCCAACCGGGGCGGCGGAGGGCCAGCAGGGGAACATGGGCGGTGGCGGCGGCCCGAGCCGCGTTGAAACTGATCGTGTCGGCGAAAGGATGGGTGGCGTCGATGAGCGCGTCCACCGCGTGCTCGCGCAACCAGCGGGCGAGGCCCTCCGGGCCGCCGAACCCGCCGATGCGCACGTCGCCGGCCGGCAGCCGGGGAGCCGCCACCCGGCCGGCCAGCGAGGTCGTCACCCGCACCCCCGGCTCCGTCGCCAGGGCGGCGGCGAGGCGGCGGGCCTCCGTGGTGCCGCCGAGGATCAGCACCCGGCGGACGGGTTCGTGGACGGGTGGGGTCGGCATGGGTGGTGGGTTCCTCCGTGGGTGAAACGCAACCGAAGGGTACGGGAGGGCGCAGCGCACAGCTCGCGCACACCGGGCTGCGGCACGGCTGGACGACGGGGGCGTGCGCCACGGCCGCCAGCACGGCCGCGTACACGGCGCTGTTGCGCGGGGAGTTCCCGGACCCGGTGACGATCACGCTGCCGAAGGGGCAGACGCCGTCCTTCGCGCTCGCGGTGGAGGAGTTGACCGGTGCGGGGGCGGGGCCGGCGACCGCCATGGCCGGGGTGGTCAAGGACGCCGGGGACGATCCCGACGTGACGCACGGCGCGTTGGTGCGGGCCACGGTACGGGCGCTGCCGGCCGGCAGCGGCGTGGTCTTCGCGGCCGGCCCGGGCGTCGGGACGGTCACCCGCCCCGGACTGCCGCTGGACGTCGGCGAACCCGCCATCAATCCCGTGCCGCGGCAGATGATCCGGGAGCATCTGGCGCGCGTCGCGCGGGAGCACGCCGGCAGCGGTGCGACCGCGGACGTCGAGGTGGAGATCTCCGTCGACCACGGCGAGGAGATCGCCCGCAGCACCTGGAACCCGCGCCTCGGCATCCTGGGCGGCCTGTCGATCCTGGGGACGACCGGGATCGTCGTGCCGTACTCCTGCTCGGCGTGGATCGACTCGATCCGGCGCGGAGTGGACGTGGCCCGCGCCGCGGGCCGACGGCACGTCGCCGGGTGCACCGGCTCGACGTCGGAGAAGGTCGCCGTCGCCCTGCACCACCTGCCGGAGGACGCGCTGCTGGACATGGGGGACTTCGCGGGGGCGGTGCTCAAGTACGTCCGCCGCCATCCCGTCGACCGGCTGACGATCTGCGGCGGCTTCGCCAAGCTGTCGAAACTGGCGGCCGGTCACCTGGACCTGCACTCGGCACGGTCCCAGGTGGACAAGGGCTTCCTCGCCGCACTGGCGCGGCAGGGCGGCGCCGACGAGGCGCTGGCGGAGGCGGTGTCCGAGGCCAACACCGGCCTCGCCGCGCTCCAGTTGTGCGCGGCGGCCGGCGTTCCCCTCGGCGACCTGGTGGCGGCCACGGCACGGGACGCGTCACTGGCCGTATTGCGGGGTGCGCCGGTCGCCGTCGACGTCATCTGTATCGATCGGGCGGGGCTGGTGGTGGGCCGGGCGGAGTCGCGGGGGCCGGGAGGCTAGCGCGACTGGCGCCGGATGTTTCACGTGAAACTCGCCCCGGCCCGATGGCCGGGATCCGACGCCCCGCCGTGCAGCCCCTCGTCACATCCGCGGCAGCGTCTCCCCGCGGCTGAGCCCTTCCTCACGGCCCATGCCGTCGTAACGGCCGCGCTCGTCCTCGCGGCCCGCTTCGGACCGACGGCGCTCTTCAAGGGCCTTGCGCGCCGCCATCTCGCGTGCGTGGTCCATCCGCTCCCGCAGGCAGCTGTCGTCCCCTCCGGTCAGCGCGCCCAGCGCGCTGCCCAGGGCACAGGCGGCCATCTTGACGGGACTGTCCTTCGACCGGCGCGGGGTGTCCTTGCCGCTGGCGGTGGCGACGGTGCTGCCGGTGAGGGTCAGCACGGTCGCGGCGACGACCGCGGTGGCGGCCATTCTGGTACGCATCCTGGCGTGCTCCTTTGCGTCAACCCCCCTGGGTTTCGCTGCTTCCTTACCGACCTCCGCGTACAGAAAAACAGACATTCACCCCGATGCGGTCATACAATTCAGCCGTACAGGTGTGCCGCACGGCGTGTTTGACGTTGTCTCAGGCACCGCCGTCGCAGGGCGCGTGCGGCCGCTCGCGCTCCGACGAGTAGAGGTGGCTGTCGCGGAACTGCTCGGCGCCCAGCGTGCGGCCGACCATGATCACGGCGGTCCGGACCACGCCCGCCTCCTTCACCTGGTCGGCGATGTCGCCGAGCGTGCCGCGCAGCACGAGTTCGTCGGGCCGGGAGGCCATCGCCACGACGGCCGCCGGGCAGTCGGCACCGTAGTGCGGCAGGAGTTCGTCGACGACCCGGTCCACGTACATCGCGGCGAGGTGCAGCACCAGCAGCGCACCGCTGCGCCCCAAGGTGGCCAGGTCCTCGCCGTCGGGCATGGGGGTGGCGCGCTGGGCGACGCGGGTGAGGATGACGGTCTGGCCGACGGTGGGCACCGTCAGTTCGCGCTTGAGCGCGGCGGCCGCCGCGGCGAACGCGGGCACTCCGGGCACCACTTCGTACGGCACCCCCGCCGCGTCCAGACGCCGCATCTGCTCGGCCACCGCACTGAACACCGACGGGTCGCCGGAGTGCAGCCGGGCCACGTCCTGGCCCTCCTCGTGGGCGCGGACCAGCTCCGCCGTGATCGCGTCCAGGTCCAGGTGCGCGGTGTCGATCAGGCGGGCGCCCGGCGGGCACTCGGCGAGCAGTTCGCGCGGCACCAGGCTTCCCGCGTAGAGGCAGACCCCGCAGGAGGCGAGGGTGCGGGCGCCGCGCAGGGTGATCAGGTCGGCGGCGCCGGGGCCCGCGCCGATGAAGTGGACGGTCATGGCTGTCGGTCTCCTGGGGAGGTTACGAGGGGTCCTGGAAGCGGGGCGGCGCGGCGGCCTCCTGCGGGCCGGGCTCCGGCGCGTCGGACGACGCGGGCTTGGCCGCCGACCACTGGGTGACCGGCATCGCCTGCCGCCAGCCCGTGAAGCCGCCGACCGGCACCGCGTGGGCGACCGCGAGCCGCACCAGTTCGCCGCCGTGCCGCCGGTACCACTGCGTGAGCAGCGCCTCGGACTCCAGCGTCACGGTGTTCGCGACGATCCGGCCGCCCGGGGGCAGCGCCGCCCAGCAGGCGTCCAACAGGCCGGGGACGGTCAGTCCGCCGCCGATGAACACCGCGTCCGGCGTCGGCAGGCCGACCAGTGCGGCGGGCGCGGCCCCCTGCACCACGCGCAGCGCCGGGACGCCGAGCGCCCGTGCGTTGCGGTCGATCCGGGCCGCCCGTGCGACGTCCCGTTCGACGCTGACCGCCCGGCAACTGCGGTGCGCGCGCAGCCATTCGACGGCGATGGAGCCGGACCCTCCGCCGATGTCCCAGAGGAGTTCGCCGGGCGCGGGGGCCAGCGCGGCCAGGGTGGCGGCCCGGACATGACGCTTGGTCAACTGGCCGTCGTGCGCGTACGCCTCGTCGGGGAGGCCGGGCACGACCGGCAGCCGGAGCGCGTCCGGCGCCCGCACACAGTCCAGGGCGAGCACGTTGAGCGGATCGCCGGCGGGCGCGTCCCAGCGCTCCGCCCGGCCCTCGACCACCCGCTCGCGGGCGCCGCCGAGTTGTTCGAGCACCCGCATCCGGGTCGGGCCGAAGCCCCGTTCCCGCAGCAGCGCCGCGACCTCACCGGGCGTCGCCGGCCCGGCGGACAGCACCAGGACCCGCCGTCCGTCGTGCAGCGCCCGCACGAGGTTCTCCACCGGCCGGCCGACCAGCGTGACGACCTCGGTGTCCTCCACAGCCCAGCCCAGGCGCGCGCAGGCGTACGCCACGGACGACGGATGCGGCAGCACGTGCAGCGGCCGCCGCACCGTCGCGTCCTGCGCCATCACCTCGGTCAGGGTCCGGCCGACGCCGTAGAACATCGGGTCCCCGCTGGCCAGCACGCAGACCCGGCGCCCGGCGTGCGCGGCGAGCAGCCCGGGCACGGCGGGACGCAGCGGCGAGGGCCACGGCTCCCGCTCCCCGGCGCACTCCGCGGGCAGCAGCGCCAACTGGCGCGCCCCGCCGATCAGCACCTCGGCCGCGGCCAGTTCCCGCCGCGCGGCCGGCGACAGTCCCTCCCAGCCATCGGCCCCGATGCCTACGACGGAGAGCGGGAGCGGGGGAGTCACTGCGGGGCACCTCGGGGCGCGAAGGGACCGAACGGAGGTCACGGGGCGAGCGGGGGACGGGTGCCGAACTTTACTGACCGGCCCGGCGGCGCCGGCTCCCGGGGAGGGCGCACGTCCCCCGGCACGCTCCGGTGCACCCACCCCCACCCTTCTTGCACATTGTTTGCAATTACTTGCTAAGACTGTCCAAGCACGGAACGCGACGCGGAAGGAGTGCGGCCCATGGGCTCGCCGGTGGTGCTGGGCATCGAATCGTCCTGCGACGAGACGGGCGCCGGCCTGGTCCGGGACGGGCGCCTGCTCGGGCACACCGTCGCGTCGAGCATGGCGGAGCACGCGCGGTTCGGCGGAGTGGTGCCGGAGATCGCCGCCCGGGCGCACCTGCACGCGCTGACGCCCGTCGTGCGCAGCGCGCTCGCCGACGCGGGGCTGCGGGCGTCCGACATCGGGGCGGTGGCGGTGACCACCGGACCGGGACTCTCCGGCGCGCTTCAGGTGGGTCTCGCCGGGGCCAAAGGGCTGGCGTACGCGCTGGGCGTCCCGCTCTACGGCGTCCACCACCTGGCCGGCCACGTCGCCGCCGACACCCTCGCGCACGGGCCGCTGCCCGACCCCTGTGTGGTGTTGATCGTCTCCGGCGGGCACACGTCGCTGCTGCTCGTACGGGACCTGGCCCGCGACCCGCTCGTGCACCTCGGCGACACGGTGGACGACGCCGCCGGCGAGTGCTTCGACAAGGTCGCGCGGGTCTTCGGACTGCCCTACCCCGGCGGTCCGGCCATTGACCGGACAGCGCGCGAGGGGGATCCGCGCGCTGTCCACTTTCCCCGCCCGCTCACCACGGGCCCGCCCGAGAAGCGGTTCGCGTTCTCCTTCTCGGGGTTGAAGACGGCGGCGGCGCGCTGGGCGGAGACCCACCGCGCCGCGGGCCGTCCGCTGCCGGTCGCCGATGGCGCGGCCGCGCTGCAAGAGGCCGTCGCCGACGTGCTGACCCGCAAGGCGGTCGCCGCCTGCACCGAGCACGGCGTCGGCACGCTCGTGGTGGTCGGCGGCGTGGCGGCCAACTCCCGGGTGCGCGCGCTGGCCGAGGAGCGCTGTGCCGCTGCCGGCATCACCCTGCGGGTCCCGCCGCTGGGGCTGTGCACGGACAACGGCGCGATGATCGCGGCCGTCGGCGACCTGCTCGTTCGGGCCGGCGCCGCACCGGCCCCGCTCGACGTGTCCATCGATCCGTCGGCGCCGCTGGAGTACGCGGCGCTGCACCCCGTCGCCGCGGGCCGTGCACGGGCCGCCTGACGGCCGCGGGCACCCGGCAGCTCGTTTCACGTGAAACGAGCGACAACCGCTGCGCGGACCCGGCCGGACCGGACCGTGTCCGTCCGCTCACGCCTCTCCGGCGCACCGCTCTGACCAGGCACGATAGCCCGTTTGACGGTAATGACAACGGTCACCGGTGCAGCCTTTGGATCTTTTGCCGAAGTGCGGTTTGCTTCGCTTCGAGGAGCAAGGTGGAGCCAGGAGAAGGAGCGCGCCCATGTCCGAGCACGCCCACAGCGGGCACAGCCACACCCATGCCGTGTCCCCGGACGCCGATCGGCGCTGGCTGCGGGCCGCGCTGATCCTGCTCACCGCCTACATGGCGATCGAGGTCGTCATCGGCTTCCTGGCGCAGTCACTCGCGCTGATCTCGGACGCCGCCCACATGCTCACCGACGCGGTCTCGATCGTGCTGGCGCTGGTCGCCATGCGCTTGGCCGCGAAACCCGCACGGGGCGGGTACACCTACGGCCTCAAGCGCGCCGAGATCCTCTCCGCACAGGCCAACGGCATCACCCTGCTCGTGCTCTCCCTCTGGCTGGCCTACGAGGCGGTCCAGCGGCTGATCTCGCCGCCCGAGGTCACCGGCGGGCTGGTCGTCGTCACCGCGCTGTCCGGTGTGGTGGTGAACCTGATCTGCACCTGGTTCCTGTCGAAGGCCAACCGCTCCAGCCTGAACGTCGAGGGCGCCTACCAGCACATCCTCACCGACCTGTTCGGCTTCATCGCCACCGCGATCTCCGGTCTCGTCGTGCTGACCACCGGCTTCCAGCAGGCCGACGCGATCGCCTCGCTCGTCGTCGTCGCGCTGATGCTGAAGGCCGGCACGGGGCTGGTGCGGGAGTCCGGCCGGATCTTCATGGAGGCGGCGCCGGCCGGCATCGACCCGGACGCGCTGGGCGATCACCTGGTCGCCGGCGACCAGGTCGTCGAGGTGCACGACCTGCACATCTGGCAGATCACCTCCGGGCAGCCCGCGCTCTCCGCGCACATCCTGGTCGCCCCGGCGGGCGACTGCCACAAGGTCCGCCGCAGCCTTCAGGAGCTGCTGCGCACCGAGTACGGCATCACCCACGCCACGCTCCAGGTCGACCACCTCGGCGAACAGGACGAGGACGAGCTGCTGACCCTGGGCCCGCGGCCCGCCCCCGAGCACCCCTCCGGCAGCCACTGCGACGACTCCCACGGCCCCGTCCACCGCCCGGGCCCGCACCGGCACTGACCGCCCACCGCCGCGCGTCCCAGGAGCAGGCACCCGGCTGAGGACCGCGCGGGCCCCGCCCCGGCGCCGAGTCAATCGCACGCTCGCTCGCCCGCGCGGTCACCCATTGGCACCCGCCCGGCTCGCGGCCGACCGGCGTACGGCCTTGCCTGGAGGTGGCAGCCATCGCCGGCGCAGGAAGGACCGGGACGCATGTCCGCGAGTGCACCCGCACGCGCCGACGGACGGGTGACGGCGGCGCGCTGCCCGCCACGACGGCCGCAGCGGGCCCGCTCGTTGGTCGGCGCCGCGCTGCTGCTGGTCGGAACCCTGTTGCTGCCGCTGAGCATGGCCGCCCTCTGGGCCCGCGCCGAGCTCACCGACACCGACCGCTACGTGGCCGCGGTCGCCCCGCTCGCCGGGAACCCCGCCGTCCAGGACGCCATCGTCCGGGACGTCACCGACGGCGTGATGCCGCACGTGCGGCTGGACGGCCTGCTCAAGGTGGTGCCCCGCGCCGAACGGCCGGCACTGCGCCGGAAGTTCACCCGCGGCATCCGCGAGTTCGTCGACAAACAGGTGCGCCAGGTCGTCACCGGCCGCACCTTTCCCGCGATGTGGACCGGTGTGCACCGCACCGCCCACCGCACCCTGGACGGCACGCTGACCGCCTCCGGCGACGCCCCCGTCACCCTCGACCTGTCACCGGTCATCGAGCGCGTCCGGCACCAGCTGTCCGGCAACGGGCTGGGCATCGACATCGTCCGCCGGGTGCCGCCCACCGGCGCCTCGATCGTGCTGCTGAAGTCCCCCGACGTGCCGCGCCTGCGGACCGGCTTCCGGGCCGCACGCACCGGTGCGCTGCTCCTGCCGCCGGCCGCCGGGCTCTGCCTGCTGACCGGCCTGCTGCTGACCCGACGTCGGCGCCGGGCGCTGATCTGCACGGCGACCGGCTGCGCGGTGGCCTGCGCGCTCCTGACCACGGCACTGGCGCTGCTGCGGACCCGCCTCCTGGACGCGCTGCCGACCACCGTCCCGCGCCCCGCCGCCGACGCCTACACCGAGGCCCTGACCGCCTCCCTGCGTTCCGGCGCCTGGACCGCGGTCGGCGCGGCGGCGGTCACCATCGCCCTGGCCGGCGCCGGCCCACTGACGGTCCGCCTCCGTCGCGCCGCGCCGGCGCCCCGTCAAGCCGACGCGGTGCCCTGGTGGGCGACGTGCCCCGGCGTGCGGAGCCTGCGGCGTGGTGGCCGGCGCGGGCTCGCCGAGGACCGCCAACGGCGCTGACGGCCCGCTCGGGACCGGGGGCGGGTGCCCTCAGATCGCCAGGACCGTCTTGCCCTGCGCCCGTCCGGTGCGGCTGGCCGCCAGGGCTCCGGGGGCCTCCTCCAAGGGGACTTCGAGCCCCACCAGGACCGTCAGGCGGCCCGCGTCGAGGTGCCCGGCGAGGATCTCCAGGAGCTGGGGAGAGGGGCGGTTGACGAAGTTGAAGCCGCGCAGGTTGTGCTCGGTGAGGACGTCGGCGTCGGCGGAGCCGATCAGCGAGACCGCCACACCGCCGTCCCGCACCGTCCGGGTCAGCTCGACGAACCCCGCCGCGTCGCTGGTCATGTCGATCAGCACGTCCACCCCGTCCGGATGGCTCGCCAGGACCTGGTCGGCGAGCGACCCCGCGGTGTGGTCGACGGTCTCCGCGGCCCCCAGCGTGCGCATCAACTCCGCCTTGGCCGGACGGGCGGTGGCGATCACCTCCGCGCCGCGACCGGCCGCGATCTGGGTCACGAAGGTGCCGACCCCGCCGGTGGCGCCCACGATCAAAACCTGCCGGCCGTCGCCGATCCGGGTCTCCTCGACCAGGTTGTACGCGGTCATCCCGGCCGTCGGGACGGCGGCGGAGGTGGCGTAGGTGACGCTGCGGGCGGCCAGGGCGATGGCGTCTTCCTTGGCCACGGCGAATTCGGCGTACGAACCGCCGCCCCGATCCGGCCGCTGGAACTGGCCGAACACCGGATCCCCGACGGTGAAGCGCCGCACACCACTACCGAGCGCGACCACCTCACCGGCCCCGTCCGCCCCCAGGACCAGCGGGAATTTGGCGTGGACGGCCTCCCCGAACATGCCGTCGGCGAGCTTCCAGTCGACGGGGTTGAGCCCGGCGGCGGCCAGCCGCACCAGAACCTCACCGGGCCCCGGCTCAGGCTGCGGCAGCTCCATGAGCTGCGGGTCCGCACCGAAGGCGTTGACTGCTACGGCTCTCATGTGGCGTTCCCTTCCACCCTTCCGAGGAGCGGCCGGAGTGGATCGTAAGCACGCCGGCCGGGCCGGGTGCGGCAGGACGGGAGGCGGTGCCCCGGAAGCAACTCGTACGGCCCCCGTCCCCGTTCCGTTTCCCCACTCGATTGCCCGCATGACGGGACCGGTCCCAGGCGGCGGGATTCAATGGCGCAATGATCCGGTTCGAGTCGGTCACCAAGCGCTATCCCGACGGGACCACCGCTGTCGACGACCTCTCGTTCGACGTCGACGAGGGCGAGCTGGTCACCTTGGTCGGGCCGTCCGGATGCGGCAAGACGACGACGATGATGATGGTGAACCGGCTGATCGACCCGACGAGCGGACGGATCTTCGTCGACGACGCCGACGTGTCCGGTGTCGACCCGGTCCGGCTGCGCCGCGGGATCGGCTACGTCATCCAGCAGACCGGGCTCTTCCCGCACCGCACCGTCCTCGACAACACCGCGACCGTGCCGGTCCTGACCGGTTGGAAGCGGGCCAAGGCGCGGGAGCGGGCCGCCGAACTCCTCGACCTGGTCGGGCTGGATCCGGGCGTCTACGGCACGCGGTACCCCGATCAGCTCTCCGGTGGCCAGCGGCAGCGGGTCGGGGTGGCCCGCGCGCTGGCGGCCGATCCGCCGGTGCTGCTGATGGACGAGCCGTTCGGCGCCGTCGACCCGGTCGTCCGGGACCGCCTCCAGAAGGAGTTCCTGCGGCTCCAGGCCACCATGCACAAGACGGTGCTGCTGGTCACCCACGACATCGAGGAGGCCATCCGGCTCGGCGACCGGATCGCGGTCTACGGCGACGGGCGGATCGAGCAGTTCGACACCCCGGCGCGGGTGCTGGGCGCCCCCGCCACGTCCTACGTCGCCGAATTCGTCGGCGCCGACCGGGCGTTGAAGCAGCTCTCGGTCACCGCCATCGACCGCGCCGACCTGGAGCGCCCGCCGTTCGCCCGGCTCGCCGAGCCGGCCGCGGAGGCGGTGGCCCGACTGCGGGCCGAAGGCGCGCGCTGGGCGGTGGTGCTGGACGCCGACGGGGCGCTGCACGGCTGGGTCGGCACCGAGCGTCTGGCGGGTGCCGGGGGAACCGTGGCGGACCACGCGCGGCGGATGGAGGCGTGGATCCCGGCCTCCGGAACCCTCAAGGCGGCGTTCAGCGAAATGCTGAAGCACGACGCCGGTTGGATCGCGGTGCTGGACGGTCGGCGCTTCTTGGGCGTCCTGACCCCGACGGCCCTGCACGAGGCACTGCGCCGCACCATCACCCCGGAGGAACGTGGGGTGTCGCGGGGACGGCCGGAGGTGGACTCGGTCCCGACCGAATGAAGGGTGGGCGGCGCAGGGTGTTTCACGTGAAACGGCGGTCGAGGAGCGGTGTTTCACGTGAAACGGCGGGCCCGGGTGGGTGTTTCACGTGAAACGTCTCCCGCTCCCGATCAGCCCTTCAACAGACCTTTCGCGACCAGGTAGTTGTGGGCCACGTCGGCGGGGAGCCGACGCCAGCTGTCGACCTGCTGGTTGAGGCGGGCCAGGTCTTCGGTGGTCAGCACGTGGTTGAGGCGGTTCAGGGCGGCGGTCGGGCGGGCGCCGCCGGCCCGGCCGCGGTTGACGACGGGGACGACGTAGTCGGCGTTCTGGAGTTTCCGGTCGTCGGCGAGGACGACGAGGCCGAACTGGTCGAGGGTGGCGTCCGTGCTGGTCGTCAGCACCATCTGGTCCTGGCCGTTCTGCACCGCCTGTTTCGCGGGTGTGGTGCCGACGCCCTTGGGGTCCACGGCGGTGATGTCGATGCCGTACGTCTTCCGGAGGCCGGGCGCGCAGAACGGCCGCTGGACGCACTCGTCACCCGCCGCCAGCCGTACCGGCAGCTTGGCGCGGCCCAGGTCGCTGAGGGTGCGCAGGTGGTGCTCTGCGGCATAGGAGGCACGCACCGCGAAGGCGTTCTGGTCGACGGCCCGGCCCGCGGGGAGCACGGTCAGCCCCCGCGGGGCGGCGAGGCGGCGCAGGGCGGTCATGGTGTCGTCCAGGTCGGGGGAGGCGACGGGAGCGGCCTCGGGGCCGTGCTCCTTGGCGTTGAGCCAGTCCGCGAAGGTGGCGGCGAATTCCGGCACGACGTCGATCTGGCCGGCCTCCAACGCGGGTTCGTACAGCTCGCGGTTGCCGACGGTGAGGACCTGGGTGCGGTAGCCCGCGTGGCCCAGCAGCGCCGCGTACATCTGGGCCAGCAACTCGCTCTCGGTGAAACCGGCCGAGCCGATGGCGAGATCGCGGCTGTCGCCGGGCGGGGCGGTGATCGCACCGCGGTGTTCCAACGACGGCCCACCGGCGCAGGAGACCAGCCCGCACAGGACGGTCAGGGCGCTCAACGCACCGAACGCACCCCGGACCGGGCGGAGCAGGGGCGCACGCCGCGCCCTCACCTGGTCCGCCCGCGGGCCCGCACGGGGGCGAACCGCTCGACCAGCTCGAAGCCGGCCTCCATCAACAACGCGAACACCGCGACCACCACCGCGCCCGCCACCACCTGCGGGGTGCTGGCGAGGTTGAAGCCGGCGGTGATGATGCGGCCAAGTCCGCCGCCGCCCACCAGGGCGGCCAGCGTGGCGGTGGCGACGAGCTGCACGGCGGCGATCCGCACCCCGGTCAGCACCAGCGGCAGGGCGAGCGGCGCCTCCACCCGCCACACCAGCTGCATCCCGGTCATCCCCATGCCCCGGGCGGCCCGGACCACGTCCTGGTCCACCTCGCGCATCCCGACGTAGGCATTGGTCAGCAGCGGCGGCACGGCGAACAGCACCAGCGCGATGACCGTCGGCCACTGCCCGTGCCGCCCGATCGGGGTCAGCAGGAGCAGGACGAGGACCGCGAAGGTCGGCACCGCACGGCCGACGTTGGCGAGGTTGACCGCAAGGGCACCCCCGCGGCCCAGATGCCCCAGCGTCAGTGCGATCGGCAGGGCGATGAGGGCGCTGAGGACGAGGCAGGCGAAGGTGAGGACGGCGTGCTCGGCGAGCCGGTGCCCGATGCCGTTCTCACCCGACCAGTGGGCGGCGGTGGTCAGCCAGGACCAGACGGCGGCGGGGGTGCTCACGTCCGCCGTCCGGAGGCGGTGAGCGGCCGTCGCCCACGGGCCGGTCGCGGACTGCGGCCGGCCCGCCGCCACGGGGTGAGCAGGCGTTCCAGGCCGAGCAGCAGCAGGTCGAAGGCGACCGCGATGAGCACGCAGAGCACGGAAGCGGTGAGCACCTGCGCCTTGAAGTAGGAGTTCATGCCCGCGTAGATGAGGTTGCCCAACCCGCCGTAGCCGACGATCGCGCCGACGGTGGTCAGGGCGACCGCGGAGACCGTGGCGATGCGCAGTCCTGCCATCGCGGCGGGCACCGCCAGCGGCAGTTCCACCGTCAGCAACTGCCGCATCGGCCCGTACCCCATGCCCCGGGCGGCCTCCGTGGCACCGGCCGGAACGCCGTCGAGGCCCGCGAGGATGTTCCGGACCAGCAGGGTGAGGGAGTAGAGGGCCAGGCCGACCACGACGAGGGTGGCGGAGAGGCCGTAGACCGGCAGCAGCAGCGAGAACATCGCCAACGACGGGATCGTGTAGAGCACGGTGGTGATGCCGAGGACCGGTCCGACCGTCCAACGTCGACGGCGGGCCAGCAGCGCCAACGGGACGGCGATCACCAGCCCGAGGCCCACCGAGACCACGGTCAACTGCACGTGCTGGCCGACCGCGTCGAGCAGGATCTGGCGGCGGGTGCTCAGGTAGTCGCCGCAGATCCAGTCGTTGCGGGCCAGGCAGTCGTCCGGCGGGGCGGTCACAGCAGCAGTTCACCGCGGGTGCGGTGGGGTGTCGCGCGGGGTGCGCCCGATCGGGCTGTTGCCAGCGTCACACCACGACCCCTCCCCCTCTATACACGCGGTGTGTACCTCATATGTATAGTCCTGGGAGTCCGTTCGGAAGGCGATCGGCGCGCCGGACCACGGTCCGTTCGCGTCCGCTTCGCCATGCCCGGAGACCGGGACGCGGACGCTCCGGGCACCGCCCGCGAGCGCAGGGCTCCGAGGAAGACGGCCGAGAACTCCACAGCAGCCGGCTCACCGGCGAACGACTCCAGGAAAGACACCGCATGCCGAAGCAGATATCCGCGACCCGCCGCTCGTCCGTACTCGGGCTGCTGACGGCCGCCTCCCTGGCCCTGGCCCTCAGCGGCTGCGCCTCGTACGACGTCACCGCACCGGCCGACGCACGGGCCGACGCCACGGCGACCGACGCCAAGGCCCAGGACGCGAAGGCCGGAGCCGGCGACGGTGCCGTCGACTGCCGCAAGGCCAAGTGCGTGGCGCTGACCTTCGACGCGGGCCCGAGCGAGAACACCAACCGGCTGCTGGACATCCTCAAGGAGAACAAGGCCCACGCCACGTTCTTCATGCTCGGCAAGAACCACGTCGCCGAGCGCCCCGCCGAGGTGAAGCGGATCGACGCCGAGGGCCACGAACTGGCCAACCACACCTGGTCCCACAAGATCCTCACGGACATAAAGCCGGACGAGGCCAAGCGCGAACTGTCCCGGGTCCAGGAGGACGTCCGCAAGATCACCGGCAAGACGCCCACGCTGATGCGCCCGCCGCAGGGCCGGACCGACGAAGAGGTCTCCAAGATCAGCAAGGAGCTCGGCCTGGCGCAGGTCCTGTGGAGCGTGACCGCGAAGGACTACCAGACCACCGACTCGGACCTGATCACCAAGCGGGTGCTCGACCAGACCAAGCGCGACGGCATCATCCTGCTGCACGACATCTACAAGGGCACCGTCCCCGCCGTCCCCGGCATCCTCAAAGAGCTCAAGAAGCGCGGCTACACGGTCGTCACGGTGTCGCAGCTGCTCTCCCCGGCGAAGCCGGAACCGGGGATGGTCTACCGGCCGTGAGCCGGACTCGCCGGAACGGGCCGAGGTCCCGTCGAGGCGGGGCCCCGCGGCCCGGACGGTGCGGTCGGAGCCGGGGCCGGGAACGGCGTCCTCACCCGGGGAGCGACCGCATGACGAAGGGGGCGCCGGACCCTGCCCGGTGCCCCCTTCGCGCACGTCACCGCCCTGCCGGCGGTCGCCTCAGCCCTGCGGGCGCTCCGCCTCCACCCGCTTGTGGGACCGGTCGTCGGCCGGCGCCTGCCCCTTCGTCGCGCCCTTCACCCCGCCCGGTGCCGGCTTCTGCGGCGCGTTCGGCTCGGTGTCCTGCGGGAACGTCAGCTGCTGGCTCTGCCACTCCAGGGCCGGCACGACCTCCCTGCGCCAGGTCCCGAACTGGTGGCTGCCGCGGGGCAGGATGATCGAGTCGACCCGCATCGGCGGCTTCACCGCGTGGATGAACTTCATGGTGTCGCCGTAGTCCGACTCGCCCTGGCGGCTGCTGGCCACCAGCGCGGAGACCTGCGGCGCCGGCAGGTGCTGCAACCGCCACAGCAGATCGTGCTCGTGCTGGCGCTGGGCGCCGGTCGGACCGGGGCCGAAGAGGCTGCCGGTGGTCAGGTCGTCCTTGATCGCGTAGTCACCGGAGAGCGAGACCGCGGAGGTGTACGCCTGCGGGTTGCGCATCGCCAGCTGGAGCGAGCAGGTACCACCGGAGGAGTATCCGAACGCGCCCCAGGCGCTGGGGTCGTGGCCCACCCGGTAGGCGGACTTCATGGCGTCCGGCAGATCCTTGGTGAAGAACGTCTCGGCCTGCGGGCCGCCCGGCACGTCCACGCACTCGGTGTCGCGCGGCGGTGCGATCGTCGGCCGCACCATCACGATCACGGTCGGCTGCATCTTGCCCTGCGCGATCAGCCGGCCGGCGTTCTGCGGGATCTGCAGGTGCTGCGCGAGGTTCATGATCCCGCCCGGGTAGCCGCTGATGACGACCATGACGGGGAACCGCTGGCGGTGGAACTGCTGCTGGAAGTACTGCGGCGGCAGATAGACGAAGCCCGGGTTGATGGCCCGGGTGCGGCGGCCGATGATCCGCACCGACTCGATCTTGCCCACCTTGTCGACCGGGCCCTTCGGCAGTCCGGTCACCCGGTCGAGCCCCTGGGGGCCGGCGGGCTGGATCAACCCGCCCTTGATGTTGCCGACCGTGGCGTACTGCCCGTCCCCCTGGCTCACCGAAGCCGGGGCCTGATCGTTGTTGCCCAGCAGCTCGTCCCAGTTGCCGTAGAACTCGAAGTTCGTGTTCACGGCGAGGGCGAGCGCTGCCACGATCGACACCTGGGTGACCACGATGGCCCCCAGCCTCCCCACCACGTGACGCCACCCGTTCCGCGACAGTCGGGGCCAGAGCCACACCGTCGCGGCAACACAGACCACCGCCAGCACGATCACTGTGATTTCGAGCGACTGACTGGTCAGCCCCATGCGCCCACATCTCCCGTCACCCTCGAAAGGGTTCTTGCCTTCTCACCGGCCGCCCCCCGAGGCACAACGGGCGGCTCAGGACAATGGTCACCGGAGAAGACGGACGCATCCGCGAATCGGATACCTGCGCGACTTACTTCTTACCGAGCTCTTGCCTGTTCGTTTCCCCCACGTGATGTGCGCAAGCGGGGCCGCAAGATCCGTGCCAACTGGCCGCACCACGCTCATGTTTCACGTGAAACGAAGCACGGATGAACACCTGGCGACAAAACACCCTCTTCGGGACCGAGAACACCGATAACCGGCGGCCGCCCTCCGCCCTCATCTGAACTTGCCCTCGCATCGAAGCAGTTGAGGTGTCCACCGCTCTGCCCGGAACCCCCGCGACGAGATCGTCGACCATTTCGCTATCCGTCACATTGGGCATCTCATACGTCACTTCTGCATCATGAATGGGGTCAAGAGCCGCCATACGAGCGACGGAAACGCCCCTTTGCAAACGATCAATCGGGCTTTTCCCCGAAGATCGCGTGCCCTATTCGCGCGGCCCGACGTGCGTTTTCCGGGCCGACGACGCGCTGACCGAAACCCTCGACCCGCCCAACACCCCCGTATGGCCCAGCAACCGAGCCGCGGGTTCCCGCGATCAAGTCGGTGCAGACCGCTACCCTTACGTATCCGTCCTGGTCAGGGACATGTCCGCGCTTCACGGACATTCGCCGCACCCACCACACGCAAGAGAGGTCAGCCGATGGGCATTCGGAGTCTGCTACGCAACGCTTTCGGTCGTTCCAAGGCGACCCGCGACGGATCCGGCGCGGCCCGGAACAACGTCGACCAGCCCGAGTCGGCAACGATCCCGGAGGCCCGCGAGGAATCCGCCCCCGCTCCGGCCACCCCGACCACCGCGCCCCCCGAGGTCGAGGTCCCCGCCGCCCGTACGGCACCCGGCGCGACCTCCGGGCCGGCACCCGCTCCGGTCACGGCCTCGCTGCCCGCCCAGAGCGGCCCGGTCGAACGCGCACCGGAGCCCACCGCGAAGGCGGAGCCGACGCGGGACGAGGCCCCGGCACGCGATGAGGTGACCGCCGAGAAGGCCACGACCGACGTGACGGACGAGCCGGTGGCCGCCACCGAGGCGACGAAGCCGGCCCGGCCCGAGGGCACCGGCACGGAAGCCGACCCGGGCACGGCGAAGGTCGTGGAACAGCGCGCGGCGACGCACGAGAACGCGCGTGAGGAGGGGAAAGCGGCATCCGCCACGGCTGCCGCGGACACCGACAGCGCCGCCGACCTGGTCAGCCAGGCGTTCGACGGCCCCGCCCCCGCCACCGCGCCGGCCACGACGGCCGGCTCCCCCGCGGCGAAGCCGGACGAGCAGCCGGCGCCGGCCGAGAAGGCCGAGAAGGCCGAGAAGGCCGACGTCGCAGCGGCGGCACAGCCGGCCGGCGACGCCGAGTCGGCGGAAGCGGCACCCAAGACCACGGCCGAGGCGGACGCCGAGGTAACTGCGGCCGAGGAACCGGCAGTAGACACGGAGGCGACCCCGGAGACGACCACCGAGGCGACCACCACGGCCGTCGACGAGCCGGCCCCTGCCGAGTCCGCGGCCGCCACGCCGGCACCGGCCGCCGCCACGGAGACCGCAGAGCCGACGCAGCCCGCCGAGTCCGCACGGAGCACCGCTCCCGCCGAGCCCACCGAGGCCGAACCGGCGTCCCCCGTCACCGCCACGGACGACCCCGCCGCCGCGGTGGCCCCCGACCTCCTCCCCCTCTACGAGGCCGCGCGCGCCACTCTGGAGAAGCACCAGCTCACCACCCAGCGCGCCACCGTCTACCTGGTTCTCGACCGTTCCGGCTCGATGCGCACCTACTACAAGGACGGCACGGTCCAGCACCTCGCCGAGCAGGCCCTCGGCCTCTCCGCGCACCTCGACGACGAGGCCACCGTCCCGGTCGTCTTCTTCTCCACCGACGTCGACGGCTCCGCCGACCTGGACCTGACCAACTACGCGGGCCGCATCGAGGAACTGCACTCCGGCCTCGGGCACATGGGACGGACCAACTACCACTGGGCCATCGAGGCCGTCGCGGCGCACTACAAGAAGTCGGGCTCGAAGCACCCCGCCTTCGTCATCTTCCAGACCGACGGTGCGCCGACCTCCAAGCCCGCCGCCGAGCGCGCCCTGTGCGAAGCGGCCGGGCTGCCCATCTTCTGGCAGTTCATCGGCTTCGGTGACCCGGACGCCAAGGGCTTCGACTTCCTGCGGAAGCTCGACGACCTGACCGTCCCGGAGAAGCGCGCCGTCGACAACGCCGGTTTCTTCCACGCCGGGCGCGACCCGCGCAGCCTCTCCCACGAGGCGTTCTACCAGCAGCTGATGGTCGAGTTCCCCGAGTGGCTCGCCGAGGCCCGCGCCGCCAAGGTCCTCAAGGACAGCTGACGCCCCGCATCCGCGCCGCTCAGGCCGCGGCAGGTCCCGACCCGGGTCCTGCCGCGGCCTGTTTCCTTTTCCGCGCCGCCGTCCGGCCCCATGTCCGCCTCTACTGCCCGCCCCCAACACACGGGAGAGGTTTCACGTGAAACACGGCGGAAGAGGACCGTTTCACGTGAAACGAGACGGCGGAGCGCACGGCGGATACGTGATGATGGACGGGACAGAGCGGGCCCGTTTCACGTGAAACGGGCGGGGCGAGCCGCCGCCCGGCGACCCCCTCCAGGCCCGAAAATACTCGGGCGGGGACCTCCACCCCGTCCAGTACGATATTGACGTTGCGTAAAGCAAATCATCACTCACCGTAGCGACTTGGGAGCAGCCGGCAATGGCTCGACACCTCATCACCAGCGCCCTTCCGTACATCAACGGGATCAAGCACCTGGGCAACATGGTGGGGTCCATGCTCCCGGCCGATGTGTACTCCCGCTACCTGCGACAGCACGGGCACGACGTCCTCTACATCTGCGCGACCGACGAGCACGGCACGCCCGCCGAGCTGGCCGCGAAGGACGCGGGCCAGTCCGTCGCCGCGTTCTGCGCCGAGCAGCACGACAAGCAGAAGGCGATCTACGACGGCTTCGGCTTGGAGTTCGACCACTTCGGCCGGAGCTCCTCGCAGGAGAACGTCGAGCTGACCCAGCACTTCGCGCGCAAGCTGCACGAGAACGGCTTCATCGAGCAGCGGGCCATCCGCCAGGTCTACTCGAACGCCGACGGCCGCTTCCTGCCAGACCGCTACATCGTCGGCACCTGCCCGCACTGCGGCTACGACAAGGCGCGCGGCGACCAGTGCGAGAACTGCACCCGGGTCCTGGACCCGACGGACCTGATCGACGCCCGCTCGGCGATCAGCGGCAGCGGCGACCTGGAGGTGCGCGAGACCACGCACCTCTTCCTCCTCCAGTCCAAGCTCCAGGTCGAGGTCGAGGGTTGGCTGGCCGGCAACGGCAGCAAGGAATGGCCGACCCTGGCGTCGTCCATCGCCCACAAGTGGCTGACCGAGGGCCTCCAGGACCGGGCGATCACCCGTGACCTGGACTGGGGCGTGCCGGTGCCGGCCGACGTGTGGCCCGAGCTGGCCGCCGAGGGCAAGGTCTTCTACGTCTGGTTCGACGCCCCGATCGAGTACATCGGCTCGACGAAGGAGTGGGCGGACCAGGCGCCGGAGGAGCGCGACTGGAAGTCGTGGTGGTACGAGGCCGACGACGTCCGCTACACGGAGTTCATGGCCAAGGACAACGTGCCGTTCCACAGCGTGATGTTCCCGGCGACGCAGCTGGGCACCCGCGAGCCGTGGAAGCGGGTGGACTTCCTCAAGGCGTTCAACTGGCTCAACTACTACGGCGGGAAGTTCTCCACGTCGCAGCAGCGCGGCATCTTCA
This sequence comes from Streptomyces lunalinharesii, assembly GCF_039532155.1. NCBI lineage: Bacteria > Bacillati > Actinomycetota > Actinomycetes > Kitasatosporales > Streptomycetaceae > Streptomyces > Streptomyces lunalinharesii. The sequence continues at coordinate 138,025 of NZ_BAAARK010000005.1, forward strand.
CCGACGCGGCGCTGGAGCTGCTGCCGGCCGACTACTGGCGCTACTTCCTGATGGCGCACGCCCCGGAGTCGGACGACACGTCCTTCACCTGGGAGCTGTTCTCCTCCTCGGTCAACAAGGACCTGGCCGACACCCTCGGCAACTTCGTCAACCGCGTGCTCTCGTTCTCGCGGAAGCGCTTCGGCGACGACGTGCCGGCCGGTGCCGAGGCCGGTGCCGCCGAGCAGAAGCTGGGCGAGGAGATCGCCGGGCTGCTCGCGGAGTACGAGGGCCACATGGAGGCGCTCCAGTTCCGCAAGGCGGCGGCCTCGCTGCGGGCGCTGTGGAGCGCGGGCAACTCCTACCTGGAGGAGAAGGCCCCGTGGCTGGAGATCAAGACGGACAAGGACGCGGCGGCGCTGACGCTGCGGACCGCGATGAACCTCATCCACCTCTACTCGGTGGTCTCCGAGCCGTTCATCCCGGCGTCGGCGAAGGCCATGCGCGGTGCGTTCGCGCTGGAGGGCGACACCGCCACCTGGGTGTCGCAGGAGGAGGCGAAGGCGCTGGCGTTCGTGCCCGCCGGGACGCCGTTCACCGTGCCGCCGGTGCTCTTCGCGAAGATCACCGAGGATGACCTGGCCGCGTACCGGGAGCGGTTCGGCGGCGACGAGGGCTGAGGCCCTGCGCCCACAGCTGACGGGAAGTACGACGGCGCCCCTGGACCGCTCCGGTCCAGGGGCGCCGTCGTCCGTGCGGACCGCGCGCGAAGGCGCCTCGGCATGTACGAGGGCCCGGGACCGCGGTGGCGGTCCCGGGCCCTCGTCGGTCCTGCCTACTTGGTCGGCTTGTACGGCGTGGGCTTCGCCGGGCCGGTCCGGATGCTCAGGTGCAGTTCCTTGAGGCGGGCCTCGTCGACCTCGGACGGGGCGCCCATCAGGAGGTCCTGGGCGTTGCCGTTGAGCGGGAAGGCGATCGTCTCGCGGATGTTCGGCTCGTCGGCGAGCAGCATGACGATCCGGTCGACGCCCGGGGCGATGCCACCGTGCGGCGGGGCGCCGAACTTGAAGGCGCGCAGCATGCCGCTGAACTCGGCCTCCACGGTCTCCTTGTCGTAACCGGCGATCGCGAACGCCTTGTACATGACCTCCGGCTCGTGGTTCCGGATCGCGCCGGAGGACAGCTCGGTGCCGTTGCAGACGATGTCGTACTGCCAGGCGAGGATGTCCAGCGGGTCCTTGGTCTCCAGCGCCTCCAGGCCGCCCTGCGGCATGGAGAACGGGTTGTGGGAGAACTCGACCTTGCCGGTGTCCGCGTCGCGCTCGAACATCGGGAAGTCGACGATCCAGCAGAAGCGGAACTCGCCCTCGACGAAGTGGCCGGCGCGCTTGGCGGCCTCGACGCGGACGGCGCCCATGATCTTGGAGACCTCTTCGAACTCGCCGGCACCGAAGAAGACGGCGTGACCGGGCTTGAGGTCGAGGGCCGCGACCAGCGCCTTGACGTCGTCGTCGGTGAGGAACTTGGCGATCGGGCCGCTGAGCGCGTTGCCCTCGCCGACGCGGACCCAGGCCAGGCCCTTGGCGCCCTGCGCGACGGCGAAGTCGCCCAGCTGGTCGAAGAACTTCCGCGGCTGCTCGGCGGTGTCCGGGACGGCCAGCGCGCGGACGTGCTTGCCGGCGAACGCCTTGAAGCCGGAGCCCGCGAAGACGTCGGAGACGTCCACCAGCTCCAGCTCGGCGCGCAGGTCCGGCTTGTCGGAGCCGTACTTGAGCATCGCCTCGCGGAACGGGATGCGCGGGAAGGGCGAGGTGACCGTGCGGCCGTTGCCGAACTCGGTGAAGAGCTCGGTCATCAGCTGCTCGATCGGCTGGAAGACGTCCTCCTGCTCGACGAAGCTCATCTCGACGTCGAGCTGGTAGAACTCGCCCGGCGAGCGGTCCGCGCGGGCGTCCTCGTCGCGGAAGCAGGGCGCGATCTGGAAGTAACGGTCGAAGCCGGCGATCATCAGCAGCTGCTTGAACTGCTGCGGGGCCTGCGGCAGCGCGTAGAACCGGCCGGCGTGCAGACGGGACGGGACCAGGAAGTCGCGGGCGCCCTCGGGGGAGGTCGCGGACAGGATCGGGGTCGCCATCTCGTTGAAGCCGAGCGCCACCATCTTGTGCCGGATCGCGGAGATCACGGCCGTGCGCAGCATGATGTTGCGGTGCATGCGCTCGCGACGCAGGTCGAGGAAGCGGTACTCGAGGCGCTTCTCCTCGTTGACCCCGTCCTCAGCGTTGATCGTGAAGGGGATCTGCTCGGCGGCACCGAGCACCTCGACCTCGGTGACCTCGATCTCGACCTCACCGGTCGGCAGGTCGGGGTTGACGTTGTCGGCGCCACGGGCGCTGACCTTGCCGTCGATGCGGACGACGGTCTCCTTGGTCAGCGAACCGAGGACCTCGTTGGCCGGGGTGCCGGGGCGGGCGACGAGCTGCACGAGACCGTAGTGGTCACGCAGATCGATGAAGAGGATGCCGCCCAGGTCACGTCGATTGTGCAGCCAGCCGCTGAGACGGACGTCGGTGTCGACGTCCGCGGCTCGGAGCTCGCCGCAGTTATGGGACCGGTACCGATGCATCGCTCATCCAAGTCGTCGCGAGTCGAGGTGGGGAGCTGACGGGCGAGAAGGGGAGGCGCCAGGCTGGCGGGCCCGATCGATCGCCTTGTGGATCACCCGAAAGACCACCCCAGGAGTGGCATAACCGCTCCAGGTTACCGCCCGCCCCAAGCGGCCTGGTTGACATATACCCATCAGGGTCACCCCACCGGGAAACCGGGCCCCCGGGCTGCGACGATGGTCACGTCCGGCTCGCTGGTCGGGCCACGTCAAATCCACCTAAAGTGATGCAATGCGCACCAAGGACCTCCTGGCCGTCCTCGCGACCGGCCTGTGGCGGTGGGACAACGCATCCGGTCGGGTGACCCTCGATGCCGAAGCGGCCCGGCTACTGGGCCTTCCCGCCGAGCCGGTCGACGTCACCGAGGCGGCCGTGCGCTCCCGTTTTCATCCCGTCGACTTCGCCGAGATCAACGGCGTCGTCCAGCTGGCGGTCTCCGAGGGCACTCTCGCCGAGGCGCGGCTGCGCATCGTGGACGAGCGCGGGGAGGTGCTGCGCACCGTCCGCTCCCGCTCCCGGCCCCAGATCGTCGACGGCGACTTCGAACTGGTCGGCACCCTCCAGGAGGTGCCCGAACCGCAGCCCGGCACCTCGGCCGCGCGGACCCCGGTGACCGGCGACTGGCGCCGCTCGCGCGAGGCGTTCCTGCTGGACGCGGGCCGGGCCCTGGCCGAGGCGCGGTCCACCGCCGAGGTGCTGCGGGTCGCGGCCGGGCTCTCCATGCCCGGGTTCGTGCCGGACGCCCTGGCGGTCTTCGGCATCCAGGGCGACCGGCTGTCGGTGATCGGCCACCACGGGCAGCTCCCCGACGACGAGCTGCCCTTCTCCGAGATGATGTTGGAGACCGACTACCCGGCCGCCGAGGTCGTGCGGACCGGCCGGGCCATCTACCTCCCCACCCCGGAGGACTACCAGCGCCGCTACCCCACCACCTGGCCGCTGGCCGCCCATTTCGACCACCGGTCCTGGGCGTACCTGCCGCTGGTCAACGCGGGCCGGACGATCGGCGCCTGGAAGGCCGGGTTCGCGCAGCCGGTCGCCTTCACCCCGGACGAGCGCTCGGTGCTGACCACCGTCGCCCGGATGCTCGCGCAGGCGCTGGCCAGGGCCGGCGTGCAGGAGTCGCAGCACGAGCTGGCCGTGGGGTTGCAGCGCAGCATGATGCCCACGGTGCAGCCGGACATCCCGGGGATGGCGGTCGCGGCCCGTTACGTACCGACCGGCGGGGGCCTGGAGGTCGGCGGCGACTGGTACGACATGATCCCGCTGCCGTCCGGGCGGATCGCGCTGGTCATCGGGGACGTCCAGGGACACGACGTACGGGCCGCCGGGCTGATGGGGCAGCTGCGGATCGCGCTGCGCGCCTACGCCTCCGAGGGCCACCACCCGGACGCGGTGCTCTCGCGCGCCTCCCGCTTCCTCGCCGGGATCAACGAGACCGAGTTCCGCGGGCACGGCGAGGACCAGCGGTTCGCGACCTGTCTGTACGTCGAGGTGGACCCGGCCACCGGATTGCTGGACGTGGCCCGGGCCGGCCACCCCGATCCGGCGATCCGGATGGCCGACGGCACGGTGATGCTGCGGCCCACGTCCGGCGGGCTGCCGCTGGGCATCGACCCCGAAGGCGACTACCCCACCACCCGGATCGTGCTGGAGCCCGGCGAGACCATGCTGGTCTGCACCGACGGACTGATCGAGACCGGCGGACACGACCTGGAAACCGGCTGGGGGCGGCTGCGCGACGTCTTCGAGGCGCACCGCGCCGGCACCGACGAGGGGGTCGCGGAGGGCCTGGAGCGGCTGGCCGACGGCCTGGTCCAGGCGGTGCACGGCCCGTCGTCGCACCACACCACCGGCCCGTTGGTGGACCGCCGCGAGGACGACATCGCCCTGCTGCTGCTCTCCCGCGAGGGCGCCAGCTGCGGCCTGGACGCCGGGGACCGGCTCGCCCAGCGGCCCGGGCGGCGCACGGTGTTCTCGGTCGCCCAAGCAGAACCGGAGCGGATCGCCGCGGCGCGCCGCCAGATGCGCGACGTGCTGCACGACTGGCGCGACCCGGACCAGGTCGACTCCGCGGTACTGCTGGTCTCCGAGATCGTCACCAACGTGCTGACGCACACCGACGGGGACGCGTTGCTGGTGGCCGAGGTCTCCGGCGAGCGCGGCACCCGGCGCCTGCGGGTGGACGTCGCGGACGGCAGCGACGAGCTGCCGCACCGCCGCCGCCCCGGTGAGCTGGCCTCCTCGGGGCGCGGCCTGGTGCTGCTGGAACTGCTCGCCGGGGCGTGGGGAGTGGACCCGCGCGGCGACGGCAAGTCGACGTGGTTCGAGCTCTACGAGGACGCCGGGACGCTGGCGGAGCCGTCGGGTCCGGTGTCGTCCGGCTCCGAGGCGTCCGTGTCCGAGCCCGCCGCGTAGTGCTTGCGCAGTTCGTGCAGTACGCCGGAGACGGCCGCGGTCAGCGGGACCGACAGCAGCATGCCCAGGATCCCGGCGACGCTCGCACCCGCGGTGATCGCCAGCATGACGACGGCCGGGTGCATCTGCACCGTGCGGCTCTGGATCATCGGCTGGAGCACGTGGCCCTCCAGCACCTGGACGGCGAGCACGACGCCGAGCGCCCAGAGCGCGATCACCAGGCCGCGGTCCGCGAACGCCACCAGGATCGCCACCGCACCGGAGATGAACGCGCCGAGGTAGGGGATGTAGGCGCCCACGAAGACCAGTGCGCCCAGGCCGAGCGCACCGGGAACGTCCAGGATCAGCAGGCCGACGGTGATGCAGATGGCGTCGATCAGCGCGATGAAGGTGGTGCCGCGCATGAACCCCTCGATGGACTGGAAGCCCCGGCGGGCCATCCCTTCCATCCGCGGTGCCGAGTTGCCCGGCGCCCAGTCGTGCAGTGCGCGGACCGCCTTGTCGGAGTCGCGCAGGAAGAAGAAGGTCAGCAGCAGGGCCAGCACCGCGGCGGCGATGAACTGCCCCACGATGCTGACACCCGCGAGCAGCCCGGAGGCGGCACTGCTGCCGAACTTGGTGACCAGCGTCTTGGCGTTGGTGGCGAGGTCGCTGAGCGAGTTCCCCGCCACGCCGAAGTGCTTGGTGAGGTCGCTCGCCGCGTCCTTGAGCGAGGCGATGATCTGGTCCCCGGTGTCGACCAGCGCGCTGATCACGATGTATCCGGCCCCGCCGACCACGATCATCAACACGGCACAGGTCAGCCCGGCCGCCAGTGAGCGGTTGAGGTGCATCGCCACCAGCCGCCGGTACAACGGGCCGAGCAGCGCGCTGCCCAGCAGGGCCAGCAGTACGGGCGTGACCGCCGCGCTCAACTCGACGCAGAGCCAGACGCCGACGGCCACCACCGCCGCCACCAGCAGCCCGGCCGCACACCAGGCGGCGGCCCGGCGGGCCTCGATCGGGAGCAGCGGCGGGGAGTGCGGCGGCCGGCCGTGCTCGCCACCACTCCGGTCTTGATCCGAGTCGTTTCGCACCCGGACAGTCCACCACGCCGGGGCGGCGGTTGGCGGGCATTGGAGGGGCCACCTCACGTCTGGACGACGGGTCGGCAGCGCGGCGTTTCACGTGAAACATGAGTGCGGGGGCGGTGTTTCACGTGAAACACCGCCCCCGCGGTCCCACCTTCGGCGGCCGCTCAGCGCGCGTCAGCGGGTATCGTCCCCAGCCGGCCGGCCTGGAAGTCCTCGAAGGCCTGGGCCAGTTCGGCGTGGGTGTTCATGACGAACGGCCCGTAGTGCATCATCGGCTCGCGGATCGGCAGCCCACCCAGCAGCACCACCTCGAAGTTGGGGCTGCGCGACTCCTGGCTCTCGTCGGCCCGGACCGTGAGTGCGTCGCCCTCTCCGAAGACCACCGATTGACCCATGTGGAACGGACGGCCCTCCGCGCCGGCCGTGCCGCTGCCGGCCAGGGCGTAGGCGAGACCGTTGAAGTCCGTGCGCCAGGGCAGGGTCACCTGCGCACCCGGGTTCACCGTCAGGTGCATCATCGTGATCGGGGTGTGGGTGATGCCCGGCCCCTGGTGGCCGTCGATGTCACCGGCGATCAGCCGCAGCAGCGCACCGCCGTCGGCGGAGGTCAGCAGCTTGACCTGGCCGCCGCCGATGTCCTGGTAGCGCGGCGCCATCATCTTGTCGCTCTTCGGGAGGTTCACCCACAGCTGGAGGCCGTGGAAGAGGCCGCCCGACATGACCAGCGACTCCGGCGGCGCCTCGATGTGCAGCAGGCCGGAGCCGGCAGTCATCCACTGGGTGTCGCCGTCGTTGATGACTCCGCCGCCGCCGTGCGAGTCGCGGTGCACGAACGTGCCGTCGAGCAGGTAGGTCACGGTCTCGAAGCCGCGGTGCGGGTGCCACGGGGTGCCCTTGGGCTCTCCGGGTGCGTACTCCACCTCGCCCATCTGGTCCATCATGATGAACGGGTCGAGGTACTTGTAGGCGATCCCGGCGAAGGCGCGGCGCACCGGGAAGCCCTCGCCCTCGAAACCGCTCGGGGCGGTGGTGACGTTCAGCACGGGTCGGGTGCGCGCCCCGGCGGGTGCGGCCACCTTCGGCAGGGTCAGCGGATTCTCTACGGTCACTGCGGGCATGACGGCCTCCTCGGTCGTTCGCGCTTCAATCAAGTTAGTTGAAAGCTGAACAACCCGCAAGGTGTGCGTCATTCCCGCTTCTCCCGTCAGGGCGTTTCAGCAGGCCAGCACGGTGCGGCGGGACAAAAGAAGGCCGCCCCGAGGGGCGGCCTCAGACGTCCAGGGGGCGACGCCGGCTAGCCATACATCCGGCGCATGGCGAAGTCGACCATCTGCTCCACGGCCTTCGCGTCGAAGACCATCCGGTGGTCGCCCTCCATGTCGAGGACGAATCCGTAGCCGGTCGGCAGCAGGTCGAGCACTTCGGCGCCGGTGATCACGAAGTACTTGGACTCCTTGCCGGCGTAGCGGCGCAGCTCCTTCAGCGAGGTGAACATCGGGATGACCGGCTGCTGGGTGTTGTGCAGCGCCAGGAAACCGGGGTTGTCACCGCGCGGACAGTAGATCTTGGACGTCGAGAAGATGCCCTGGAAGTCCTCGGCCGACATCGACCCGGTGGTGAAGGCGCGCACCGCGTCGGCGAGGGAGGGCGGGGACGGCTCGGGATACAGCGGCTGCTCGCCGTAGCCCCCGGGGGCCGGTTGCTGCGGCGGGGGCGGCGCTCCGTACTGCTGCCCGGCACCCGCGTTCTGGTCGTAGCCGTACATGCGCCACAGCGTACTGATTCGAGGGTCGCGCGGGGGACGCTCGTCACAGATCGGCCGTTAGGGGTTGCTTCTTATTACTGATGGGTAGCATCATCGGTAGCTACTTGCTGGTATTGCGTATCGAGGTCCCTTCCTCGCGTCGAGGTCTTCCTCGTACAGAGGCCCTCCCGAACCCTTACGGAGCCGTACCCATGGGGCACTACAAGTCGAATCTCCGCGACATCGAGTTCAACCTCTTCGAGGTGTTCGGCCGCGACAGCGTGTACGGCACCGGACCGTTCGCGGAGATGGACGTCGACACCGCCAAGAGCGTGCTGTCCGAGATCGCCCGTCTGTCGGAGAACGAACTGGCGGACTCGTACGCCGACGCCGACCGGAACCCGCCGGTCTTCGACCCGGACACCAACACCGCACCGGTGCCGGACACCTTCAAGAAGAGCTACCAGGCGTACATGGACGCCGAGTGGTGGCGCCTGGGCATCCCGGAGGAGATCGGCGGCACCACCTCGCCGCGCTCGCTCCTGTGGGCCTTCGCCGAGACCATCCTGGGCTCGAACCCGGCCGTGTGGATGTACGCCTCCGGCCCGGCCTTCGCTGGCGTGCTCTTCGAGGAGGGCACCGAGCAGCAGAAGCACATCGCCAAGGTCGCCGTGGAGAAGGGCTGGGGCTCCACCATGGTGCTGACCGAGCCCGACGCGGGCTCGGACGTCGGCGCCGGCCGCACCAAGGCGGTCCAGCAGGAGGACGGCTCCTGGCACATCGAGGGCGTGAAGCGCTTCATCACCTCCGGTGAGCACGACATGGCGGAGAACATCCTCCACTACGTCCTCGCCCGCCCCGAGGGCCACGGCCCCGGCACCAAGGGCCTCTCCCTCTTCCTCGTGCCGAAGTACGAGTTCGACTTCGAGACCGGCGAGCTGGGCGAGCGCAACGGCGCCTACGCCACCAACGTCGAGCACAAGATGGGCCTGAAGGCCTCCAACACCTGCGAGATGACCTTCGGCGACCGCCACCCCGCCAAGGGCTGGCTCATCGGCGAGAAGCACGACGGCATCCGCCAGATGTTCCGGATCATCGAATTCGCGCGCATGATGGTCGGCACCAAGGCGATAGCCACCCTCTCCACCGGCTACCTCAACGCCCTGGAGTACGCCAAGGAGCGCGTGCAGGGCCCCGACCTGGCGGCGTTCACCGACAAGGCCGCCCCGCGCGTCACGATCACCCACCACCCCGACGTGCGCCGTTCCCTGATGACGCAGAAGGCGTACGCCGAGGGCATGCGCGCCCTGGTGCTGTACACCGCCACCGTCCAGGACGAGATCATGGTCAAGGAGGCCGCGGGCGAGGACGTCTCCGCCGCCAACGCGCTGAACGACCTGCTGCTGCCGATCGTCAAGGGCTACGGCTCCGAGAGGTCCTACGAGCAGCTGGCCCAGTCGCTGCAGACCTTCGGTGGCTCCGGGTACCTCCAGGAGTACCCGATCGAGCAGTACATCCGGGACTCCAAGATCGACACCCTCTACGAGGGCACCACCGCCATCCAGGGTCAGGACTTCTTCTTCCGGAAGATCGTCCGCAACCAGGGCGCGGCGCTGACCCAGCTGGCCGGGACCATCAAGGCGTTCCTGGCCGACGCCGAGGGCGGCGCCGAGCTGGAGCAGGCCCGCGGCGAGCTGGCCAAGGCCGCCGAGGCGCTGGAGGCGATCGTCGGCGTCATGCTGACCGACCTCGCCGCCACGGAGCAGGACGTCAAGTCCATCTACAAGGTCGGGCTCAACACCACCCGCCTGCTGATGGCCTCCGGTGACGTCGTCATCGGCTACCTGCTCCTGAAGGGCGCCGCGGTGGCCGCCGAGAAGCTGGCCGGCGCGTCGTCGAAGGACAAGGCGTTCTACACCGGCAAGATCGCCGCCGCGAAGTTCTTCGCGCACAACGTCCTGCCGGGCGTCACGCTCCAGCGCACGCTGGCGGAGTCCATCGACCAGTCCCTGATGGAGCTGGACGAGGCGGCGTTCTGAGGGACCGTTGAGTCCGGGCGGTCCGGGGCCTGTTCCCGGACCGTCACCCGGTTCTCACAAACCTCTCAGAATCACTGATCACACTGGTGGTGCCCGCCTCTCTTCCCCCCGGGAGGCGGGCACCACTGTCGTGTGGGCGGAGGGCGCCCACCGTTGCCCGTGGGCCTCGTTGCCCCGCAAGTGGACCGGAAACCGCTCATTCCGCCGGCACCTCCGCCCTGCGAGGGGGAAATCGTGGCCGGAAGGCAATGGAGTCGCACCCCTCGGGCACACGGAAGTGCGGAGTTGGCTCCTTATGCTGAATCCATGACCAACTCCGTCCGCTTCGACCGCGGCCACACCGACGACCTCATGTCCTTCCTCGCCGCCAGCCCGTCGCCCTACCACGCGGTGGCGAACGCGGCGGAGCGGCTGGAGAAGGCAGGCTTCCGTCAGGTGGCGGAGACCGACGCGTGGGACGGCCGGAGCGGGGGCGCGTACGTGCTGCGCGGCGGCGCGATCATCGCCTGGTACGTGCCCGAGGGGGCCGACGCCGCGACCCCGTACCGCATCGTCGGGGCGCACACCGACTCCCCCAACCTCCGCGTCAAACCGATCCCGGACACCGGCTCCCGCGGCTGGCGGCAGATCGCCGTGGAGATCTACGGCGGCACGCTGCTCAACACCTGGCTCGACCGCGATCTGGGGCTCAGCGGCCGGGTGACGCTGCGGGACGGCAGCAACCGGCTGGTCACCGTGGACCGGCCGCTGCTGCGCGTGCCGCAACTCGCCGTCCACCTGGACAGATCGGTGAACGTCGAGGGGCTCAAGCTCGACAAGCAACGCCACATGACACCGATCTGGGGCCTGGGCGAGGTCGCCGAGGGCGACCTGATCGCGTTCGTGGCCGAGGAGATCGGGGTCCCGGCAGAGGACATCAGGGGCTGGGACCTGATGGTCCACAGCGTGGAACCGCCCGCCTACCTCGGGCGCGACCGCGAACTCGTCGCCGGTCCGCGGATGGACAACCTGCTGTCCGTGCACGCCGGTACGGCCGCACTGACCGCGGCGGCCGCCTCCGGGGACCGGCTGACCAGCATCCCGGTGCTGGCCGCCTTCGACCACGAGGAGAACGGCAGCCAGTCGGACACCGGCGCGGACGGCCCGCTGCTCGGCACGGTGCTGGAGCGTTCGGTCTTCGCCCGCGGCGGCAGCTACGAGGACCGCGCGCGGGCCTTCGCCGGCACCATCTGCCTGTCGTCGGACACCGGGCACGCGGTCCACCCCAACTACAGCGACCGGCACGAGCCGGGGCACCACCCGATGCCCAACGGCGGACCGATCCTGAAGGTGAACGTCAACCAGCGGTACGCGACCGACGGCAGCGGCCGTGCGGTGTTCGCCGCCGCCTGCGAGCGGGCAGGAGTGCCCTGGCAGTCCTTCGTCTCGCACAACGCGATGCCCTGCGGCACCACGATCGGGCCGATCACCGCGGCCCGACACGGCATCCAGACCGTCGACATCGGCGTCGCGATCCTGTCCATGCATTCGGCCCGCGAGCTGTGCGGCGCCCAGGACCCGTACCTGCTGGCGAACGCCCTCGCGGCTTTCCTGGAGAGCTGAGTTGGAATTCTCACTGCTCGGCCCGATCTCCGTGCTGAGCGGCTCCGAGGAGCTGTCGCTCGGGCCCGCCAAACGGCGCAGTGTGCTGGCGCTGCTGCTTCTGCAGCCCAACACCACCGTTCCACTGGAGCAGTTGATCGACTCCCTGTGGGAGGACGAACCACCCGAGCACGCCCGGACGGTCGTCCAGGGGCACGTCTCACGGCTGCGCGCCACGCTGGCGGCGGGCGGTGCCGAGGCGTTCGGCATCGAGCTGGCCACCCACGGCTCGGCCTACCTGCTCCGGCTGCCGGAAGAACTGATCGACGCCCACCGGTTCGGTGAACTCGTCGCGCTGGCCCGCCCCGAGGCGGCGCCGGCCGATGCGATCCCGCTGCTGCGCGAGGCACTGGGGCTGTGGCGCGGGCCGGCGCTCACCGGCACGGTCACCAGCCCGCCGTTCGCCGCCGCCGCGCACGCCCTCGAAGAGCGCAGGCTGTCGGCCGTCGAGGCACTGGCCCGGGCGTACGGCGCGCTCGGCGAGAACGAACAGGCAGCGGCCGTCCTGTACTCCGCGGCCGTCAACCACCCTCTGCGGGAGGGGTTGATCGCCGCGCTGATGCGGGCGCTGTTCCGGACCGGACGGCAGTCCGACGCGCTGGAGTGGTTCCACCGCACCCGACGGCTGCTCAGCGAGGAACTGGGCGTCGATCCCGGCGAGCGGCTGCGGTCGGCGTACGAGGAGATCCTGCGAGCGGAGACCGCGGACGACGCCCGGAAGACCGCCGAGCCGACGCGCGGCGCCACGGGCGCTCCGGCCGAGGAGCGCGTGTTTCACGTGAAACACGACGGTGACGCACCGGCTCCCCGTGGCGGGGGCACGGGCGGGGCCGGCAGTCCGGCGCAGACCGGCCGGAGCGGGTCCGGCGGCGCGCCGCGCCTGCTTCCCCGGCCGCCTGCCCGCTTCCTGGGACGACAGGCCGAACTGCACGCCCTGACGGACGTGTTGACGGACCGTACGACCGGGGAGAGTCCACTCGCCGTGGTCGCCGGCCCGGCCGGGGTCGGCAAGACGGCGTGCGCCGTGCAGTGGGCGCACCTGCACGCCGGTTCCTTCCCCGACGGCCAGCTCTTCGCCGATCTGCGGGGCTTCGGCGAGGGCGACGAGACGGCCCCGGCCGAGGTCCTGCGGGACTTCCTCCAGGCGCTCGGCACCCCGCCGGAACGGGTGCCGAGTTCCGCACAGGCCGCCTCGGCGCTGTTCCGCTCGCTGGTCGCCGAGCGCCGGGTGCTGGTCGTCCTGGACAATGCGCGGAGTTCGGCGCAGGTGCGGCCGCTGCTGCCCGGTGGTCCGCACTGCGTCACGGTCGTCACCAGCCGCAGCCGGCTCGACGGCCTGGTCGCCACGGACTGCGCCCGGCCGGTGGGCCTCCAGGCCCTCGGCCACGAGGAGGGCGCTGCGCTGCTCGGCGCCATGCTGGGGTCGGACCGGGTCGCGGAAGACCCGGCGGCCGCCCGCGAACTGGTGGACCTGTGCGACGGGTTGCCCCTGGCGCTCCGTGCCGCGGCGGCACAGCTGACCGCCCGGCCGCGCTGGCGGCTGGCCCGGCTGGCCTCCGCGCTGCGCGACGAACGGCGTCGGCTGGCGCTGCTGTCGGCGGAGGACACCGGAATAGCGGCGGCGCTGCGCGTCTCGGTCGCCCGGTTGTCCGCGGACGACGCCCGGCTGCTGCGGGCCTTGGCCAACAGCCCCGACGGGCATCTCAACGCCTCCGCCGCGGCGGCCCTCGCCGGGTCCGACCAGGAGCGCACGCAGGACGGACTCGAACGGCTCGCGGAGATGCACCTGGTGGACGAAGAGGCCACCGACGTCTACACGATCAGCGCCCTGACGCAGCTGTTCGCCCGGGACGGGGGTGCGGAGGGCGGCCGGCGACCGGACGGCGGCGCGGGAACGGAGCCCGACGGGTCGGGCGGACGCCCGGGGGGCGGGGCCGGCTGAGCCGCGGCCGCGACGGGGGAGAAGGGCGTTAGGCAGGCGTTAGCGGTACGGCAGCGGCGGTCGGCAGTCTTGTGGACAGACCGCAGGACCAGGGCCGGCCGACCACGCCGGGCCAGATAGCGGAGCGCCTCGCCGCGCCCCGCCGCCCGGGGGGAGACCGGACATGCCACGCACCGATGCCGCCACCACGGCCCGTACGCCCCGTTCGACCCGGCGCCGTACGCTGCGGATCGCCGCGGCCGGGCTGACCGCGGTGGCCGCGCTGACCCTCACCGCCTGCGGCGGCCAGGACAACCCGCTCAAGACCAGCGACGCCAAGCCGTTCGACCCCGCGCCCCAGGACGCCAAGGACCCGGCGGCCAACGGCCTGCACACTCCGCCGGGCACCCCCACTCCGGCGGGGAAGGGCAACGGCGGCGCCAAGGGCAACGGCGGTGCGGCGGGGAAGAACGGCACGGGCGACGGCACCGTCGCGGACAGCACGACCGCCGGCGGGAAGCACGGTCCAACGGCCGGTTCCGGAGGACAGGCCACCACCGGTGGCGGCCGGGGGTCGAGCACCCGGCGCACCACCTGTGACCCCTCCAAGGTCCGCATCGTGGCGCAACCGCTGACCCGCCCGATCAACCACCTGCTGCTGCAGGCCACCAACACCTCCGGCGCCACCTGCGACCTCCACGCCTACCCCTTCCTCCAGTTCGACGAGGCCCAAGCCCCGGTGGCCGTCCTTCCGGACAGCAAGCCGCAGGCCGTGGTCACCCTGGCACCGGGGGAGTCGGGCTACGCCGGTGTGCTGCTGTCCCAGGCCGACGGAGCCCAGGGCGGCCGCAAGGCGACCTCGCTCTCCGTCAGCCTCGCCGGGCCTGACGGCGGGGGGAGCGTCGGCGGGTCGGCGAACGTCGCGCTGCCGGGCGGCTCGGCGTACCTCGACGACAGCGCGCAGGTGACGTACTGGCAGTCGGACCCCAACACCGCGGCCTCCTGGTAGTCCGGACCGCGCAGGGCCGAGGACGGCCTTCCGAAAGCAGGGCGCCCGCGATTCCCCCGGCGGGCGCCCTTTCCTCTTGCCCGCTTCCCGTCGCTCTCCCCCAGCCCGCGTGCGGCACGGTCTCCGGACCTGCCCGCGGCTGTCCCGTCATGTCCCAGCAGGCCCCCCTCGGCGTCCCGAAAACCTCCGCCGCCCGCCACGTCCCCGCAGGTCACGGCCCTGTGAGACGAGAGCGACGTCCCGCCGTGCGTGAAACGGCGGTGCACCGGGACCGCCCCGGCCCACCATGGTCTCCGTCGTCGCGAGGGGACCCCGCGGACGGCACCACGGACCGACGATGCGGAGGGGCACCGGCATGGAGGAACACGGCACCACGCAACCGGGGGGCGGCACAACCCCGGTGCCGGGCGCGGCGTCCGGGCTCCGCCGGCCCCTGCTGCGCCGGGTCCTTCCGACCGCCGCCGCGGTGGGTCTCGGCATCACCGGGATCGCCGGGGTCGCGCACGGCGCCGTCGGTTCGACGCAGCGGAGCGCCGCCGACTTCCCGACCTGGGGGACCCGTTGGGTGGTGCACGCCAGCGCCGACACCGGCTCCCCCGCCGTCGGAATGATCAACGCCTCGGCGCCGGGGAAGGACCGGATCACCGCCGACTACCAGGTGAACACCGGCCGGCGCGTCTGCGAGGGCAGCGCCTGCTCGACCTACATGGCCCACCTCACCGGGCCGGTCGGCGGCTTCCTCACCGTGGTCGCGGTGGACATACCGCAGGACCGGCTGCCGGGCATACCCGTGCAGGGCGGTCCACCGCCACGCCCCGACGCCTCCCGCCAGGAGATGCTGGCGCGCGCCGCCACCTGGCTGACCGCCGACAACGGGTCCCCGGTCCCGTACAGCCAGGCCGAGGTCTGGAGGGACGGCTACCGGCAGGACTGCTCGGGCTATGTGTCGATGGCCCTCCGGCTGCCGACACCCGGCACCAACACCGTGGGTCTGGCGACCGATCGCGGCCTCACCCGGCCGATCTCGCTCGGTGCGTTGAAGGGCGGCGACCTGCTCATCGATGCGTCGGGGGACAACAACAACCGACACGTCGTCATCTTCGAGAAGTGGAGCGACGCCGCGCACTCCTCGTACACCGCCTTCGAGCAGCGCGGCGACCACGGCACCGACCACCGGAGCCTGACCTACGGTCTGCCGGGCGGTGACCCGGAGTTCAGGCCGTACCGGCCCGTGGTGTTCGGCGACTGAACGGCGACAGCGAACGGGGGGCGGGGCACGTGCGGCCGACCTGGCTCGCGATCCACCGGGCCGAGCACGCTGTTTCACGTGAAACGTCACCGAACGGTCCGGGTTCGTTCCGGATCGCGTAACGAGGGGTACTTCCGCCACAGGGGAGCGGAAGTGCCCCTCGCACGCGCATGTCCACTGTGCTGGAATGCGAAGCGTGCCTGGCCATGAGAACGACGCCACGAATGTCCGACGCAAGCCACTGGCCCCACTCCCGGCTGAACTCTCCGGTCCCGCCCGGGACTTCGTCTCCGCACTGCGCCGCATGCACGGCGAACTGGGTTACAGCCTCCAGGA
Source organism: Streptomyces lunalinharesii (assembly GCF_039532155.1). Classification (NCBI taxonomy): domain Bacteria; kingdom Bacillati; phylum Actinomycetota; class Actinomycetes; order Kitasatosporales; family Streptomycetaceae; genus Streptomyces; species Streptomyces lunalinharesii. Next base: position 154,097 of record NZ_BAAARK010000005.1, read on the forward strand.
GTTAGCAGCCCGCCTGCCGGCCAGCCGCTCGTCCCTGTCGCGCTATCTGCGCGGCCAGAGCCTGCCCGACGAACGGCTGCTGGTGCAGTGGTGCAAGCTCTCCTTCACGGGTGAGGACCGGCTGCCGGCGCTGGTGGAGCTGCTCCACCGCGCCCAGGAGGCGGCGGACGAGGCGGCGACGCCGGCTACGGAGCCGCCCGCAGCGGCCGAACCGGACGCGGCGACACCGACGGACCGCGAGGCAGCGGCGGGGGTGGCGGATGCGGATCCACGGGCGGCAGTGCCGGGCCGGCGCCGGTTGCGGCTGGTGCTGGCCGGGCTCGGCACCGCCGCCGTCCTCGCCGGAGCGGCGTTCGCCGTCATGGCGCTGAACGGTTCGGACGCGGACGGCCGGGTGGCGGGCGACGGGCGGGCACCGGCCGCGGCGGGCGCGGGAGCGGCCCGGATCACCGTCAACAACGTCGAACGGGCCTGCCAGCACAGCCGTACCGACTACTGCGCGCTCGGACTGGCCCGCGACCCCTATGCGCCGTACCTGCGGCCCAACGTCGTGGGCCGCGTCTGGCACGGTGACGTCCTGGCAGCCGTCTGCAAGATCGCCGACGGGATCAGCGTCACCGACGAGGCCGGCGGGCACAGCAGCATCTGGTTCCGGGTCGACCACGCGGGAGGCAGGGCCTGGATGCCGGGCATCCGCGTCCGGCCGGAGCAGCTCGACGACGGGCTGCCCCGGTGCCCGAACTGACCGCGCCCGGGTTGAGCGGTCCACGCCGGGGAAAGACCAGCCGGAGGCCGTGCGGCACGCACCCGCCCCGGCCCTTCGAGGGGCAGTCGCTATCGTGGCCGTGCCATGACATAGCCGCCCCGCTGTCCGCAGTACCTCACTGGGGGAACTTCCATGACCGCACGCCGCACCCGTCGCCGCTCCGCCGCGTACGCCGCGCTGGCCCTCGGCCTGGCCGGCTCGCTCGCGCTGACCGGCTGCAACAGCAGCTCCTCGAAGTCGAAGAGTTCGTCCTCGTCCTCCAAGAGCAAGAAGCGCAAGATCATCGGCGGTGGCGCCGCAGCGGCGGGAGCCGGCGCCGGCGCGGCGGCCAACCGTCACGTGTCGAACTGCAACCTCACCACTGCCCGGCTCCAGTTCGGCCAGGTGACGGGGCCCAAGGGGTACGTGACCGTGCGGTACCGGAACTCCTCCAGCTCGCTGAGCTGCACGCTGTACGACGCACCGCTGCTGTCGTTCAACCAGGCGAAGACGCCGCTGCCGAGGGTGAAGCCCGACTCGGGCCACCTGGTGACCCTGCGCCCGCACTCCACCGCCTACGCGGTCATCCCGACCACCAGCGCCGCCGCCCTGGGCACGAAGCAGAAGGACGTGGCCGTCCAGTTCATGGGCCGGTCGGAGGGTTCCCGGACCACCGGCCAGCCCGTGACGTACGACTTCGCCGAGAAGTACACGACGATCTCCGTCGGCCAGAGCAAGGTCACCAACTGGTACAGCACCCTCTCCGCGGCGAAGTTGGAGGCCGGCGTCGGGTGACGTCCCCCGGTCGCCGACCTCCCGGCCGGCACGCGTAGCCCCGGCCCCGGTCGGGGCTACTCCGCGTCCAGCCCCGCCAGCACGAGGCCCAGCCGGGCCGCGCCGTCCCCGGTGATCCGGACCGGAACGCCCCAGTCCTGCTGGTGCACGTGACAGGCCGGGTACTCGATGTCCGGGTCGTCGTCGCAGGACGCGGCCATCGCCGAGACGTGCAGCACGCCCTCGGTCGCGCCGTCCGCGAGGACCAGGTCCCGCGCCAGGTCGGTGCCCGCACCCGCCCCGTCGGCGAGCAGCTCCGGCGGCGTGGCGCTGACCAGCAGCCGCGTGGAGGGGCCGTAGCGGGTGTCGAGCTTCTGGCCGGCCGGGGCCTGGAAGACCACGTCGAGCCGGAGCGTGCCGGGGGCGATGTCGGTCGCGGCCCGCTGGGTGCGGTGGGCCACCGACTCCACGCGCACCGCCTCCTCGGGGAGCCGGAGCCGGGTCAGCCGGTGCCGCGCGGACTCCACCACCACGATGTCGTCGTCGGCGAGGACCGCCGCGGAGGGCTCCCGCAGATCGGTGGCGAGGGTGGTCACCTCACCGCTGGCCGGGTCGTAGCGGCGCAGCGCGTGGTTGTACGTGTCCGCGACGGCCACCGAACCGTCGGGGAGCGCGGTCACGCCCAGCGGGTGCTGGAGCAGGGCCTGCTCGGCCGCGCCGTCCCGGTGCCCGAAGTCGAAGAGTCCGGTGCCGACGGCCGTGCGGACCACGTAACCGTCCGCGCCGTCGTCGGCCGCCCGCTCGATCCAGCGCACCGCGCTGGTCTCCGAGTCGGCGATCCACAGCCGGTCGCCGGCCGCCGCGAGCCCGGAGGGCTGGGCGAACCACGCCTCCGCCGCGGGGCCGTCCACCAGGCCCTCGTTGGTGGTGCCGGCGGCCACCGCCACCGTGCCGTCGGCCGGGTCGTAGGCCCAGATCTGGTGGACGCCGGCCATCGCGATCCACAGCCGGTCCTGCCACCAGGCGAGGTCCCACGGCGAGGAGAGGTCCACCTCGCGCGCCGGGCCCGCGGTCGGCGAGCCCTGCCACCACTGCTTGCCGGTGCCGGCCACCGTCTCCAGGGCGCCGGTCGCGGGGTCGAAGATCCGGACGGCGTGGTTGACGGTGTCCGCGACGGCGACCGTGCCGTCGGGCAGCAGCGCCAGCCCCTGCGGCTCGTTGAAGGAGTCCGGGCCCAGCCCGCGTTCCCCGCTCCCGATCCGGCGCAGCACCTCCTCGCCGTCGGCGGCCAGCTCCACCAGTTGGTGCCGGGTGGTGTCGGAGACCAGGAACGTTCCGCCGGGCAGCCGCACGGCCTTGCCCGGGAAACGGAGGTCGGTGGCGACCGGCTCCGGCGGCACGTAGGGGCCGTCGCCGCGCCGCAGCGTGCCCTTGGCGCCGTGCTCGGCGACCAGCTCCTCGACGAGCGTCTCGATGGCGTGCGCGTGGCCCTCGCCCGCGTGCTGGGCCACGACGTACCCCTCGGGGTCGATCACCACCAGCGTCGGCCACGCCCGGACCGCGTACTGCTTCCAGGTCGCGAGCTCCGGGTCGTCGAGGACGGGGTGCTCCACGCCGTACCGCTCGACGGCGTCGACGACGGCCTGGTGGTCGGCCTCGTGCACGAACTTCGGGGAGTGCACACCAATGATCACGACCGAGTCGCGGTGCCGCTCCTCCAGCTCCCGCAGCTCGTCCAGGACGTGCAGGCAGTTCACACAGCAAAACGTCCAAAAATCGAGGATGACAATGCGTCCTCGCAGGTCAGAGAGGGTGAGTTCGTTTCCGCCGGTGTTGAGCCAGCCGCCCTTGCCGATCAGCTCGGGGGCCCGGACGCGCGCACGTGAAGCCATGTGGACATTCAACGTCACCCCGGTGCCCAGGCATTCCACAGGGGCCACGGGGAACACGTCACCCATGCTGCAATCCCACGAGGCGCACCATCCTCGCTCCCGCAAGTACTTCGTGCACGACCGGATCTTCGGCATCGGCGATGACTACTGGGTCGACGACGATCACGGACGGCACGCGTTCCTCGTGGACGGGAAGGCGCTTCGACTGCGTGAGACCTTCGAGCTCAAGGACACCGAGCGGCGGGTCCTGATCACCATCCGCAAGAAGATGTTCAGCCTGCGCGACGCGATGACCATCGAGCGGGACGACGAGCCGCTGGCCACCATCAAGCGCAAGCGCCTTTCGTTGCTGCGCCACCACTTCCGCGTCGAGCTGGTCGACGGCACCGAGCTGGACGTGAGCGGCAAGATCTTCGACCGGGAGTTCGCGGTCGAGTACGACGGCGAACTGCTCGCCGAGATCTCCCGGCGGTGGCTGACCGTGCGTGACACCTACGCCGTCAACGTCGTGCGGGAGGACGCGGACCCGGCGCTGCTGATCGCCGTCGCGGTCTCCGTGATCCGGATGGCCGAGCGGGAGCGGGAGGACGACTGAGGAGGTGCCGGACGTACCGACCAAACCCCTCTTACCGGACGGTAATTGGCCGGTCTCGCCGGCTCCGCAGCAATCGGCAGCGGCGAATCGCGCACACTACCACCGGCAACGCTTTCGAACGGCCCGGCCGTCAAACATCCGCCTACGATGGTCACCCGAAAGCACTGCCGGGGTGCCCGTGCGCAGCGTAACTTAACTGCCAGACAGCAGCCCGCGTACGAACCGTTCGAGGGGTCCCGTGACCGTCCATCCCAGCCTTCAGTCCTCCATCGATGCCTGGACGCATTCCATAGAAGCGATAACCGAGCTGGTGACGCCGCTCGTCGAAGGCGAGTGGAACAGGGCGACGGACCTCCCAGGTTGGTCCGTGCGCGACATCGTCTCCCACGTCATCGGCCTGGAATGCGAGATGTTGGGCGACCCCCGGCCGATCCACACGCTGCCCCGCGACCTGTACCACGTGCGCAGCGAGTCGGCCCGCCGGATGGAGGTCCAGGTGGACGTCCGTCGGCACCACACCGCACCGGAGATGCTCAGCGAGCTCGAATACACCATCATCCGGCGCTCCCGGCAGCTGCGGAACGAGTCCCGTCAGCCGGACACCGTGGTGCGCAGCCCGCTCGGCGAGGAGCGGACCCTGGAATTCGTCCTGGAGCAGCGGGCGTTCGATGTCTGGGCGCACGAGCAGGACCTCCGCCGGGTGCTCGGCAAGCCCGGCAACCTCGACTCGGCGGGTGCGCTGGTGGCCCGCGACCTGCTGGTGCGGGTGCTGCCCGGGATCGTCACCAACCGAGCCAAGGCACCGGCCCGTTCGACGGTGGTTTTCGACATCAGCGGCCCGGTGGAGTTCATGCGGACCGTCCGGGTCGACGCCGAGGGGAAGGCCACCATCGACGGCAGCGTCTCGCTCGGCCCGACGGTGACACTGACCATGGACTGGGACGCCTTCCACCAACTGGCCTGCGGGCGGGTCCGGCCGGCGGCCCTGGACGAGCAGATCAAGATCGACGGCGACCAGGACCTCGCCCGGGCCATCCTCGACACCCTCGCCGTGACGCCGTGACGCTCGGGCTGCGGCACACCCGAGCGAAACCAGTGGCCCGGACGGGGCGCACCACGAGGAACTGAGGGCCTGCTGGGCCCGCAGTGGCGCGGAAACCCGTCAGCGCGGTCTCCCTCTGCCTGCACTGCTGCCCGTCGGCTGGGCGGTCCGCAAGGGATGAGCGGTTTCACGTGAAACGAACCCCGCAGTTTCACGTGAAACAGCCGTTGCCGTTTCACGTGAAACGAAGCTCTCGGCGGGCGGCCGAGGAGGCGTCCGCCGGAGGGCCCGGCGCCCGTCCTCAGGCCGGGACGTGAACGGCCTCGACCCTGCTGACCACCAACCGTTCCCGTTCGCGCCGTGCCGCGCGCCGACGCAGCCGGAGGATCTGCGAGATGCCGAGCGCCTCCAGGACGAAGACCGAGGCGAAGGCGATCCGGTAGTTGTCGCCGGTGGCGTCGAGCAGGACGCCGACCGCGAGCAGCGTGGTCATCGAGGCGGTGAAGCCCCCCATGTTGACGATGCCGGACGCGGTGCCCTGGCGCTCCGGCGGATTGGCCGGCCGGGCGAAGTCGAAGCCGATCATCGAAGCGGGACCACAGGCGCCCAGCACCACACAGAGCACGACCAGCAGCGCCATGGGCGCGTGCGCGGCCGGCCAGCACAGGGTGAGCGCCCACACCAGGGCGGTGGCCGCGACGGTGCCCAGCGCCAGCGGCAGCCGCGCCGCGTGGTGGCGCGCGATGATCTGGCCGTAGACCAGGCCGACGGCCATGTTGGAGAGCACCACGAGGGTCAGGAGCTCGCCGGCCGTGCCGCGGGAGAGGCCCTGTGCCTCCACGAGGAACGGCAGGCCCCACAGCAGCAGGAAGACCATCGCCGGGAACTGGGTGGTGAAATGCACCCACATGCCCAGCCGGGTGCCGGGCTCGCGCCAGGCGGACGTGATCTGGCCGCGGATGGACGCGGCGCCGCTGTGTTCGCGGGGCGCCGGCGGCGGGGCGAAGCCCTCGGGGTGGTCCTTGAGGAAGAGCAGCAGCAGGACCAGCACGGCGATGCCGCCCAGGGCGCTGCCGGCGAAGGTCGTCGTCCAGCCGAAGGTGTGCAGCAGGCGGGCCAGGACGAGGGTGGAGATCAGATTGCCCGCCATGCCGACCAGGGCAGCGATCTGCGCGATCATCGGGCCGCGCCGGGCCGGGAACCAGCGGGAGCCGAGGCGCAGCACGCTGATGAAGGTCATCGCGTCACCGCAGCCCAGCAGCGCCCGCGAGCCGAGCGCCATGCCGTACGAGTCCGAGAACGCGAAGCCGAACTGGCCCGCGGTGTAGAGCACCACACCGATGGTCAGGACCTTCTTCGCGCCCAGCCGGTCGACCAGCAGGCCGACGGGTATCTGCATGCCCGCGTAGACCAGCAGCTGCAGGATCGAGAAGGTGGACAGGGCGGAGGCGTTGATGTGGAAGCGGTGGGCGGCGTCCAGGCCGGCCACGCCGAGGCTGGTGCGGTAGGTGATCGCGACGAAGTAGACCGCGACGCCGATGCCCCATACGGCCACGGCCTTCCGGCCGCCGGGCGGGTCCGAGGGCAGCAGCCGGACGCCGCCCCCACCTATGCCGCCTATGCCACCGCCGGTGGAACTGTCGCTGCCGGCGGCACCGTCGGCACGCCCGCTCATCGCTCGTTCCCCTGCGCGAGGTTGCGGACCCAGCTGACGTGCCGCTGTACGGCGTCGGTGGCGGCTTCGGCGTCGCCGGCCCGCAGTGCCTCCAGGATCTCGGTGTGCTCGGTGATGTTCTTGGCGATCCGGTCGGGGTGGGCGTGCATCACCGCGACGCCCATCCGCAGTTGCCGGTCGCGCAGCTGCTCGTAGAGCCGGTCCAGGATCTGGTTGCCGGCACTGCGCACGATGGCGGCGTGGAAGGCGCGGTCGGTGATCGACACGGCGGCCAGGTCGCCCGCCGCGGCCTGCTCCCGCATCGTCTCGACGAGTCCGGTCAGCTCCTCGACCAGTGTGGCGCCGGCGGGCACGGCCTTGGCCGCGGCGTGCTTCTCCACCAGCAGCCGGGTCTCGACGACATCGGCGATCTCCTGCGCGGAGACCGGCAGGACCAGCGCGCCCTTCTTCGGGTAGAGCTTGATCAGCCCTTCCACCTCCAGCCGCAGCAGCGCCTCCCGCACCGGGGTGCGGGAAACGCCCACCGCGTCGGCGAGCTCCCCTTCGGTGAGCAGCATCCCGCCCTCGTAGCGGCGCTCCAGGACGGCGTCCTTGATGTGGGTGTAGACCCGCTCGGCAGCGGGTGGCTGTTTGGCGGGAACGGGACCGGTCTCCCTCGTGGGGGCGGTGGACAGGGACGCTGATGGCATGCGCACAGGATAGATACAACAAGTATGCGACCGGTACGGCATTCCGCAATGCGGACGATCAACGCGTCATTTGCCCTGGTAGGAGGCGCTATGCGGGGTCGGCCGGGCCTGCTTCGAGGCACCGGCCGACCGTCGCCTCAGGCCGACATCCGCCCCTGCGCGACCAGGTGGTCGACCACCTGGCGGTGGGCGGGTGCGCAGCGCGCGGAGGACTCGTGGCGGTCGAACCACGCGTACTCGGCGATCTCCCGGCCGGGAGCCGGCTCGATGTCTCGGGGACCGCCGGTGAAGCACGTCATGTGCAGCCGCCGACCGTTCTTGCCGTGCGCCACGTCGTGGACGACGAACGCCTCGGAGAGCTCCTCGGCCGGGATGCGCAGCCCGAGTTCCTCCGAGAGCTCCCGGGAGAGCGCCTCGCGTGCCGTCTCCCCCGGCTCGTACTTGCCGCCCGGGAGGTAGAAGGTGTCGTTCCCCCGCGTCCGCACGCTCAGCAGCCGGCCGTCCCGCACGTGGAGCCACGACACCGACCGCAGCGGCGCCTCCCGTTCCACGGCGACCAGCGGGTGGCCACTCAGGTCGTCGATCCGCCGCCCGCACTCGGTGAAGCCCAGGTGCGCGTAGAACCCACGGGCCCGGGTGTTCTCCTCGAAGACCTCCAGGGTCAGCGCGCCGTACCGCGCGGCCGCATGCTCCACCAGGTCCCGGCCGATCCCGTCGCCCTGCGCGTCCGGCGCCACGAACAACCCGCCGATCTCCACCCCGGCGTCGTCCCCGCCCAGGAGTCCCAGCACCCCGATGACGGCCCCGTCGCGCTCGGCGACCCAGTTCTCCGCCCGGACGAGATGCACCTCGCCCAGGACCCTGGCCCGCTCCCCCTCGCCTTCTCCCTCGATGAACGGATGCGCCTGCTTCGACGCCCTGGACCACAGGTCGCAGACCGCGTCCTGATCTGCGTCCCGATAGCGCCGGATGACCGTGTGACTGCTCATTTCGCCGACCGTAAAGAGCCGGGCCGCCGGCGGCAAACCGATTCCGGCCGAGGCCCGCCCCCGCTCGGAAGGGGGACCCGAGGGGGACCCGCGGTCCGACTCAAGGCGTAGGCGATTCCGTACCTGACGCGTACGGAACGGCCGCATCCCCATGGGTGAATGGACACACGGAACCGATACGGCACGCCGTACAAGGGGAGTTGACCATGCAGTCCAGGACGCACACCGGCCGCCGTGCGCGCAATGCCGTCGCACTGGCCCTGATCGTCGCCACCGTATGGGCCGGTGCCGCACTGGCCCGCAGCGCGGCACCGGTCGACCCGTCCGCCCCGACCGGCCCGGTGGCGCACTTCAGCCGCGTGGTCGACCTCATCCGCGGCTGAGCAACGACCAAGGGCGGTGTTTCACGTGAAACGCACCGACCGTTTCACGTGAAACACCGCCCCGCCGTCGTCCCGAGCGCCCGCCCGGGACGATCAGCCCGGTCGGCTCAGCCCCAGGTGATCAGCCGCTTGGGCCGCTCCAGGATCGCCGCGATGTCCGCGAGCAGCTGGGAACCCAACTCGCCGTCGATCAACCGGTGGTCGAAGGAGAGGGCGAGGGTGGTGACGTGGCGCGGCTTGACCTTGCCCTTGTGGACCCACGGCTGGAGCTTGATCGCACCGACCGCGAGGATCGCCGACTCCCCCGGGTTGAGGATCGGGGTGCCGGTGTCGACGCCGAAGACGCCGACGTTGGTGATGGTGACCGTACCGCCGGACATCGCCGCCGGGGAGGTCTTGCCCTCGCGGGCGGTGGCCACCAGCTCGCCCAGCTCCGTGGCGAGCTGGGGGAGCGTCTTGGCACCCGCGTCCTTGATGTTCGGGACGAGCAGGCCGCGCGGAGTGGCCGCGGCGATCCCGAGGTTGATGTAGTCCTTGTAGACGATCTCCTGCGCCGCCTCGTCCCAGGCGGCGTTGGCCTCCGGGTGCCGCTTGAGGGCGACCAGGAACGCCTTGGCCACCAGCAGCAGCGGATTGACCCGCAGCCCGGCCAGGTCCGGGTCCTGCTTCAGCTCCTGGACGAGCTTCATCGTGCGGGTCACGTCGACGGTGATGAACTCCGTGACGTGCGGCGCGGTGAAGGCACTGGCGACCATCGCCTGGGCGGTGGCCTTGCGCACGCCCTTGACCGGCACCCGACGCTCCCGTGCGGCGTCGAAGGCGGCAACCGGGGCCACCGCCGTCGGGACGGCCACCTCGGGGGCGGCCGGCGCCGTCGGTGACGCCTCGGCCGGTGTGGCGGCCGCGTAGACGTCGTCGCGGGTGACGACGCCGCCCGGCCCGGTCGGGACGATCGTCGCCAGGTCGATGCCGAGGTCCTTGGCGAGCTTGCGGACTGGCGGCTTGGCCAGCGGTCGCTCGGCGACCGGAACGGCGGCGGCGGGCACCGCCGGCGCGGCGGGCACGACCACCGCAGTGGCGGCCGGCGCCGGCGTGCTCCGCCCGTTGAGCTCCGCCTGGAGCCCGGCGGTGACCGGCTCCGGCTGGGCCGGCACTCCCGGCTGCTGCTTGCGCGCCCGGCGCTTGGTCGAGGACGGCGCGGCGCCGTAGCCGACCAGCACCGCCTGCCGGCCCTGCGGTTCGGCGTCGTCCTCCTCGGCGGGCGCCGCAGCCTCACCGGGGGTCTCCCCGACGGGACCGGCACCCGGATCGGTGTCGACCGCGATGATCACGGTGCCGACGTCGACGGTGATGCCCTCGTCGAAGTGGAGTGCGTGCACCACCCCGTCGTAGGGGATGGGCAGTTCCACGGCGGCCTTGGCGGTCTCCACCTCGCACACGACCTGGCCGTCGGCAACGGTGTCACCGGGCTTGACGTACCACTTGAGGATCTCGGCCTCGGTCAGGCCCTCGCCCACGTCGGGCATCTTGAACTCGCGGATGCGCTGCGTGTGCGCGGCGCCGGCGGTCCCTGCAGTCATGGTCACGACTCTCCTCAGCCCTCAGTACGCCAACGCACGGTCAACGGCGTCGAGCACCCGGTCCAGCCCCGGAAGGTACTCGTCCTCCAGCCTGGACGGCGGATAGGGGGCGTGGAAACCGCCGACCCGCAGCACCGGTGCCTCCAGGTGGTAGAAGCACCGCTCGGTGATCCTGGCGGCGATCTCCGCACCCGAGCCGAAGAAGACGGGCGCCTCATGGACCACGACCAGCCGGCCGGTCTTCTCGACCGAGGACTGGACGGTGTCGAAGTCGATCGGAGAGATCGAGCGCAGGTCGACCACCTCGACCGACTTGCCCTCCTCCGCCGCGACCTTGGCGACGTCCTCGCAGACCTTCACCATCGGGCCGTAGGCGGCCAGCGTGAGGTCGGAGCCGGCCCGGGTCACCCGGGCCTTGTGCAGCGGGTCCGGGATCGACTCGGTGTCCAGGCGCGACTTGTCGTGGTAGCGGCGCTTGGGTTCGAAGTAGATGACCGGGTCGTCCCCGGCGATGGCCTGCTGGAGCATCCAGTAGGCATCGGAGGAGTTCGACGGAGAGACGATCTTGAGTCCGGCGACGTGCGCGAACAGCGCCTCGGGCGACTCGGAGTGGTGCTCGACGGCGCCGATGCCGCCCGCGTACGGGATGCGGATGACGACCGGCACCTTGACCTTGCCCAGCGCCCGCGCGTGCATCTTCGCGAGCTGGGTGACGATCTGGTCGTAGGCGGGGAAGACGAAGCCGTCGAACTGGATCTCCACGACCGGTCGGTAGCCGCGCAGGGCCAGACCGATCGCGGCGCCGACGATGCCGGACTCGGCGAGCGGGGTGTCGATCACCCGGTCCTCGCCGAAGTCCTTCTGGAGCCCGTCGGTGACCCGGAAGACACCGCCGAGCTTGCCGACGTCCTCGCCCATGACGAGGACCTTGGGGTCGGCCTCCATGGAGGCCCGCAGTGACGCGTTGATCGCCTTCGCGATGGTGATCTTCTCGTGAACGGCCATGGTCAGTTCCCCTCCGCGGCGGCGTCGGCGTCGGCGAACGACGCCTGGTAGGCGGCGAACTGAGCGCGCTCCTCATCGACGAGCGCGTGCCCGTCGGCATAGACGTTCTCGAAGATCGCCAGGTGATCCGGGTCGGGCATGGCCCGTACGACGTCGCGGACCCGCTTGCCCAGGACGTCGCTCTCCTCGTCGACCGCGGCGAGGTAGGCGTCGTCGACGAAGCCCTCGGCCTCCAGGTACTTGCGCAGCCGCAGGATCGGGTCCTTGGCCTCCCAGGCCAGCGTCTCCTCGTCCGGGCGGTACCGCGTCGGGTCGTCGGAGGTGGTGTGGGCGCCCATCCGGTAGGTGAACGCCTCGATCAGCATGGGGCCCTGGCCGGTGCGCGCCCGCTCCAGCGCCGCCTTCGTCACCGCCAGGCAGGCCAGCACGTCGTTGCCGTCCACCCGGACGCCGGGGAATCCGTACCCCTGGGCGCGCTGGTAGAGGGGAACGCGGGTCTGCTTCTCGGTGGGCTCGGAGATCGCCCACTGGTTGTTCTGGCAGAAGAAGACGACCGGGGCGTTGTAGACCGCGGAGAAGGTGAAGGATTCGGCGACGTCGCCCTGGCTGGACGCGCCGTCACCGAAATACGCGATGACCGCGGAATCCGCGCCGTCCTTCTGCACGCCCATCGCGTAACCGGTCGCGTGCAGCGTCTGCGAACCGATGACGATGGTGTAGAGGTGGAAGTTGTTGCTGTTGGGGTCCCAGCCGCCGTGGTTGACGCCGCGGAACATGCCCAGCAGGTTCGTGGGGTCGACGCCGCGGCACCAGGCCACGCCGTGCTCCCGGTAGGTGGGAAAGACGTAGTCGTCGTCGCGCAGTGCGCGGCCCGAGCCGATCTGCGCGGCTTCCTGGCCCAGCAACGAGGCCCACAGGCCCAGTTCGCCCTGGCGCTGGAGGGTGGTCGCCTCGGCGTCGAACCGCCGGGTCAGCACCATGTCGCGGTAGAGACCGCGCAGTTCCTCGGGAGAGAGGTCGATCGCGTAGTCCGGGTGCTCGACCCGCGTCCCTTCCGGGGTCAGCAGTTGTACGAGCTGGTGCTGCTCCGCCTGGTCCGGCCCGGCGCTGTTCCCGGCCTTGGACTGCGTCGCCTTCTTCGCCGGCGTCGTCTTTTTGGCGGTGGTGCGCTTGCTGCCGCCGCGGGCGGTTTTCCGCTCGGCAGTGCCTTCCACGGTCACGTGCTGCTCCTCCGTCTGTCCGGCCCCCGGGGTCCGCCGGTGGCCGTTTGCGGCTCACCCGGTATCCGATACGGCGCACGGGGTGTGTGCGAACGCGGCCGGATCCGGGTGGAACAAAGCGCCCCGGAGTGGCCTGCTCATTGCACGTTACCCATTGTCAAAGCCTAAGCGGAAATGGCGCTGACCTGCGATTTTGCTTGGATTTCCAAGTAAATCGCGAAGGCTGGGAACAACTCCTGGTCACAGCGTTGCAGGCCACCGGGACAACGGCACGTTATATCGGTGACCTGGAGCACGGGAAGAGTTGATGTGTGAGACTGGGAACGTGCGCGAAGACGGAAAAATCACGGTTTTCCTGCTCGATGACCACGAAGTGGTCCGGCGGGGCGTCCACGAAATGTTGTCGGTCGAGGACGACATCGAGGTGGTCGGCGAGGCCGGCACCGCGGCGGATGCGCTGGTCAGGATCCCGGCGACGCGTCCGGACGTGGCCGTGCTCGACGTCCGCCTCCCCGACGGCAGCGGCGTCGAGGTCTGCCGCGAGATTCGCGCCCAAGACGAAGAGATCAAGTGCCTGATGCTCACCTCGTTCGCCGACGACGAGGCCCTTTTCGATGCGATCATGGCCGGTGCGTCCGGTTATGTCCTCAAGGCCATCCGCGGCAGCGAACTCCTCTCCGCGGTCCGCGACGTGGCGGCCGGGAAATCACTGCTCGACCCGGTGGCCACCGCGCGCGTCCTGGAACGGCTCCGCGACGGCAACACCGCGAAGGGCGACGACCGACTGGCGAACCTCACCGAGCAGGAGCGCAAGATCCTCGATTTGATCGGCGAGGGATTGACCAATCGCGTAATCGGCGAACGGCTCCATCTCGCCGAGAAAACGATCAAGAATTACGTTTCCAGCCTGCTTTCCAAGCTCGGTATGGAACGCCGTTCCCAGGCCGCCGCCTATGTCGCCCGCATGCAGGCCGAACGGCGCTGAACAGGAACGACACCAAGGCCACGTCTCCGGAATCAGCGGTTCCGGGACCGGCGGAAGGGACCAACGTCCCGCCTCGCGGGGGCTGCCGCCCCTACCCTCCGCCGCTCCGGCCGGGCAGGGTGACACCATGCCCACCGACGTCTTCCGCGCCATCGAGCTGTTGAGCAGTACCCCCTACGGCCGGGTGTCGGCCAGCCGCAGGGCGCTCCCCTTCACCACCGTCACCCGGCACGTCGTCGTCGACAACCGCGTGCTGCTGCGCCTGCACCGCGGTTACGAGTACCACCGGGCGCTGGACGGCAGCGTCGTCGCCTACGAGGCCGACAACGTCAACAGCGGCGCCCGCGACACCTGGTCCGTGCAGTTCACCGGCACCGCCCGGGTCGTCGAGCCCACCCCGGTCGAGCGGGAACTGTTCGGCCGCACACCGCGGTTGGCCGACGGCGTCCCCTACGACGCGGTCTTCCTGCGGATCGAGCCGGAATTCGTGACGCTGCATCACCTCACGGACGTCCCGGTCTTCGGATACGCACACCCTCTGTGAGGCTTTCCGGGACACCCACTCCACTGGGCGAAGTTGATCTAACATCTGGCGCGTGCTGCGCTCATCTGTAGTCCGGTCGGCGGCCACGCCCGACCGCGACACCCTCGGATCCCTGCTGCGCCACTACGACGGTGCCGGCGCACCGCTGTCCTGCGAACCCGTCGCCGAGGGCCTGCTCAACCACGGCTACTTCCTCGCCACCACCCGCGGCCGCTACTTCCTCAAACACCACCTCGACGGCGACCGGGCCGCACTCACCCGCCAGCACCGCGCCACCCGCAGGCTGGCCGGGTGCGGCCTGCCCGTCGTCCCGCCCGTGACGGGCACGGACGGGCGGACCTTCACCGTCCTGGACGGCCGCCACTACGCCCTGCACCCCTGGCGGACGGGCCGGCACCTGAGCGGCACGGCGCTGACCGTCGGTCAGTCCCGCCGGCTCGGCGGGCTGCTCGGACGGGTCCACACGACGCTGGAGCAGGTGATGGCCGACGAGCCGGCGCCACCGCGGCCGCCGGGCACCGACACCGCCGCCGACCCCGAGCGGACCTTCGAGACGATCGACGAGCTGCTGGCGCTGGCCCGCGGCGCCCGGCCGCGCACCAGCTTCGACGAGCTCGCCGAGCACCGCCTCCTGGAGCGCCGGGCCCTACTGGAGCGGCAGGCGCACCGCCGCCCGGCTCCCGGTGCGGAGCCCCCGGCGGGCTGGGTGCACGGCGACTTCCACCCGCTGAACGTGCTCTACCGCGGGACCGAACCGGGCGCGATCGTCGACTGGGACCGGCTGGGCGTCCACCCGCGCGCGGAGGAGGCGGTACGCGCCGCCGCGATCTTCTTCGTCCGTCCCTGCGGCACCCTGGACCTGTCGAAGGTCGCTGCGTACGCCGCTGCCTACCGCAGCGTGTGCGGGGCCGGAGCCGACGAGCTGGCCGCAGCCGTGCACCGGGTCTGGTGGGAGCGGCTGAACGACTTCTGGATGCTGACCTGGCGCTACCGGCTCGGCGACCTGCGCACCGATCCGCAGTTCCCCGCGGCGGCCGCGCTGGCCGTGTGGTGGACCCGCGAATTCCCCGCCGTGCGACGGGCGTTCACGGGCTGACGCGCGCGGCGCCGGCCCGCCGGTCCGTCCCGGTCAGCCGCCGGTCGCCCCGCCGAGGGGCGTCGTGCCGCCGTTGGTGGTCCCGCCGTTGTTGGTCCCGCCATTGGTGGTGCCGCCGTTGGTGGTCCCGCCGTTGTTGGTGCCACCGTTGGTGGTCCCGCCGTCCGTCGTCCCACCGTTGGTGGTGCCACCATCCGTCGTCCCACCGTTGGTGGTGCCACCGTCGGTGGTGCCGCCGTCGGTCGTCCCGCCGGTGGTGCTGGTCGGCGGCTCCGAGGACGGCGTCGGTGACGACGACGGCTGGGACGACGGCTGGGTGCTCGGCTGGTGGCTCGGGCGGTGGGTGTAGGGGTTCCCGCCGCCGCTGGTGCTGCCCGGGTAGGTGTCCGTGGTGGTCGGCTCGTCCGTCGGCGGCTCGGTGGTCTCGTCCGACTGGGACGGCTTCGGCGACTGGGTGACCGGCGTCTTGGGCTTGTGCTCGTTGCCGTTGGTGTTCTGCACCGCGAAGGCCACGCCCACCGCGATGGCGATCAGTGCCAGCACCGCGATCAGCCAGATCTTGCCGCGGCCGCCCTTGGCCTGGCGGTAGCCGCCCTCGAAACCGCCGTCGTCGTCCCGCATGCCGGGCGTCAGGATCGGCTGGGCCGTGGTCTTCCCGGCTTCGGCGTGCGACATGACGGAGGTCTCGGCCGCTCCGCCGCGGAGGGCCATGGTGTGACCGCCGTCGTGCAGCGCGACGGGGCCGGTGTTCCAGGTGCCGGTGTGGCCGCCCTGCTCGTGCAGCATCTGCAGCGAGTACTGGACCAGACCGCGCATCTCCTCGGCGCTCTGGAACCGGTCGTCGGGGTCCTTGGCCAGCGACCGCATGACCAGACCGTCCAGCTCCGGCGGCACCGCGTCGGCGACCTGGGAGGGCGGCACCGGCATGTCCTGGACGTGCTGGTAGACGACCGAGAGCGGGGTCTCACCGGTGAACGGCGGCCGCTGCGCGAGGAGTTCGTACAGCAGGCAGCCGGTGGCGTAGAGGTCGGAGCGGGTGTCGACGGTCTTGCCGAGCGCCTGCTCCGGGGAGAGGTACTGCGGGGTGCCCATGACCATGCCGGTCTGGGTCATGGTCGACTGCGCACCGTGCAGGGCGCGGGCGATGCCGAAGTCCATCACCTTCACGGCGCCGCTGTTGGTGATGATCACGTTCGCGGGCTTGATGTCGCGGTGCACGATGCCGTGCTGGTGGCTGTAGGCCAGCGCCTCCAGCACCCCGGAGACGATGATCAGTGCCTGGTCCGGCGGCGGCGCCTCGGCGTTGAGCAGCAGGTCGCGGATGGTGTGGCCCTCGACCAGCTCCATCACGATGTACGGCACGGTGTTGCCGCTGACGAAGTCCTCACCGGAGTCGTAGACGGCGACGACCGCGTGGTGGTTCAGACCGGCGACGGACTGCGCCTCGCGCGTGAAGCGGGCCTTGGACACCGGGTCCTCGGCGAGGTCCGAGCGCAGCAGCTTCACGGCGACGGTCCGGCCCAGGCGCACGTCCTCGGCGGCGAACACCTCGGCCATGCCGCCGCGGCCCAGCCGGCGCGTCAGCCGGTAGCGGCCGTCACCGACGAGCCCGCCGTTGCCCCACAGCTCCGGCGCGTCGGAGACGTTGGAGCCGGTGGCGTCAGGATCGGACGGCCCTTGGGGGCGCTGCGTCGGTGCCATCGGTCCTCGCCGTCGAATCGATCCGCATTGCAGCGGTAAGGTCTCGGTCTTCGCTAGAGCACGCTACAGGTTCCGCGGCACCCACCGGTCCGTCGTGGACCGGCCATCAAACCCTCCGCATCCCAAGTGTCGCAAGTTCACCAGGGGTGACCGGAAGCCCGAACCCCTTCATGACCGTGCCCGGATCTTGCACATCTGGTCACGGAACGGGCACACAGCTTGACGTGTCCGTGCCCTGGGGCAGACTTGGCTGCGGAAATCTGGATTTTGATCGCTAGACATACGGGCAGTGCGCCTAGGGGGAAGCGGAACGATGAGCCAGGACGGCGCTCAAGGCCAATTCGAGGGCCGTTCGGTCGGCGGTGGACGTTACCAGCTTCGTGATCTTCTTGGCGCCGGCGGCATGGCTTCCGTGCACCTCGCCTATGACAGCGTGCTGGACCGCGAGGTCGCGATCAAGACCCTGCACACCGAACTCGGCCGCGAGCAGGCGTTCCGCGAGCGCTTCCGGCGCGAGGCGCAGTCCGTGGCGAAGCTCACGCACACCAACATCGTCTCGGTCTTCGACTCCGGCGAGGACGAGCTCGACGGCGGCATGGTGCCGTACATCATCATGGAGTACGTCTCCGGCCAGCCGCTGCGTTCCGTGCTGGACTCCGACATCGCACAGCACGGCGCGATGCCGACCGAAAAGGCGCTGAAAATCACCGCTGACGTGCTCGCCGCCCTGGAGGCGAGCCACGAGATGGGCCTGGTCCACCGGGACATCAAGCCGGGCAACGTCATGATGACCAAGCGCAACGTCGTCAAGGTCATGGACTTCGGCATCGCCCGCGCCATGCAGTCCGGCGTGACCTCGATGACCCAGACCGGCATGGTCGTCGGCACCCCGCAGTACCTCTCGCCCGAGCAGGCCCTGGGCCGTGGCGTGGACGCCCGCTCCGACCTGTACTCGGTCGGCATCATGCTCTTCGAGCTGCTGACCGGACACTTGCCGTTCGACGCGGACTCCCCGCTGGCCATCGCCTACGCCCACGTGCAGGAAGAGCCGCCGGTCCCCTCCAGCATCAACCGCTCGCTGCCGCCGGCGGTGGACGCGCTGGTGGCCCGGGCGCTGAGGAAGAACCCCAACGAACGTTTCCCCACCGCCGAGGCGATGCGGGACGAGTGCCTGCGGATCGCCGGCTCCGGCCAGTCCGGCGCGACGCCCCTGATCATCAGCGAAGGCCCGCGGGCCCGCACCAGCGGCGCCTCGGTCTCCTCCGCGGTCTTCCCCACCGCCGCCGGCAACCCGCACACCCCGGTGCCGCCGAGCGTCCAGCAGCCGTACCAGCCGACGCAGGCCGCCTTCGGCCCCTCGACGCCGCCGCCGGTGAACAACGCCTACCCGACGCCGGCCCCGGCCCCGACGCCCCCGCCGTTCGCCGGCGGGTTCCAGGCCCCTCCGCCGCCGCCGTTCCCCGGTCCGCCCGCGCCGGTGACCGGATCCATGCCGCCGGCACGCCCCCGCAAGAACAACACCGGGGTGATCATCGTCGCCGCGGTGGTGGGCGTGGTCGTCGTCACCGCGATCGCCGTCGGCATCGGTTTGAGCGCCGGGGCCGGCGCCAGCAGCAGTGGCGGGAGCGACAGCCCGACGTACGCCTACTCCCCGTCGCCCACCACCAGCGTCCGTCCCGAAGACAAGACGGCGACGATCCAGGCCAGCCAGTGCACCAATCCGACGCCGAGCTACAGCCAGAAGGGCAAGGTCCTCTTCCCCTCGTTCAAGTTCAAGAACCTGGATTCGGTCGAGGCGTGCATCAAGGCCGCCGGCTGGAAGTACAAGATCGTCAAGGAACAGAACGACGCGATCTGGGGCAAGAACACCGTCACGGACCAGACTCCGGCGGGCATCAGCTGGTGGGACCCCCGCAGCAACGACACCATCGAGCTGACCATCTCGACGGGTCACAACTGAGCACGACGGCACCTGACGGCCGGAGGGGCCGGCACGCGCACTGCGTGCCGGCCCCTCCGGCCGTTGTGGGTGTCGGACGACGCGATCAGAGGTAGGGGCCCGAGCGGGCACCGTCATGACCGGGCTGCTCCGGGTGGCCTTCGGCGGTGAGACCGGGCGGCAGGGCACGGCGCATCTGCTCCAGCTGGGCGCGGGCCGCCATCTGCTGGGCGAAGAGCGCGGTCTGGATGCCGTGGAAGAGGCCCTCCAGCCAACCGACCAGCTGGGCCTGGGCGATCCGGAGCTCGGCCTCGGTCGGCACCGAGTCGTGGGTGAAGGGCAGCGACAGCCGCTCCAGCTCTTCGACCAGCTCGGGGGCGAGGCCGTCTTCCAGCTCCTTGACCGAGCTGGCGTGGATCTCCTTGAGGCGCACCCGGCTCGCCTCGTCGAGCGGAGCCGCCTTCACCTCTTCCAGCAGCTGCTTGATCATGCTGCCGATGCGCATGACCTTCGCAGGCTGCTCGACCATGTCCGTCACCGGAGTCTCACGGGGCTCCCCGCCCTCGTCCCCGTCACCGGAGCCGGCGCTGCCGAGCGCCATGCCGTCCGGGCCGACGACCAAGACGTGCTGGTTCTCCTGCGACCGTTCGTTCATCGGCATATCCATGCCGCCATTCTCTCGTACGACAGGTCCAGAACGTTGGTGCCCCTGGCAGAAGGTGATCCACCCTTGCCGACCCGACGAATTGCCCGTCGGGCAAGCCCGTTATGCACCCTGTTCCCTGGCCGTACGTTTCACGTGAAACCACGGATTCTCGGCTGTTTCACGTGAAACGCTGGCCTTCCTTCGTTTCACGGTGCGCCGCTCCCCGGGAAACGCCGCGGTTCGGTGGTGTTTCACGTGAAACCACGGAGCGTGAAACCGCGGAGAGCGACCACCCACCCTGAACGGCGAACCGTTTCACGTGAAACACGATCTCAGCGGCGGCGCAGCCGGAGTCCGAGGAAAGCCAGTCCCAGGCCGGTGAGGGCCATCCCGGCGCCCATCGGCAGGACCCGTTCGACCCGGGTGCCCGGGGCATCGAGGGGGTAGGGGCTTGCGACCGAGTCCGGGCCGGCCATGGTCGTGTCCCCGTCCTCTTCGGGAGCGGGTGTCGGCGCCTGCCGATCAGGGGTCGGGGAGGGCGGGACCGCCAGGTCATGCGGGCGGGAGGGGCGCGGCCGGGGCGCGGGGCTCGTGTGCGGGCTGGTGTCCGACGGAGCCGAGGGGGTGCGTTCGTGCGGCTTCGGCCGAGAGGTCGGCGGCGGTGTGGGGTCGGGGGCCGGAGCGCGCGGCGGGGCGGACGGCAGCGGCGGCTCGGAGACGTCCGCATCGGCGTCCGCGGAGTCGTCCGGAGCACCCTCGTCGAGCCCCGGCACAGGGTCCGAGGACCAGGGGAAGCCGAGGCCGAACGGGTGAGGGTGGTGGTGCCGCGGTGCGTGGCGGAACGGACCACCGGGGTGGCGCGGGAAGCCCGGCAACGTGCCGGAAAGGCCCAGGAAGGCGTCCGGGAAGTCACGGAAGTCGTAGGCGCCGGGGAAGTCCGGCAACCCGCCGGGACGGCCGGGGTACTGCTCCGTCGAGAACTCCCCGGTCAGTGCGGGGACCGCCGCGAAGTCGTCCAACGTCTCGTCGGGACGCGCGGCCGGCGTGGCCTGCCGGTCCGCCGCCAGCGCGGGGCCGGCGGTCAGGGAGACGGGCAGGACCGCGGCGAGCACCAAGAGACTGGAGGCCATGCGCGTACGGAACCCTGGAGCGACCACGGTGCCCCTCCCGTGCCGAGCCGTCGAGTGACGTGCCCAGCGTCACACGGCGGGTGGGCCGCGGCATCTCGGGCAGATCGGCCGGGTGACCTGCCGGCACGGGGAGGGGCGAGGGGCGTTCGGGGCCCCGGGGGCGGGGTCGCGGCCGGCTCAGACCGTCAGGACGACCTTGCCGACGTGACCGCTGGCGTCCAGGATGCGATGCGCCTCGGCGGCCTCCGTCATCGGCAGGGCCCGGTCCACGATCGGGCGGACCTGGCCGTTGCCGATCAGCGGCCAGACGTGCTCCCGGACGGCGGCGACGATGGCGGACTTCTCACTGACCGGGCGGGCCCGCAGACCGGTGCCGGTGATCGCGGCGCGCTTGGCGATCAGCGCGGCGAGGTTGAGCTCGGCCTTCACTCCGCCCTGCAGCCCGATGATCGCCAGCCGGCCGGCGACCGCCAGCGCCTTGACGTTCTTCTGGAGGTACTTGGCGCCGATGATGTCGAGGATGACGTCCGCGCCCTTGCCCTCGGTGGCCTTGCGGATCTCCTGGACGAAGTCCTGCTCGCGGTAGTCGATGAGGACGTCGGCGCCCAACTCGGCGCAGCGGGCCAGCTTCTCCGGTCCGCCCGCGGTGACCGCAACCCGCG
Source organism: Streptomyces lunalinharesii (assembly GCF_039532155.1). Taxonomy (NCBI): domain Bacteria; kingdom Bacillati; phylum Actinomycetota; class Actinomycetes; order Kitasatosporales; family Streptomycetaceae; genus Streptomyces; species Streptomyces lunalinharesii. The sequence goes on from NZ_BAAARK010000005.1 coordinate 175,389, forward strand.
CGCCGACCGCCTTGGCGAGCTGGATGGCCATGGTGCCGATGCCGCTGGCACCGCCGTGGACCAGCAGGGTCTCGCCGGGCCGCAGGTGCGCGATCATGAAGACGTTCGACCAGACGGTGCAGGCGACTTCGGGAAGCGCGGCGGCCGTCACGAGGTCGACGCCGGGCGGCAGCGGCAGCACCTGACCGGCCGGCACGGCGACCTTCTCGGCGTACCCGCCGCCCGCCAACAGCGCACACACCTCGTCGCCGACCGCCCAGCCGTGCACGCCGGGTCCGACCGCCGCGATCCGTCCCGAGCACTCCAGGCCCGGGTACGGGGAGGCCCCGGGCGGCGGATCGTAGAAGCCCTGGCGCTGGAGCAGGTCGGCGCGGTTCACGGCGCTGGCCGCGACCTCGATCAGGACCTCGCCCTCGGCAGGCTGCGGATCGGGCACTTCGGCCCAGACGAGGGCTTCGGGGCCACCGGGCTCGGGGATGGTGATCGCTCGCATGGGCGCGAGGCTACTCGCCGACCGGCCACGGGGCGAAAGGGGCGGGCACGGCCCCGCCACAGGTCACCGCGCCGCCCACCGGTCGACGGCGCCCCGTCCCACGGTCCGTCAGTCGTCCGCCGGGCGCATCGGGGAGACCGCGGTACCGGGCAACGTCGGCTTGCCGGACGGCTTCCCGGGGACGACGGACTCCTCCGCCGGGGCGGCACGGACGATCGTGATCAGACGGTCCGCGGTCTGCAGGGGGCTCGCCTGCGGGTCGTCGTAGCCCAGCAGCCGGTGTCCGCGCAGCACGGAGACGACCAGGTCGTTCGTCTCCCGGACGGACTTGCCGACCTCGGCCTTGACCACCGGCCGCTCCACCAGGTCCAGGCCGCTGCCCTGCTGGATCAGGTCCTCCATGACCGCACCCGCGCTGGGGCTGTGCACCGACAGGCCCAGGAGCCGGCCGGCCGCACTGGCCGAGGTGATCACCGCGTCCGCGCCCGACTGCCGCAGCAGCGGCGCGTTCTCCTCCTCGCGCACCGCGGCGACGATGTTGGCGCGCTTGTTGAGCTGACGGGCGGTCAAGGAGACCAGCACCGCGGTGTCGTCGCGCTGGGTGGCGATGACGATCTGGTGCGCGCGCTGGATCTCGGCCCGCAGCAGGACGTCGCTGCGCGTCGCATCGCCGACCACGCCCGCGTACCCCTCGGCCACCGCCGATTCGACCACCTTGGTGCTGGGGTCGACGATGACGATCCGGTCCCGGGGCAGGCCCGTGGCCCGCAGGGTCTGGACGGCGGACCGGCCCTTCGTTCCGAAGCCGACGATGACGGTGTGGTCGCGCAAGGCGTTTCTCCAGCGTTTCAGTTGCCACTGCTCACGGGTGCGTTCGGTCAGCACCTCCAGCGTGGTGCCGACCAGGATGATCAGGAACAGCACGCGCAGGGGGGTGACCAGGAGGATGTTCAACAGCCGTGCGCTGGCGCTGTAGGGGACGATGTCGCCGTAACCCGTGGTGGAGAGCGTGACGGTGGCGTAGTAGGCGCAGTCGAGCAGGTCGAGCTGGCCACCGGCGTTGTCGTGGTAGCCCTCGCGGTCGATCCACACGATGAAGACCGTCGCGACGAGCACCAGCAGGGCCATCAGCAACCGCCGGGCGACCTGCCGTATCGGCGCCTTCGGCGTGCGGCGGGGCAGTATCACCCGGCGCGAACGGTCCTCCGGGGTCTCGCGCGCCGCGGCGTCGTGGGACGGGAGCTTCACGCGGTGCCTCCGGTGGGAGCTGCGGGGTCGTAGCAGGTGTCGGGCGTCGGCCAGCCCGCCGACCAGCCGGTGGGCCAGGGGAGTTCGAGGAGTTCGACCTCGGTGCCGCGCTCCGCGCCGCCGGCCGGGACGACGGCCATCGCGTCCGCGGCGGCGATCCCGCGCAGCATCGCGGGCCCGTGGAAGTGCAGCGGCCCGGCCACCAGCCCGTGCCGGTCGTCGTCGCGGTAGGCCACCGGGACGAGCCGGGTGTCGCGCGGGTGGCCCGGGACCGCGGCGGCCAGCGGCACCCGGTACGGCGCGGCGGGGTGGCGGGCGGCGAGCGTGCGGAGCAGGGGTTCGGCGAGCGTGAGCAGACCGGACACCGCGGCCAGGGGGTTTCCCGGAAGGCCGACGAGGTGCCGGCGCGGTGCGAGGCGGGCCAGCAGCATGGGGTGGCCGGGGCGCACCGCCACGCCGTCCACCAGCAGCTCCGCGCCGAGCCGTTGAAGGGTGGGGTGCACGTGGTCGACGGGGCCCGATGCGGTGCCGCCGGTCGTGATGACCAGGTCGGCGGTGGAGCCGGCGAGGGCCTCGTGCAGCGCTTCGGCGTCATCGCCGAGGTGTCGCGGGGGCGCCGCCTCGGCGCCCAGGGCGCGCAGCCAGGGCGCCAGCATCGGCCCGAGCGCGTCGCGGATCCGCCCGCCCTGGGGGAGCCCGTCGCGCAGCAGCTCGTCGCCGAGGACGAGCACCTCGACGCGGGGGCGGGGGTGGGCGGCGAGCTCGTCGTAGCCGGCCGCCGCGGCCAGGCCGAGGACCGCGGGGGTCACCAGCGTGCCGGCGGGCAGGAGTTGGTCGCCGCACCGGCACTCCTGACCGCGCGGGCGGATGTCCTGGCCGGGCGGCACCGGCCGCGGAGCGTACAGCCGGGCGCGGCCGTCGGGGAGTTCGAGGACCTCGCCGTGCTCGCTGCGCAGCACCGCGGTGGCGCCGGTCGGGATGCGGGCGCCGGTGGCGATGGGCAGCGCATGGCCGTCGGGGAGCACCGCGGTGGTGGCGTGGCCGGCGAGGATGCCGGGGTCCGGGCCGGGCCCGGTGTCGTCGGCGGCGCGGTCGACGCGCCAGGGACCGGGGCCGGCGACCGCCCAGCCGTCCATCGCCGAGGTGTCGAACGACGGCAGGTCGGTGAGGGCCTTGAGGGGGGCGGCGAGCGTGCGGCCGAGCGCGTCGGCGAGCTCTGCGGTGCCCGGCTCCACGGGTCCGGGCACCGCGCGTTCGGCGAGGTCACGGGCGATGCGCCAGGGTGTGGCGGCGTGGCCGGAGGACCGCGTCACGGGGCCGGTGGACACGGCACCGTGGGCGTCGCCGGAGGTGGCGGGGCGGTGCTGCTCGGCGCGGCCGGGCCCGGGGGCGCCGCCGGTCGGGGGCGGTCCCGCGCAGTCGGCGGCGTACTCGGCGGGTGCGCCGCCGGACGCGCCCTGCGGGTCGGCGGTCCCGGACCGCCGGCGGGTGGGCGCGGTGCCGTTGACCAGCGCGAGCGCGTCGGCGAACTCGTCGCCGAACGGGTCGCCGTGTTCCCCGTCGGTCATTGCGCGGGCTTCGTTTCGCCCGCCGGGGCGCCGGGGCCGGCCGTCGGCGCCGCCGCGGCCTGCTCGGTGGCCGCTTCCGCCGCCCAGCGCTCGGCGAGGGCGGCGGCCCGCCGCGCCAACTCCGTCACGTCGCGGCCCTGCTGTCCCGCCGCGTAGCCGATCAGGAAGGTGGTCAGCGGCGCGGCCGGGCGGGCCACGCCGTGTGCCGCGTCCCGCGCGAGGTCGAGGAGAGCCGCCGTGTCGACATCGAGGTCGATGCCCAGTTCGGCCTTGACTGCGGTGATCCATTCGTCCAACACGTGTCCATGCTCCCTGATCCGGGCACGCGCCGTGCCGAGGTCCTCCCAGGTGTCGCAGTCGAAGGACGCCGTGGCCGAGGCGTCCGGGACCCGGGCGAGCGCCAGTGCGGACAGCAGGGGGCGCAGCGGCAGGTCGGTGAGGGTGCCGCGTTCGGCCCGCAGTCGGTCGAGGGCGCGGCGCAGCGGGGCGGAGCGGTAGGCGGCCACCAGCGGCTGATCGCGCCCGTCCGCATCGCGCAACAGCGCCCCGTCCCGGGGGGAGGCGGCGCCGGCGATCGCCGTGTCGAGGAGGGCGCGCACGGTCGCGGCCGTCAGGAACGGCAGGTCGGCGGAGAGGACCAACACCGTGGGGGCGGTGGTGTGGCGCAGTCCGGCGTCGAGTGCGGCGAGCGGGCCACCGCCGGGCGGGTCCTCGCGGGTCTGGAGCACCGGGCGGGCGGTCGGGCGGTCGGGGCCGACGACGACGGTGGCCGCGGCGTCGCGGCAGACGGCCAGGACCCGGTCCAGGAGGGCGCGGCCGCCGACCGCCAGGGCGGGCTTGTCCACCCCGCCGAGCCGTCGGGCCGCCCCTCCCGCCAGCACGATCGCGTCGTAGTCGGTGTGGTCGCTCACCCCTTGAGTATCGCCGGGAGCGAGGCGCTCACACCGTCTGCCGTCGCCCGACCGTCACAACGAGCGCAGCAGCAGCGCGGGCTGCTCCACGCAGTCGGCCACGTAGCGCAGGAATCCGCCGGCGGTGCCGCCGTCGCAGACCCGGTGGTCGAAGGTGAACGAGAGCTGGACCACCTCCCGCACCGCCAACTCGCCCTCGTGGACCCAGGGTTTGGCGGCTATCCGACCGACGCCGAGCATCGCCGCCTCGGGGTGGTTGAGGATCGGGGTGGAGCCGTCGACCCCGAAGACGCCGTAGTTGTTGAGCGTGAAGGTGCCGCGGGACAGCTCCGCCGGGGAGAGCTTCCCGGCCCGCGCGGCATCGGTGAGCCGGGCGATCTCGGCGGACAGCTGCTCGACCGTGCGGCCCTGGGCGTCCCGGACGACCGGCACCACCAGGCCGCGGTCGGTCTGCGCCGCGAAGCCCAGGTGGACGGCGGGCAGCCGGACGATCTCCTGGGCCGTGGTGTCCACGGTGGCGTTCAGCTCGGGGTAGCGGGCGAGCGCGGCGGTGCAGATGCGGGCGAGGAGGGCCAGCAGCGACACCTTGGGGGCGCCGGGGACGTTCATCGCCCGGCGGGTGGCGAGGAGGTCGGTGGCGTCGGCGTCCACCCAGCACGTCGCGTCCGGGATCTCGCGGCGGCTGCGGCTGAACTTCTCGGCCGCGGCGCCGCGCAGGCCCTTGAGCGGGATCCGTTCCGCACCGGGGACGGGCCCGGCCGCGGCGGCGTCGACCTGGCCGGCGGGGCGGACCGCGGCGGACCGCCGTTCGCCCAGGGCCCGCACCGCGGATTCGACGTCCGTCCGCAGGATCAGGCCGTCGCGGCCGCTGCCCCGTACGTCCCGCAGGTCCAGGTCGTGCTCCCGGGCGATGCGGCGCACCAGCGGGGAGATGACGGCCACCGTGCAGATGCCGTCGGCCACCGCGGTGTCGGGGGCGTCCCCGGTGGTGGCGTGCCTGGTGGCCGTGCCGTTCGTGGTGGCGGGGGGCGCGGGCGGGTGCGCGGGGGCCTCCGCGGCGTGCGGGAGGATCCGGCGGCGGCGCGCCGCCGCACCGCTCGTCCCGTAGCCGACCAGGACGTTTCCCGAACCGGCAGGGCCCGTTCCCGCGTCCTCGGCGCCGGGGGCCGGGGCTGCCGGCGCCGCGACCGAGGCCGACCCGTTGGCACTGTTGGGGGCCGGTCCGCGACCGGCCGCGTCCTCCGGCGCCGCGCCGACCGCGACCGTCACCAGGGGTGCCCCCACCGGGACTTCGGTGCCCGCCGCGCCGAAGCGGGCGGTCACCACCCCGCCGTACGGGCACGGCACCTCGACCATCGCCTTGGCGGTCTCGACCTCCACCACCGGCTGGTCGACGGCCACCACCTCGCCGACCTCGACCAGCCACTGCACGATCACCGCCTCGGTGAGGCCCTCCCCCAGGTCGGGCAGGGTGAACTCGCGCACCACGGCCATCACGCACCACGTCCTTCGGTCCAGCGCGACTCCCACTGGAGACGGGCGACGGTGTCCAGGATCCGGTCCACGCTCGGCAGGTGGTGACGCTCCAGCATGGGCGGCGGGTAGGGGACGTCGAAGCCGGCGACGCGCAGCACCGGCGCCTCCAGGTAGTGGAAGCAGCGCTCGGTGATCCGTGCGGCGATCTCGCCGCCGGGACCACCGAACCCGTTGGACTCGTGGACGACGACGGCCCGCCCGGTGCGCCGCACCGATGCGCAGACCGTGTCGTCGTCGAACGGCACCAGGGTGCGCAGGTCGACGACTTCGAGGTCCCAGCCCTCGGCGCGGGCGGCCTCGGCGGCCTCCAGGCAGACGGGCAGGGACGGGCCGTAGGTCAGGAGCGTGGCGCTGCTGCCGCGGCGGCGGACCGCGGCGCGGCCCATGGGGGCGACCGCAGTGGGCGCGTCCGCCGACCAGTCGGCCTTGGACCAGTAGAGCCGCTTGGGTTCGAGGAAGACGACCGGATCGTCGGAGGCGATGGCGGCGCGGAGCAGCCCGTAGGCGTCCTCGACGGTCGCCGGGGTGACGACCTGGAGGCCGGGGGTGGCGAGGTAGTACGCCTCGGAGGAGTCGCTGTGGTGCTCGACGCCGCCGATGCCGCCGCCGTAGGGGATGCGGATGGTCAGCGGCATGGCGACGGCGCCCCGGGTGCGGTTGCGCATCCGGGCGACGTGGCTGACCAGTTGCTCGAAGGCCGGGTAGGCGAACGCGTCGAACTGCATCTCCACGACCGGCCGCAGCCCGTACATCGCCATGCCGACGGCGGTGCCCAGGATGCCGGCCTCGGCGAGCGGGGTGTCGCTGCAGCGGTCCTCGCCGAACTCCTCGGCCAGGCCGTCGGTGATCCGGAAGACGCCGCCGAGGGCGCCGACGTCCTCGCCCATCACGTGGACGGTGGGGTCGTCGGCCATGGCGTCGCGCAGGGCGCGGGTGAGCGCCTGTGCCATGGTGGCCGGTTTGCGCGCGGTCGGCGCGGCGGTGGTCGTCATGGCCTGGCCTCCTGGGCGGGCGCCACGGTGTCCGTGGCGGACTCGGGTGCTTCGACCCCTTCGGCCTCGGCGTCCAGCTCGGCGCGCAACTGGGCGGCCTGGGAACGCAATTGGCTGGTCTGCTGGGTGAAGACGTGGTCGAACAGCTCCATCGGCTCCAGCGCCGCTTCGGCGTGCATCCGCTCCCGGAGGTCGGCGGCGAGACGTTCGGCGCCGTCGCGGGTGGCGGTGGCGAACGCGTCGTCGAGCAGGTCGCGGTCGGTCAGCGCGCGCTCCAGCAGGGCTATCGGGTCGTGGGCCCGCCAGCTCTCGACCTCGGCGTCGGCGCGGTAACGGGTGGCGTCGTCGGCGTTGGTGTGGGCCTCAAGGCGGTAGGTGACGGCCTCGACGAGGGTGGGGCCGTCGCCCTCACGGGCCCGGCGCACCGCGTCAGTGAGGACCTCGTGCAGGGCGGGGGCGTCGTTGCCGTCCACGAGGCGGCCGGGCATGCCGTAGCCGACCGCCTTGTGGGCGAGGGTCGGCGCGGCGGTCTGCTTGGCGAGCGGTACGGAGATCGCGAAGCCGTTGTTCTGCACGAGGAAGACGACCGGGGCCTGCCAGACGGCGGCGAAGTTGAGCGCCTCGTGGAAGTCGCCCTCGCTCGTGCCGCCGTCGCCGACCATGGCCAGGGCGACCACGTCGTCGCCCTTGAGGCGGGCGGCGTGCGCCAGGCCCACGGCGTGCGGGAGCTGGGTGGCGAGCGGGGTGCACAGGGGGGCGATGCGGTGCTCGTACGGGTCGTACCCGGTGTGCCAGTCGCCCCGCAGGAGGGTCAGGGCCTGCACCGGATCGAGGCCGCGGGCGACGGCGGCGAGGGTGTCGCGGTAGCTGGGAAAGAGCCAGTCCTGCTCCTGGAGGGCGAGCGCCGCGGCGACCTGGCAGGCTTCCTGGCCCGTGGACGAGGGGTAGACCGCCAGCCGGCCCTGCCGGGTGAGGGCGGTGGCCTGGGTGTTGTACCGGCGGCCGCGCACCAGCTCGGCGTAGAGCCGCTTCAGCAGTGCGGGGTCGAGCCGGCGGGCGGCGTCGGTGCCCAGGACGCGGTACGGCGCGGCGTCGGGCAGGAGGGGCGCGGGATCGACGCGCGGCCGCCAGGTGGGCGGCGGGCCGGCAAGGTCACTGGTGTGCCTGCTGCTGCCGGGCTGCTCGAGGACCGTCATGTCGGGCACCTCCTCGTCATCGAAGGGGTGGCGCGATGCGCCTCATGGGTGGTGGGCGAGCCGGTGGTACCTCCCAGCGGTCGCTGGGGGTCGGGCAGAACGCGAACGGTCGGGGCCGGTGACCCCTTCCCTACCGATTGTTCGGTCGCTGATGCATTTTGGCTACAGGCGGGTTCAGCCTGTGGACAAACGGTTCTCCACAGCTTGTGATGAAGACAGGGAGTCCACAAAGGGGAGGCGGGAGCACATGCCGGAGGAACAGATGGCCACTCCGGGCGGGCAGCCGTCGGCGACGCCCGCCCCGGCACCTCCGGCCGCGCGCCCCCTCGACCAGATCGACCGCACCATCCTGCGCCTGCTGCGGACCGACGGCCGGGCGTCGATACGCTCCGTCGCCGAGCAGGTGCACGTCTCGCGCGCCAATGCCTACGCGCGGATCAACCGGCTCCTCGACGACGGCGTCATACGCGGCTTCAGCGCCCTCGTGGACCAGGAAAGGGCAGGTCAGGGCGCCTCCGCCTACATCACGTTGAAGATCGTGCAGAACTCCTGGCGGACCGTGCGCAAACAACTCACCACGCTCCCCGGCGCCGCGCACATCGCGCTGGTCAGCGGGGACTTCGACGTGCTGCTACTGGTACACACCAAGGACAACCGCGAACTGCGCGAACTGGTCCTGACCCGGATCCAGTCGATACCGGAGGTGCTGAGCACCCGCACGCTGCTGGTGTTCGAGGAGACGGACCTGGGGGTGGAGGAGGGATAGGGCCGGGGCCCCGCACCGGGGCCCTCGGGCGGGGCGGGGCCGACGAGGTCGCGTGGGGCCTTCCCGGCCCCCGTCCGCCCCGCCGCGAGCCGCCCGCGCGGCCGCCCGCTCAGACCTTGCGCAGCCCCGAGAACGCCGTCCGCACCACGGCCTCCGCGACCTCGTCGCGGCTGGCCGAGCCGCCCCGCCCGGGCCGGTACCACTCCACGATCGAGTTGATCATGCCGAAGAGCAGGCGGGTGGCCAGCCGGATGTCCACGTCGTCCCGTAGGTCGCCGTCGGCGGCGGCCTCCTTGAGGAGGTCGGCTACCCGGTGGTCGAACTCGCGGCGGCGCTCCATGGCCCACCGCTCGGTGTCGGTGTTCCCGCGCACCCGCAACAGCAGTGTCACGTAGGGGAGTTCGTCCATCAGCACCTCGGCCACGCGCCGGGTGACGTGTTCCAGCCGCTCGATCGCCCGCCCCTGCTGGGCGTCGGCTTCCGCCAGGACACCGAAGAGCCCGTCCAGGGCGCGGCTTATCGCGCGGCGCAGCAGTTCTTCCTTGCTGCGCACGTGGTGGTAGATCGACGACTTGGAGATCCCGGCCGCCTTGGAGAGGTGCTCCATGGAGGTGCCGTCGTAGCCGCGCTCGATGAACACCTCGACGGAGACCGCGAGCAGCGAATCGGGCGTGTAGGCGTCGCGCTTGGCCATGGTCATGATTAGAGCACCCATTCCTCGAGGTCCGCACGGCGCCGGAGCGCCCAGGACGGTACGTAGCGTCCCTGGGCATTCTGGCGGTGCAGGGAGTCCAGCAGGCGCCACACCCAGGGGGCACCGAGGCGATCGACCCACTGAATGGGGCCGCCGGGGTAGTTCACCCCGAGCCGCATCGCGGTGTCGATGTCCTGTGGGGTGGCGACGCCGCGGGCCGCGGCGTCCACGGCGAAGTCGATGATCATCGCGACCGTGCGGGCGACGATCATGCCCGGAACGTCGTCGATGACGCTGACCTGCTTGCCGAGCGCCTGGAAGAGCCCGACGGCCTCGGCGAGGTCGCCCTCGGAGGCGGTCGCCGAGGGCGCGAGGGCGACCCGGGTCGCGGCCCGGTAGTCGAGCGAGAGGTCGAAGCTGATGGTGGCGCCGTGGCCCCGCCGCGTGGCCGCAGCGCCGCTGGTCAGGGCCAGCAGGGCGCCTCCGGGCAGCCGGACGGCGCCCGCGGACTCCGGCTCCCGTGCAGCGCGCTCGCCGGTGACCTTGATGCCGGCCTCCTCGATCGCCTCGCGCAGCACCGCGGCGGGCCCGGGCAGCTCGCCGAGCACGGTGACCGAGGAGGGCGCGGGGCAGGGCCCTGCGGTGTGCGGCTCGGGCCGGCGGGCGTCCTCGGCGTAGTCGAACCAGCCGCGCCCCGTTTTGCGGCCGTGCAGGCCGGCCTCCACCAGGCGGCGCTGGGCCAGCGAGGGGGTGAACTTCGGGTCCTGGAAGAACGCGGTCCACACCGAGTGGGTCACCGCCTCGTTCACGTCCTGTCCGATGAGGTCGGTGAGTTCGAACGGGCCCATCCGGAAGCCGCTGCCCTCACGGAGGACGGCGTCGATGGTGGCGGGGTCGGCACCCCGCTCCTCGTGGACGCGCAGGGCCTCGGCGTAGAAGGGGCGGGCGATGCGGTTGACGATGAAACCGGGGGTGTCGGCGCAGCGCACGGGGGTCTTTCCCCAGGCCGCGGCGGTGTCGTAGGCGGTGGCCGCGGCCGTGTCGTCGCTGGCGAAGCCGCTGACGATCTCGACGAGCGGGAGCAGTGGCGCGGGGTTGAAGAAGTGCATGCCCACGCAGCGCCCGGGGTGCCGCAGTCCACCGGCGACCGCGGTCACCGCGAGGGAGGAGGTGTTGGTGGCCAGTAGGCAGTCCGCCGGGACGACGTCCTCAAGGGCGCGGAACAGCTCCTGTTTGGCGGGGAGTTGCTCCAGGATCGCCTCGACGACGAGTGCGGCGTCGGCGAGCTCGGCGAGGGTTTCGGCAGGGGAGAGGCGGGCGCGGGCGGCGTCCCGTTCGACCGCCGGGATCCGGCCTTTCTCCACCAACCGGTCCAACCGTCGCCCGATGGCCTCGGCGGCCTGCGCGGCCCGGCCCGGAGCGCTGTCGTAGAGCCGTACGGGGTGCCCGGCGACCAGTGCCACCTGCGCGATTCCCTGCCCCATGGTGCCGGTGCCCACCACTGCCACGGTGGTGTCGGTGCCGAGTGCCGTCATGGCAGCTGATCCTCCCCGAGCGAGTTTTCCACAGGTTGGCCGAGCACTCTTGCCCCGACCGATCGTTCGGTTACTCTAACTCCGTTGCTGTGTCACTCCCAGTCCCCATCCACTTTCCGCGCAGTCGACGAGGAGTTGGTTATCGATGGCCGCCGAAAGGACCGCAGCGCAGTTGATCGAGAAGCACCGCCCGACCCTCGACAAGGCGCTGGAAGCAATCCGGACCCGTGCGTACTGGTCCCCGCACCCCGAGCACCCCAAGGCATACGGCGAGAGTGCCGCACCGGACGGCCTGGCTGCCTTCGAGGCGCTGCGTGGCACCCGGTTCGCGCTCGACCAGCCCGGCACGGACGACTGGACGGGTGAGGAAGTCTCGCCCTACGGCCCGGAGTTGGGCATCACCTATCCGCACCCGGACGTCTCGGTGCTGCTGCCGACCATGCAGGCCGCGATCCCCGAGTGGCGGGACGCCGGCCCGGAGGCCCGCGCCGCGGTGTGCCTGGAGATCCTCGCCCGGATCAGCGCGCGCACCCACGAGTTCGCCCAGGCCGTGATGCACACCAGCGGTCAGGCGTTCATGATGGCGTTCCAGGCGGGCGGGCCGCACGCGCAGGACCGCGGCCTGGAGGCGGTGGCGTACGCCTACGAGGAGCAGACCCGCACCCCGCAGAAGGCGGCGTGGAGCAAGCCGCAGGGCAAGCGGGACCCGCTGGAGCTGACCAAGACCTTCCGGGCGGTGCCGCGCGGCGTGGCCCTGATGATCGGCTGCAACACCTTCCCGACGTGGAACGGCTACCCCGGCCTGTTCGCCTCGCTGGCGACCGGCAATCCGGTGCTGGTCAAGCCGCACCCGCGCGCCGTGCTGCCGCTGGCGCTGACGGTCCAGGTGGCCCGTGAGGTGCTCGCCGAGGCCGGTCTGCCGGCCAACCTCGTGTGCCTGGCGGTGGACAAGCCCGGCGAGGGGCTGGCCAAGACGCTGGCGGTCCGGCCCGAGGTCCGGATCATCGACTACACCGGCTCCACCGCCTTCGGCGACTGGCTGGAGACGCACGCCCGCCAGGCGCAGGTCTACACCGAGAAGGCCGGCGTCAACACCGTGGTCATCGAGTCCACGGACCACTACAAGGGCATGCTGAGCAACCTCGCCTTCTCGTTGTCGCTCTACAGCGGCCAGATGTGCACCACCCCGCAGAACCTGCTGATCCCGCGGGACGGCATCGACACCGACGCGGGCCCGAAGTCGTACGACGAGGTCGTCAGCGATCTGGCGGGCGCGATCAGCGGTCTGCTGGGCGATGACGCACGGGCCAACGCACTGCTCGGCGCGATCGTCAATCCACAGGTCAAGGCGCGGATCGGGGAGGCTTCGGGGCTCGGCGAGGTGGCGCTGGCCTCCCGTGAGGTGACGAACCCGGAGTTCCCGGGGGCCACGGTCCGCACGCCGGTCATCGTGAAGCTGGACGGCGCCAAGCCGGACTCCGAGGCGGCGTACCTGTCGGAGTGCTTCGGCCCGGTGGCGTTCGCGGTGGCGGTCGGTTCCGCCGCCGACGCGGTGGCGCTGCTGCGCCGCACGATCCGCGAGAAGGGCGCCATGACGGTCGGGGCGTACACCACCTCGGCCGAGGTGGAGCGCCAGGTGGAGGAGGTCTGTCTGGAGGAGTGCGCCCAGCTGTCGCTGAACCTGACCGGCGGGGTGTACGTGAACCAGACCGCGGCGTTCTCCGACTTCCACGGCTCGGGCGGCAACCCGGCGGCGAACGCGGCGCTGTGCGACGGCGCCTTCGTGGCGAACCGGTTCCGGACGGTGGAGGTGCGCCGGGAGGCGTGAGATCGCGGGCGGGCCCGGGGCCGAAGCGGCTGCCCGGGCCCGGGTCCCCGCGTTCCGTGGGAACCCGGGGAGCAGACCGCAGCGCACCCGGCATGAGCCGGTCCGGCCCTCCCCACGCACAGCCACCACCGTCACGCGCGGCCCGGAGAGCCGGTCCGGGTGGGTCCCGTCGGTCAGGACCGCGTCAGAGGTCCTCGATCCGGGCGTGGCGGGAGATCCAGGCGTGCATGGCGATGGCCGCGGCCGCTCCGGCGTTGAGGGAGCGGGTCGAGCCGAACTGCGCGATCGAGCACACCCGGGAGGCGTGCCGGCGGGCCTCTTCGGTCAGCCCCGGCCCCTCCTGCCCGAAGAGGAGCACGCAGCGGCGCGGCAGCACGGTGGTCTCCAGCGGTACGGAGCCGGGGAGGTTGTCGATGCCGATGATCGGCAGCTCCTCGGTGGCGGCCCAGGAGGTCAGGGCCTCGGTGTCGGGGTGGTGGCGGACGTGCTGATAGCGGTCGGTGACCATCGCGCCGCGGCGGTTCCAGCGGCGCTGCCCCACGATGTGGATCTCCTTCGCCAGGAAGGCGTTGGCGGTCCGGACGACCGAGCCGATGTTGAAGTCGTGGCTCCAGTTCTCGACGGCCACGTGGAAGTCGTGGCGGCGGGTGTCGAGGTCGGCGACGATCGCTTCGCGGGTCCAGTAGCGGTAGCGGTCGACGACGTTGCGACGGTCGCCGTGGGCGAGCAGCTCGGGGTCGTAACGGCCGTCCTCGGGCCAGGGCTCCGGGTGCGGGCCGACGCCGATCTCGGGCCCGTACCCGTCGTCGTACTGGAGGGGCTCGGCGGGGGCGGTGGTTTCGCTGCTCACCCCACGAGCGTATGGCCATCGCCGCCGGAGCGGGCAGCGCCCTCCGGCGGCCCCTCGCCGGACGCCGCTTCGGGGACGGCGGCGCCGGTGCCAGGGAAGCACCGTCCGCGCAGGTGGGAGAGGCGGCCGCCGAGCCAGGTCAGGAAGTTGGTCGGCAGGAAGACGGCGTCGGCGGTGATCATCGCCAGCGAGAAGAACGGCAGCCCCAGCAGCACCGCGATCGACAGGTGCTCGCAGATCATGGCGACCAGCAGCACGTTCTTCAGGCGCCGGTTGAAGAGCGTGAACGGGAAGGCGACCTGGACGATCACGGTGCCGTAGGTGATCAGCATGACCGCCAGGCCGTTGCTGCCGAGCAACTGGGACAGCCCCGGCCAGGGGGAGAAGTAGTCCAGGTGCATGGGGTAGAAGACGGCGGTGCCGTCCTGCCAGCGCGAGCCCTGGATCTTGTACCAGCCGGCGGTGGCGTAGACGAGGCAGACCTCGACCATGATCACCAACAGGACGGCGTTGTGCGCCAGGGTGGCCAGGGTGTCGAGGACGGTCCGGGGCTCCCCGGGGGCGTACCGCTGCGCCGCCCACCACAGGCCGTGCGCCGCCCACAGTCCCCACAGCGCCAGGCTCCAGCCGAAGTGCGGGAAGGGCCCGTGTCCGAACCAGGTGAGCCCGGCGGCGCCCTGCACCTGGGCGACGGCGAGGGCGAGGCCCAGCACCGCCCACAGCACGATGCCGGTCACGTCCCGGGGCGGGGTCGCGCCGTCCTCCACCGGGCGGGCGGCCGCCCGCCGGGCGCGGCGCGCGTCCAGCGACCACACCTGCCCGCACCGGGTCAGCACGAGGTACATCGACATCAGGTGGATGACGTTGTCGCCGCCGTCACCGATGAAGACGCTGCGGTTCTGCAGCGAGAGCACACCGATCATGAACAGCACCGACATGGTGCGGGTGCGCCAGCCGAGCATCAGCAGCGCGCTGGCCGCGATGGCGAGGAAGTAGACGCACTCGAACCAGCCGCGGCCGTCGGACCACACCAGGACGGACAAGCCGTGGTTGCCGTCGAGCAGTTGGCGCGCCATGCCGAAGTCGAACGGGCCGGCGGGGCCGTAGAGCTGCTGCCGGTGCGGCCATTCCCGCAGCAGGAACAGCAACCAGGTGCCGGCGAAGCCGATCCGGATGACGGCGGTCTGGTACGGGGCCAGGGCGCGGGCGCTGACCCGGGCGAAACCGCGGCCGACGGCGCGCTCGATGCGGGTCTCCTGATAGGCGCCGGGAGCGTCGGCGGCCTGCGGGGCGTCGGTGGTCTGCACGGTGCTCGCGGTCGGCGGGGTGGCGGGCGGCTGCGGCGTCGGTGACGTCACTTGTTCGTCGCCCCCTCGGGCAGATCGGTCGCGGTGATCTGCCACCAGGGCAGCACGCGGTAGACGGGCTTGTCGCTGACCTTCTCGGCGCTCCACGGCGGCGGGAGCACGGCCGTGGTCTGTGAGCGGAACTGGATCTCGGCGACCCTGTCGCCATTCTTGGTCCACTCGCCGGACATCCGGAGCATCGCGATCCGGCGGAGGTAGCGGGCGAACATCTCACCGCGGTCGCCGGCCGGGCGGTTCTGCGCGTCGAGGGTGCTGGAGAGCAGCTCCCAGCCGCGGCGCAGCTGGTTCTGCTGGGTGTGGCTGGGCAGCGGGTTGTGGAGGATGGCCTGCCCGTCGCGGGCGGTGAGGTCCGTCCAGCCCGTGGTGCGCGAGGTGCCGTCCGGGGTGCGCAGCTGGGCGCGGACCTGGACGTCGGTGTTCTGCTGGAGGGGGTTGGGGGCGAACAGCTTCCAGTTCTGTTCGTACTCGGGGTAGACGTAGTCGCTGATCAGCCCGGACTGCTGCTTGCTGAGCGTGTTCGACGGTGCGACGTGCAAGAACATCATCGCGAGATGGATCAGGGCGGCGACCGCGATGGCGCTGGCCGCCGTTCCTATGACGATGCGCGAGGGCAGCGACAGCGCGGCCAACGACTGCCGCGTTTCCTCCCCGTATGACTGCATTCCCGCCCCGTTCCCAGTCCTCATGCGGGTGTCTCCGCCCCGGAACCGTACCTATGCGGCCGCCGCCGGCACACCTTCCCCTGGTTATCCACAGGCTTGACACCCGCCGCCGCCCCACTCACCATTGAACCGAACGATCGGTCGGTCGGGAGGAGGGGGCACCACATGACGACGATCGCGCCGCAGGACACGGGACACGAAGCCCTGTTCAACGCCACCATCGCCGCGGACGAGCGGATCGAACCACGCGACTGGATGCCGGACGACTACCGCGCCTCACTGGTGCGCCAGATCGCCCAGCACGCCCACTCCGAGATCATCGGCATGCAACCCGAAGCCAACTGGATCACCAGGGCGCCGTCCCTGCGCCGCAAAGCGATCCTCATGGCCAAAGTGCAGGACGAGGCCGGCCACGGCCTGTACCTCTACAGCGCCGCCGAAACCCTCGGCACCGGCCGCGACGAACTCCTCGACAAGCTCCACACCGGCCGCCAGAAGTACTCCTCGATCTTCAACTACCCCACCCTGACCTGGGCCGACGTCGGCGCCATCGGCTGGCTCGTGGACGGCGCCGCCATCACCAACCAGGTCCCGCTGTGCCGCTGCTCCTACGGCCCCTACGCCCGCGCCATGGTCCGCGTCTGCAAGGAGGAGTCCTTCCACCAGCGCCAGGGGTACGAGCTCCTGCTCACCCTCAGCCGTGGCACCGAAGCCCAGCACGCCATGGCCCAGGACGCCATCGACCGCTGGTGGTGGCCGTCGCTGATGATGTTCGGCCCGCCCGACGACGAATCGGCCCACTCCGCGAAGTCCATGGCCTGGAAGATCAAGCGCCACTCCAACGACGAACTCCGCCAACGCTTCGTGGACATCTGCGTCCCCCAGGCCGAGGCCCTCGGCCTCACCCTCCCCGACCCCGACCTGCGGTGGAACGAAGACCGCGGCCACTGGGACTTCGGCGCCATCGACTGGACCGAGTTCCGCGAAGTCCTCAAGGGCAACGGCCCCTGCAACGACGAGCGGATCGGCCGCCGCCGCCGCGCCCACGCGGAAGGCGCCTGGGTACGCGAGGCCGCCGCCGCACACGCCGCCAAGCACCCGGCCCCCACGCCGCACACCGGCACCGACCAGGAGGAGGCGGCCCGATGACCACACCACGCCCCGCCAACACCCCGGCCCCACCCGCCGGCCCGCCCCACCCCACCAGCACGGCAGACGCCGCACCCAGCGCCGGCCCCGCCGACTGGCCCCTGTGGGAGGTCTTCGTCCGCAGCCGCCGCGGCCTGTCCCACACCCACGCCGGCAGCCTCCACGCCCCCGACGCCCAGATGGCACTGCGCAACGCCCGCGACCTCTACACCCGGCGCTCCGAAGGCGTCTCCCTCTGGGTGGTCCCCTCGGCCCAGATCACCGCTTCCTCCCCGGACGAGAAGGACTCCTTCTTCGAACCGGCCGGCGACAAGCCCTACCGCCACCCGACCTTCTACGAGATCCCGGAGGGGGTGCACCACCTATGACGCCGACCCCCGCCCTCGCCCTCGGGGACGACGCCCTGATCCTCTCCCACCGCCTCGGCGAATGGGCTGGCCACGCCCCCGTCCTCGAAGAGGAGGTCGCACTCGCCAACATCGCCCTCGACCTCCTCGGCCAGGCCCGCATCCTGCTCTCCCTCGTAGGCGACGAGGACGAACTCGCCTACCTCCGCGAGGAACGCCAGTTCCGCAACGTCCAACTCGTCGAGCAGCCCAACGGCGACTTCGCCCACACCCTCGCCCGCCAGCTCTACTTCTCCACCTACCAAGAGCTGCTCTACGACCACCTCGCCACCACCGACACCACCGTGGCACCGCTCGCCGGAAAGGCCGTCAAGGAGACCGCCTACCACCGCGACCACGCCGAGCAGTGGACCCTGCGCCTCGGCGACGGCACCGAAGAGAGCCACGCCCGGATGCAGCGCGCCCTGGACGCCCTCTGGCGCTTCACCGACGAACCCTTCGACCCCGTCGACGGGCTGGACGACGTCCCCTGGACCGCCCTCCGCACCGAGTGGACCACCCGCATCACCACCACCCTCGCGCGCGCCACCCTCACCGTCCCCGACGGCCCCCAACACGGCGCCTGGACCGCCGGCGGCGGACGCCAGGGACTGCACACCGAACCCTTCGGCCTGCTCCTCGCCGAGATGCAGCACCTCCACCGCAGCCACCCGGGGGCGACATGGTGACCACCACGGCACTCGAAGCGGAACTCCTCGCCCTCGCCGGCGCCGTTCCCGACCCCGAGCTGCCCGTCCTCACCCTCGCCGAACTCGGCGTCCTGCGCGACGTGCGGCTCACCGCCCCCGACCACGTCGAGGTGACCCTCACCCCCACCTACACCGGCTGCCCCGCCATCGAAGCGATGTCCGCCGACGTGGAGCGCGTCCTGCACGACCACGGCATACCGAGGGTCGACGTCCGCACCGTCCTCAGCCCACCGTGGACCACCGACGCGATCACCGACGAAGGCCGCCGGAAACTGGCCGCGTTCGGCATCGCCCCACCACGGCCCACCCGCCCGGCCGGCGGGCCGGTCACCGTCGACCTCACCCTGCGCTGCCCGCACTGCGGATCCACCGACACCACCCTGCTCAGCCGGTTCTCCGCCACGGCCTGCAAGGCGCTGCGCCGCTGCGAGTCCTGCCGCGAACCCTTCGACCACTTCAAGGAGTTGTGATGTTCCACCCGCTCCAGGTGCGGGAGATCGAGCGGCTCACGGACGACGCGGTGGCCGTCACCTTCACGGTCCCGCCCGAACTCCGCACGACCTTCCGACACACCCCCGGGCAACACATCGCACTGCGCAGGACCCTCCACGGCCAGGAGGTCCGCCGCACCTACTCCCTGTGCACCCCCGCCACCGACGACCCCGTCCTACGGGTCGGCATCCGCCTGGTCGAAGACGGCGCCTTCTCCACCTACGCCCTCAAGGAACTCGCCGTCGGCGACACTCTCGACGTGATGGCCCCGGCCGGCCGCTTCACCCTGGTCCCCCGCCCCGGCCAGTTCGTCGGCATCGTCGGCGGCAGCGGCATCACCCCGGTGCTGTCCATCGTCACCACCCTGCTCGCCCGCGAACCGAACGCCCGCTTCTGCCTGATCCGCAGCGACCGCACCACGGCCTCCACGATGTTCCTGGAGGAGGTGGCCGACCTCAAGGACCGCTACCCCGACCGGTTCCAACTGGTCCACGTGCTCTCCCGCGAAGAGCGGCAGGCCGGCCTCCCCTCCGGCCGCCTCGACCAGGAACGCCTGCACGCCCTGCTCCCCGCACTGCTCCGAACCGACGCCGTCGACGGCTGGTTCCTGTGCGGCCCCTTCGGCCTCGTCCAAGGCGCCGAACGGGCACTGCGCGCCCTCGGCGTACCGCGCACCCGCATCCACGAAGAGATCTTCCACATAGACAACGGCGCCGCGGCCCCCGTTCCCGCCACCACCGCGCCCGCACACAGCACGGTGACCGCCACCCTCGACAGCCGCTCCGGCACCTGGCCGGTCCACGACGGCGAATCCCTCCTGGACGCCGTCCTCCGCAACCGCCCCGACGCCCCCTACGCCTGCAAGGGCGGCGTCTGCGGCACCTGCCGCGCCTTCCTGGTGTCCGGCGACGTCCGGATGGACCGCAACTTCGCCCTGGAATCCGACGAGGTCGACGCCGGGTACGTGCTGGCCTGTCAGTCCCACCCGGCCACGGAAAAGGTCGAGTTGGACTTCGACCGCTGAGGAACCCCCACTACCGTCCGCGCCATTCCCAATTCCTGCAACATGTTCTACCTTGACGCCTCGTCAGTTCTGACACGTCGGAGGTAGCCCGCCGACGGCGCGACGCGGGAGGACGGACCAGTGGACTTCACCTTCACCGAAGAACAACAGGCCGCCGTCGAAGCGGCACAAGCCGTCTTCTCCGGAGTCACCCCGGACGGCGTCCCCAGCCCGGCACTCACCCACGGCCCCGTCGCCGACGACTTCGACCGCCCCCTCTGGCGGACACTCGCCGACGCCGACCTCCTCGGCCTCCCCCTCGCCCCCGAGCACGGCGGCGCCGGCCTCGACCCGATCGCCCTGTGCCTCGTTCTCCGCGAATCCGCCAAGGTCCTCGCCCGCGTCCCCCTCCTGGAGTCCTACGCCACCGCGCACACCCTCCAGAACCACGCGACCGACGCCCTACGGGCCGAAGTACTGCCACAGATCGCCGGCGGCCATCTCGTCATCACCGCCGCCGCCAACGGCCACACCGGCCACGACCCGGCCGAACTCGCCGTCACCGCACGCCAGGACGACACCACCTGGACCCTCGACGGCACCCACACCGCCGTCCCGTGGGCGCCCACCGCCGACCGCATCCTGCTCCCGGCGCACACCACCGACGGCCGCACCGTCCTCGCGCTCGTCCCCCGGAACAGCCCCGGCCTCACCCTCCACGGCCAGACCTCCACCACCGGCGAACCGCACGCCGAAATCCACCTGGACTCCGTACGCATCGACGCCCGGAACACCCTCACCGACCCGGACGCCTGGGAAACCCTGCGCAACTTGCTCACCACCGGCACCTGCGCACTCGCCCTGGGTCTGGGCGAACGCGTCCTCGCCATGACCAGCGACTACACCGGCACACGCGAACAGTTCGGCTTCCCCCTGGCCACCTTCCAGGCCGTCGCCGTCCAGACCGCCGACCGCTTCATCGACCTCCGCGCGATGGAGGCCACCCTCTGGCAGGCCGCCTGGCGCCTCACCACGGCAGCGGCGGGGCCCCTCCCGCCCGCCGGGGACATCGCGGTCGCCAAGATCTGGGCCGCCGAAGGCGTCCGCCGCGTCGTGCAGACCGCCCAGCACCTCCACGGCGGCTTCGGCGCCGACACCGACTACCCGCTGCACCGCTACCACGCCTGGGCCAAACAGCTCGAACTCGCACTGGGTCCCGCGGCAGCCCACGAAGAGGCCCTCGGCGCACTCCTCGCCGCCCACCCACTGAGCTGACGCGCCCACGCCCCTCCGCCGCCGGGCAGCGGCGCCGGAAGGACGATTCGACCAGCGGGTCTAGACGACCGTCCCCACGCCGCCCTTGCCGTCCGACACCGGACGCCCGGCGGCCTCCCACGCCTGCATGCCGCCCGCGACGTTCACCGCGTCGACACCCTGCTGGATCAGGTACTGCGCGACCTGGGCCGACCGCCCGCCCACCCGGCACAGCACGTAGACCTTGCCGTCCGCGGGCGCGGCCTCCGTCAACTCGCCGTAACGGGCGACGAACGCGCTCATCGGGAGGTGCAACGCCCCCTCGGCGTGCCCCGCCTCCCACTCGTCGTCCTCGCGGACGTCCAGAAGAAAGTCCTCGGGCGTGAGGGCGTCGACACCGACCGTGGGCACAGAACCGAAATGCATACTCCCGACGCTACCCGACCAGCTGAGCGAGGTACGCCTCGCGTTCCCGGACGTCGGCCAGCAGCTTCTCGGCGATCTCGTCCAACAGCGCGTCCGGGTCGTCCGGCGCCATCTTGATCATCGCGCCGATCGCGCTGGCCTCCAGCTCCGCGGCGACCGACGACAGCAGCTCCTTGCGCTCGGCCAGCCACTCCAGCCGGGCGTAGAGCTCCTCGCTCGCGCTCGGCCGCCGCTCCACGGGCGCCGGCCCCGCCTCCCACTCCCGCACCAGCTCCCGCAGCAACTTCTCGTCGCCCCGCCCGTACGCAGCGTTGACCCGCGCGATGAACCCGTCCCGCCGGGCCCGCTCCGCGTCGTCGCGCGCCAGGTCCGGGTGCGCCCGACGCACCAGATCCCGGTAGATCTTGCGGGCCTCCTCGCCGGGCCGCACCTTCGGCGGCGGCTGCACCGGCTGATCGGTCAGCATCGCCTGCGCCTCGGGGAACAGCCCCTCCGAACCGAGCCAGCCGTGGAACAACTCCTCCACCTGCGGCATCGGCAGCACCGACGCACGGGCCTCACGGGCCTTCCGGGCGTCCTCCGGGTCACCGGTGCGCGCCGCCACGGCCTCCGCGATCTGCGCATCCAACTCGTCCAACCGCGCGTACACGGGACCGAGCCGCTGGTGGTGCAGCCGGGAGAAGTTCTCCACCTCCACCCGGAAGGTCTCCACCGCGATCTCGAACTCGATCAGGGCCCGCTCAGCCGCCTCCACGGCCTTCGCCAACCGCCGGGTCGCCTCGTCCTGCGCGTCCGCGGCACCGGCCGCACCCTCCGGCCCCCCACCGGCGGCGGCCGACCCGCCGCTCCGCTCCGCGCCCGGCACCTCCCCGCGGGCGTCCGCCGCCCCCGGTTCGGCCGGGGCACCGGGTGCCCCCGGTACGTCCGGTCGGTCCTGGC
This sequence comes from Streptomyces lunalinharesii, assembly GCF_039532155.1. Classification (NCBI taxonomy): domain Bacteria; kingdom Bacillati; phylum Actinomycetota; class Actinomycetes; order Kitasatosporales; family Streptomycetaceae; genus Streptomyces; species Streptomyces lunalinharesii. The sequence goes on from NZ_BAAARK010000005.1 coordinate 197,394, forward strand.
CGTCCTGCGCGTTCTCCGCGTGCGAGTTCGTCACTCGGTCAGCGTACGGCCCTACGGGAACTGGGCACCGGGCCGCACCTTAAGCATCCGGGTGGGGCCCCTCCCCCCCCCCGCCCCTCGCCCACCCCACCCCTCCCGCCAAACCCCCTCCAGCCCCCTCCATCCCCCCTCAGCCCCTCAAACCCCGCTCTCCGCCGCCACCCGCCCGCTGCGGATCGCCGCGACCAGGTCCGCGTGATCTGCTTCGGTGCGGTTCGCGTAGGTCACCGCGAAGGCCGCCATCGCTTCGTCGAGCGTCTCGCCCTTGCCGCAGTAGCCGGCTATGCGGCGGGGGTCGGCGCTGTGTGCGTGGGCGCGGGCCAGGAGGGCGCCGGTCATGCGGGCGTAGTCGTCGAGTTGCCCGTCGGTGAGTTGGGCCGGATCGACGCTGCCCTTGCGGTTGCGGAACTGCCGCACCTGGAACGGCAGTCCCGTGCCCGGCCCGTCGGGATTCGCCGCGGCCGCGTGGGGCGTGGCGTCGACGTCGTCGGCTCGGCCGGGTGTGCCGTGCGCCGTGCTCTGGTGCACCGTCGTCCAGCCCAGCAGCAGGTCGCTGACGACTTGCATGCGGCGCTGGCCGAGCACCACGCGTCGTCCTTCGTGTTCTGCCGGGGGTGAGGGGAAGCCGGCTTTGGTGACGTAGGGCGCGAGTACGGAGCGGCGGGCCTCTTTCACCTGGAGGACCAGGGGTTCGCCGCGGTGGTCGAGCAGCAGCACCACGTAGGAGCGCAGGCCGACGCTGCCGGTCCCCACGATGCGGAAGGCGACGTCGTGCACGGCGTACCTGGCGAGCAGCGGCAGCCGGTCTTCGGGGAGGGTTTCCAGGTAGCCGGCGAGTGAGGCCGCGACGGCTGCCGCTTCGGCGTCGGGTATGCGGCGCAGTACGGGTGGGGCGGCCACGAACCGGAGTCCGCCGTCGGGTCCGCGCTCGGTGGATTTCGCGGCGAAGCGGGCGCTGGTGTTCTTGCGGGCTTTGGCTTCGACCCGTTCCAGTGTGCCGAGGAGGTCGCGGGCGTCGGTGTGCGAGACGAGTTCTTCGTCGGCGATGGCGTTCCACGCCTCGGTGACGGGGAGTTTGGCGAGCAGTCGCATGGTGCGTCGGTAGGCGCCGGCGGCGTCCTGGGCCGCGGCTCGGCAGGCGTCGTCGCTGGCGCCCGCTTCTCGGCCGGCCAGGACTATGGAGGTCGCGAGCCGTTTGACGTCCCATTCCCAGGGGCCGTGGACGGTTTCGTCGAAGTCGTTGAGGTCGATGACCAGGCCGCCGCGGGCGTCGGCGTAGATGCCGAAGTTCGCGGCGTGGGCGTCGCCGCAGAGTTGGGCGCCGATGCCGGTGACGGGGCTTTCCGCGAGGTCGTGGGCCATGAGTCCGGCCGAGCCGCGGAGGAACGCGAAGGGGCTGGCGGCCATGCGTCCGACCCGTATCGGTGTCAGCTCGGGCAGTCGTCCGGCGTTGGATTCCTCGACCGAGGCGGCCGCGTCGGGCCGGGCGGTCGTGAGCCGCAGGGCGGCCTGTTCGGCCCGGGGTAGTTGTGCCCGCAGTGCTCGGCCCACGGCCTTGGCCGACGGCTCTTCTTCGTCCGCCCTGGCGAACCCCGGTACGTATGGCACACGCGACACGGCGAGCCACCTCCCCCTTCAACGCCCCTGGTTTCGTGCGGTATCCGTGGTGCGCGTCGGCGCACCGGGATCCCCCGCGTCGGTCCGGCTCGCCGGGTGTTTCCGGCTCGCTGGTCCATGACGTTACCGATGTTCGGCGGGCGACTGCGGGGCCTGTGGACAACTTTCGGATGCGGGGGAGCGGATGCGGGGGACCGGGGGCGGGAAGCGCAGACCGTGCGGGAGGCGGGCGCCTTCCGGAGCCCCACTCGCCGGCCGGCCGCCTACACCTACACCTACACCCCGACAGCCTCTTCCATCTCCTCCTCCACGTCCGTCTCCCCTTGCGCCGCGGAGCGTGTCGAGGTCCGCCCGGGGGCCCGTTCGGGCACCGTGGCCGCCACTGCGGCGGCGGCCACGGCTCCGGCGTGGGCGACCGCTTCGGCTTCGGCGGTGCGCCGGCGCTTTTCGGCGAGTGCCGCCACGCCGACGGTGAGCAGGCCGACGATCAGCCAGCCGACGAGGGTCCAGACGTGTCCGGCGAGGCCGTGGTCGGCGAAGTAGACGTGGCTGCGGGTGCCTTCCACGAAGCCGGCGCCGTTCCAGAAGGAGTGCAGGGCGGCGAAGAAGCCGTTCTGCATTTCGGGCCGGAAGATGCCGCCGGAGGAGGTGAAGTTGAGCATCACGAACAGCGTCATGACGCCGAGCGTGGTCCACCGCTTGAGGAAGGTGTGCAGGCCGGTGCCGACGAGCAGGATGCCGGCCGAGTAGAGCCAGGCCAGGCTCCACAGCGCCCACAGGCCGTGGTCGACGAGGTGGAAGACGGGTCCGGCGAAGAGCGTGCCGATGATGCTGACGACGAAGGACGTGCCGATCGCGAGGGCGGCGCGCAGTCGCATCGGGAGGACGGCGCCGGCGCCGCCGAGCACGGCGACCGAGGCGTAGGAGCCGATGCTGAGGGCGACCAGCAGGAAGAAGATGCCTTGTCCGGTGGGGTCGTTCGCGGCGGTCGGCGCGACGTCGGTGACCTTCAGCGGGGCGCCTTGTTGGGTGGCGAGCGGGGTGAAGACCTTCTGGACGACGGTGGCGCTGGTGTCGGATCCGGCGGTGGCCACCAGGAGTTCGGGGGTGCGCGGTGTGCCGGGGCCGGTGGTCCTGCCGCCGCCGGCCAGGTAGGCGCCGAAGACGTCCTGGTCCTTCAGCTGCTCGATGGCGGTGGCGCGGTCGGGGACGGTGCGTGCTTCGAGTGCGCCGTGCGCCTCGTCGTTGAGCGTCTGTGCGAGGACCTGTGCGTGGGTGCTGGTTCCGACGATGGCGACGGGCAGGTGGTGCGGGGCGGGGTTGGCGAAGGCGCCCAGGTAGGCGAGGCCCATCCCGATGCACATCAGGAGCGGGGTGAGCAGGTGGGTCACCACGTGGCGCAGGTCGGCGGCTCGGGTGGGGTGCCGGTCGCTGTGGTGGTCGGGACGTCGTCGGTCCGCGGTCATGGGCAAGCCTTCTCCGTAGTCGTCCGGGGGCCGTTCGTGGGGCGGTCCGCTCGTCGTTCAGCTGTGGCCAGGGGTGGTGGCTCCGGTGGCTGAGGGCGCGGCATTGGTTGGCAATTACAACTCTCACGCCACGTTGTACTATACAACTAGTTCACCGAAAGGCAACTCCGTGACCCACCGCGACGACTCCGTAGAGACCATCCAGCAGGAGATGACCGCGTTCGCCCGGCGCGCCCGCGCGACCGCCGCCCGCATGCACCCCGAGCTCTCCCTGGTCTCCTACACCCTGCTCGCCCACCTCGATGACCAGCAGGGATGCCGCGCCACCGACCTCGCGGCGCACTACTACCTGGACAAGTCCACGGTCAGCCGACAGATCGCGGCGCTGGAAAAGCTCGGTTTCGTCGAGCGGCGCATCGATCCGGACGACCACCGCGTCCAGGTCCTGCACCCCACCGCCGAGGGCGCCCAGGTCCTCGCGAACGTGACCGCCAGCCGCCGCAAGGCGTTCCACGAGCGGCTCGCCGACTGGCGCGAGGAGGACCTCGACCGCTTCGCCTCGTACCTGGTCCGCTACAACGCCGCCCAGGAACGACTCGGCTGACACCCCGGGAACGACCGGCACCCCGGGAGCAGAGGTGCGCCCGACGGGACGGCGCGCCCCTCGGCCCCCACGGGGGCCGCGCCCCCTCCCGGGCGCCCGGACCGCCGCACCCCTACTTCCGGAACCGCTCCGGACACTGCCCGCCCTCGACGAGGTAGGTCTCGGCCCAGCGCCCCAGCTCCGTGAGGGCGGGCTCCATGGCGCGGCCGGCCTCGGTGAGCCGGTAGGAGACGCGCAGCGGCGGACCGGCGTCGACCTCGCGGACTACCAGGCCGGTCGCCGCCAGCTCCATCAGGCGGTCGGAGAGCATCCGCTCACTGATGCCGGTGATGGCGCGCCGCAGGTCGGCGAAGTGAACGGGCCCGGGCATCAAGGTGGCCACGATCAGACCCGTCCAGCGCTTACCGAACAGCTCGAAGACGCGCGTCATACCGCCGTCGACCTGCCTACACACCGCTTCGTCGTGGTCCGCCATGCCACCAGGGTACCGTCTTCCCGTTGGCTACTGCGGAAAAGTAAGTTCCTGTGCTATGAATAGTGACATACGGAATTCAACTATCGGCCGGTCCCGCCCGGCCCCGTAGCGAAGGACCGATCCCATGGCCACGCTCCTGCTCATCGACTCGTCCCTCTTCCCCGAGGACGGCTCCGCGTCCCGTTCGGTGACCGCGGCGTTCCGCAAGACCTGGGAGGAGCAGCACCCCGACGGCACGGTCATCCACCGTGACCTGGCCGCCGACCCGCTGCCCCACCTGGACGCCGTCGGCGCCTCCGCCGGCTTCTCCGACCCGGCCACCCACAGCCCGGAGCAGCAGGCCGCGTTCGCCCTGCGCACCCAGCTGGCCGAGGAGTTGGAGCAGGCCGACGCCATCGTCATAGGCGCGCCCATGTACAACTTCACGATCCCCTCGACCCTCAAGGCGTGGCTCGACCAGGCGATCATCATGGGCCGCACCGCCGGCGAGAACGCGTCGGTGAAGGGCAAGCCGGCCGTCGTCGTCGCCAGCCGCGGCGGCTCCTACGCGCCGGGCACCCCGCGCGAGTCCTTCGAGTACGTCCAGAACTACCTGGAGGCCGTCCTGAACGGCGCCTTCGGCCTCGAGGTGGAGTTCATCGTGCCGGAGCTGACCATGGCCCCCGCCAACCCCGCCATGTCCGAGCTGGTCCCGCTCTTCGAGACCTCCCGCGCCAAGGCCCACGAGCAGGCCGAGACCAAGGCCAAGGAACTGGTCGCGCGCCTCTCCGCCTGACCGGACGACGCACCGCCCGACGGGGGCCCGGACCGGACCGGCACCACACCGCCGACTCCGACGCGCACGACGGCACCCCGCCCCCGGGCACCCCGGGACGCGCCGCCCGGGGCAGCGACCACGCGCCCTGCGGCCCGTAGTTGCTCGCCCCCGGGCGGCACGTCCCGTACGCCTCACCCGGCGATCGCCGCTCCCCGGGACGGCGCCCGGCCCAGCACCACGGTCAGCAGCGCACCCACCACGAGCGCGCCGCCCAACCAGATGACGCCACCGGCCCCCCAGCCGTCCGCGGCCCGCCCGCCGACCAACGCCCCCAGGGCGATGGCCGCGTTGAACACCGCCACGAACAGCGCGGAGGCCGCCTCCCGCGCGTCCGGCGCGGCCGTCATCAACCAGGTCTGGGTGCTGACCGACACGCCCCCGTAGGCCAGACCCCAGACGGCCACCATGGCCGCGACACCCCACACACCGGCGGCGTGCCCCATCACGGGCACCAGCAGGACCGCGGCCGCCAGCACCGCGCAGATCGCCAGCAGCGCGGCCCGCGGGGCACGCGCCGCAGCGGCACCGCAGGCAAAGTTCCCCGCCAGCCCGGCGACCCCGAAGGCCAACAGCACGCTGCCGATCTGGCCGGGCTGCGCCCCCGCCACCTCCTCCAGAACCGGACGCACGTACGTGTAAGCGGCGAAGTGCCCCGCCACCAGGAGCGCCACCAGCACCAGCCCGGTGCACACCGGGGGCCGGCGCAGCAGCCCCAGCACCCCGCCCAGCCGCACCGCGCCGCTCGCCGCCAGCCGCGGCAGCAAAACGGCCAGTGCGCCCGCCACCACCGCGCAGACCCCGGCCATCGCCACGAACGCCGCACGCCAGCCCGCCAGTTCACCCACCAGGGCACCGGCCGGCACGCCCAAGACGGACGCCGCCGCGACCCCGCTGAATATCAGGGCCGTGGCCGCCGCCACCCGCCGCTCCGGAACCAGCCGCACCGCCAACCCCGAGGCGATCGCCCACACCCCGCCCATCCCGAGCCCCACCAGCACCCGAGCCACCAACAGCACCACGACGTTCGGCGCGTACGCCGCCAGGAGGTTCGCCACCGCCAACGTGCCCATCAGGACGGCGAGGACCGCACGCCGGTCCCGGCGTCCGATCAGCAGCGTCAACACCGGGGCGGCGACCGCGGCGACCACGCCGGTGACGGTCACCGTCAGCCCGGCCGTCCCGTCCGTCACCCCCAGGTCCCGACCGATCGGCGTCAGCAGTCCCACTGGCAAAAGCTCCGACGTCACCACCGTGAACGTCGCCGCCGCCAACGCCACGACCGCCGGCCACCCCCCACCCCGCGCCCGCCGCAACTCCCCCGCAGCCGCCGCTGCTTGCCGGTCCGTCGCCGTGCCCGCGGCGGCCGCGACGCGCTCCGCACTCTCACTCTTCGCCATGGCGCCCAGCCAACGCCCCGCAGCGCCGGGGAACAACAGCGAACCGCTCACCCTTCTATGAGCAGGACTCATCGATCGACCGCACCTGGAAGGCACTCATGAGCGGCCCGCCCGCCCGCACCGGCCCGATCGGCGCCGGCGGCCTCGAACTCCGCGAGCTGGAGTGCTTCCTCGTGCTGTCCGAAGAACTGCACTTCGGCCGCACCGGCACCCGCCTCTACGTCTCCCAGAGCCGGGTCAGTCAACTGCTGCGCGCCCTGGAGTCCCGGATCGGGGCACGCCTGGTGGACCGCACGTGCCGCCGGGTCCGCCTGACGCCCCTGGGCGAGGAGTTCCGCGCCTCCCTGCACCCCGCCTACGACGCCCTGCGCGCCACGGTGGAGCGCGCCCGGACCGCCGCCCGCGGCGTCGAGGGCCGACTCGCCGTCGGCTTCCAGGGCACCGCGGACGACCAGATCATGCAGGTCATCGACGCCTTCCACGCCCAGCACCCGCAGTGCACCACACAGATCGTGGAGATCCCGCTCAGCGACCCGTTCGGGGCGCTGCGGAGCGGGACGGTGGACGTGGCGGTGCTGCTGCTCCCGGTCACCGAACCGGACCTCGTGCTCGGCCCGGTGTTCTCGTCCCAGCCGCTCACCGTGGCACTGTCCGTGCGGCACCCCCTGGCCTCCCGCACGGCCCTCGACGCCGAGGAACTGACCGAGCTGCCCCTGATCTCCCCCGACGAACCGGCGCCGCCGTACTGGCGCACCGTCCAGGCGCCCACCACCACGCCCGCCGGCCTCCCCATCCCGGCCGGCCCCCGGGTCAGCACGCTCCAGGAGGGCCTGACGCTGACCGCGGCGGGCCGGGGCGGAATGCTGCTGTGCCGACCGACGGCCGACTACCACGGGCGCCGTGACGTCGTCTTCGTGCCGGTCACCGGGCTTCCGGAATCGGTGCAGGGAGTGGTGCACCACGCGGCACGGGAAACCGCCCGGGTCCGCGCCTTCACAGCCGCCGTAAGAGCTGTGACGGCGGTCACTTCACCGCCCGCCGGACACCCCGAACGGGCAAGCGCAGCGGGGAATGTGACGTAGGACTCACGTCGCGGTGCTCACATGGCCGGGCTCACGTCGCGGCCCGCGCCGCACGGCGGTCGACCCACGGCACTGCGGGCACAACGCAAGACCCCCGGTCTCCGGATTTCTCCGGAGACCGGGGGTCTCATCTGTGCGCGAGGGGGGAGTTGAACCCCCACGCCCTTTCGGGCACTGGAACCTGAATCCAGCGCGTCTGCCTATTCCGCCACCCGCGCATGGGTGCTGCCGGTTTATTCTCTCACGCGATCCGGGCCGTTCGGTCCGGGTCTTGCGGGAGCGCCTTCCGACATCCAGAACATTAGCACGGTGTCGGGGGTGACTTCACACGCCTTTCCCCCGGCCACAGGCCTGCGAGGGGCGGGCGGCACTCACGGGCGACCGGGCGCGTTCCTCACAGGGGCTCCCGGGACACTGGCCGGAGTCGGCCCCCGCCCCCTCGGGCGGACGGGCGGTTGCGGGACACTGGTATCGGGGCACATCTACGATCGCAGTGCACTGCAAGCGGCCGAAGGAGAGCGGCAAGAGGACGACGGACACCGGGCAACCCTGTGGTGGGCGACACTCGTCCTCCAGGCAGGAAAGGGGAACCAGCCGATTTCCCGGCGCGTGGATACGATCAGTAAGCAGTATCAGGACGACCCTGAGGAAGACTGAGGAAGGAGGTGCCCCGTGGGAGTACTGAAGCGCTTCGAGCAGCGTCTCGAAGGTCTCGTCAACGGCACCTTCGCCAAGGTGTTCAAGTCCGAAGTGCAGCCCGTTGAGATCGCCGGCGCTCTGCAGCGCGAGTGCGACAACAACGCCAGCATCTGGAACCGCGACCGCACGGTCGTTCCCAACGACTTCATCGTCGAGCTGAGCACTCCGGACTACGAGCGGCTGAGTCCGTACAGCGGGCAGCTCGGTGACGAGTTGGCGGGCATGGTCCGCGACTACGCCAAGCAGCAGCGCTACACCTTCATGGGCCCGATCAAGGTCCATCTGGAGAAGGCCGAGGATCTCGACACCGGCCTGTACCGCGTCCGCAGCCGCACCCTCGCCTCCAGCACGTCCCAGGACCGGCCCGGCCAGGCCGCGGCGGCCCGCGCCACCGGAGCGCCGAGCCAGCCCGGCGGCCACGTGGCCCCGCCCATGCCGACCTCGCCGCCCCCCGGTGCGCCCCCCGTGCCCCGGTCCGCAGCGCCCGGCGCGGGACCGCAGCCGTACGCGCAGACCCGGCGCTGGGTCGAGATCAACGGCACCCGCCACCAGATTTCGCGGTCCACCTTGGTGCTGGGTCGCAGCACCGACGCCGACGTACGGATCGACGACCCGGGAGTCTCCCGGCGTCACTGTGAGATCCGGGTCGGACCACCCCCCACGATCCAGGATCTGGGGTCCACGAACGGGATCGTGGTGGACGGGCAACACACCACCCACGCTAGTCTCCGCGACGGCTCGCGGATCGTCGTGGGCAGTACCACCATCGTTTACCGGCAAGCCGAAGGGTGAAGCGGGGGCAATGTCAGAGCTGACCCTCACGGTCATGCGGTTGGGTTTCCTCGCCGTACTGTGGCTGTTCGTCATCGTGGCCGTTCAGGTCATCCGCAGCGATCTGTTCGGCACGCGCGTCACACAGCGCGGCGCCGCCCGACGCGGCGGACCCGAACCGCGCACCCAGCGCCAGGCCGCTCCCCAGCAACAGCAACGCCGCCAGGAGAGCGGCAGCCGCGGCGGCGGCCGGCAGCGGCGCGGAGCCCCCACCAAGCTGGTGGTCTCCGAAGGCACGCTGGCCGGCACGACCGTCGCCCTCCAGGGCCAGACGATCAGCCTGGGCCGGGCGCACGACTCCACCATCGTGCTGGACGACGACTACGCGTCCAGCCGGCATGCCAGGATCTACCCGGACCGTGACGGCCAGTGGATCGTCGAGGACCTCGGTTCCACCAACGGCACGTACCTTGACCGGACCCGACTGACGACCGCGACTCCGATTCCTCTGGGAGCCCCGATCCGCATCGGCAAGACCGTCATCGAGCTGCGGAAGTAGTACGACAATGAGCGAGCGGAGCGAGCGAGCCGTAACGGTCCACTCGGCGGACCCGGGCGTGCTCCCGACCGGAGGGTGGGCAGTGTGGCTCGACGAGACCGGCTGTACCCCGAGCCGACGGGTGAGGTGCGCATGAGTCTGTCGCTGCGCTTCGCCGCCGGATCGCACAAGGGCATGATCCGCGAGGGCAACGAGGACTCCGGCTACGCCGGGCCCCGCCTGCTCGCCATCGCGGACGGCATGGGCGGCCAGGCCGCCGGTGAGGTCGCCTCCTCCGAGGTGATCTCCACGCTCGTCCAGCTCGACGACGACGTTCCCGGCTCCGACATCCTCACCTCGCTGGGCACCGCCGTACAGCGCGCCAACGACCAGCTGCGGGTGATGGTCGAGGAGGACCCGCAGCTGGAGGGCATGGGGACGACCCTGACCGCCCTGCTGTGGACGGGCCAGCGGCTCGGCCTGGTGCACGTCGGCGACTCCCGCGCCTACCTGCTGCGCGACGGGATGCTGACCCAGATCACGCAGGACCACACCTGGGTGCAGCGGCTGGTCGACGAGGGCCGGATCACCGAGGAGGAGGCCACCACCCACCCGCAGCGCTCACTGCTGATGCGGGCGCTGGGCAGTGGCGACCACGTCGAACCGGACCTGTCGATCCGCGAGGTGCGGGCCGGGGACCGGTACCTGATCTGCTCGGACGGACTGTCCGGAGTCGTCAGCCACCAGACGCTCGAAGAGACCCTGGCCGGCTACCAGGGGCCGCACGAGACGGTGCAGGAGCTGATCCAGCTCGCACTGCGCGGCGGCGGGCCGGACAACATCACCTGCATCGTCGCCGACGTGCTCGACGTGGACGGCACCGAGGCCGCCGCCGGGCAGCTCAACGACACCCCGGTGGTGGTCGGCGCGGTCGCCGAGAACCAACACCAGCTGAACGACCCCAGCACGCTCCAGACGCCCGCCGCCCGCGCCGCCGAGCTGGGCCGCCGGGACGCCGCGCCGGCTCCGGGAGGCGCCTTCGGGCCCCCCGGCAGCGGGGAGCCCGAGGTCGGCGGGGTGCCGCACGGCTCGTTCGGCGCGTTCACCGACGAGGACTTTCTCAAGCCGCGGCGGCGCGGCAAGTGGCTCAAGGCGTCGCTGTTCACCGTGCTCGCGCTCGGTGTGCTCGGCGGCGGGCTGTACGCCGGCTACCAGTGGACGCAGACGCAGTACTTCGTCGGCGCCAAGGACGACCACGTCGCGCTGTACCGGGGCATCAGCCAGGACCTCGCGTGGATCAAGCTCAACGCGGTCGACGAGGACCACCCCGAGATCGAACTCAAGTACCTGCCGGTCTACCAGCGCAACCAGGTCAAGGAGACCATCGCGGTCGACAACCGCAACCAGGCCAGCGACAAGGTGACCGAGCTCGGCAAGCAGGCCAACGCCTGCCAGGCCAAGGAACAGCGGGAGGCCGCCGAGCGGGAGGCCGCGGCCGCCAAGGGCAAGAACGGCCAGAAGCCCGGCAGCAAGACGGGCGCCCCCGCCGGCAACGGCGTGACCGGTGCCCTTTCCACGACTGCAGACCCCACCCCCACCCCCACCCAGACTCCCTCCGAGGAGCAGCAGAAGCTGGAGAAGAATTGCAGTACCCAGCAGTGAGGGCGTAGGGGGCCGGAGATTTTATGAGCAGTACAACGACCACGACCACCGTGGGCACGTTCGCCGCGCCCAGCCGCCGCAACACCGAGCTGGCCCTGCTGGTCTTCGCGGTGCTGATCCCGGTCTTCGCCTACGTCAACGTCGGCCTGGCGAAGGACGGTTCGGTGCCCGCCGGGGCGCTGGGGTACACCCTGGGGCTGGGCCTGTTGGCGGGCGTCGCGCACCTCGTCGTCCGCAAGTGGGCGCCGTACGCGGATCCGCTGATGCTGCCCATCGCGACGCTGCTGAACGGCCTGGGGCTGGTGTTCATCTGGCGGCTCGACCAGGAGCCGAAGATCAGCACCCCGCAGCTGGGCGGTGCCATGGCACCGGGCCAGATGATGTGGTCGACGCTGGGCGTCGCGCTCTTCCTCGGCGTACTGATCTTCCTCAAGGACCACCGCGTCCTGCAGCGCTACACCTACATCTCGATGGTGGTCGCGCTGGTCCTGCTGGTCGCGCCGATCTTCTTCCCGGCCCGCTTCGGCGCGCGCATCTGGATCACGATCCCCGGTGTGGGTTCGCTGCAGCCCGGTGAGTTCGCGAAGATCGTCATCGCGATCTTCTTCGCCGGCTACCTGATGGTGAAGCGCGACGCGCTGGCGCTGGCCAGCCGCCGCTTCATGGGCATGTACCTGCCGCGCGGCAGGGACCTCGGCCCGATCCTGGTCATCTGGGCGCTCAGCCTGATGATCCTCGTCTTCGAGACCGACCTGGGCACCTCGCTGCTCTTCTTCGGCCTCTTCGTGATCATGCTGTACGTCGCCACCGAGCGGACCAGCTGGATCGTGTTCGGCCTGCTGCTGAGCGCCGGCGGTGCGGTCGCCGTGGCCACCTTCGAGTCCCACGTGCAGGTCCGCGTCCACAACTGGCTCAACCCGCTGGAGCTGCTGAACGGCGGCGTGACGGAGACCGCGCAGGCGATGTACTCCTTCGGCTCCGGCGGCATCCTCGGGTCCGGCCTCGGACAGGGCTACTCCCGCCTCATCGGCGGCATCGCCCCGAAGAGCGACTACATCCTCGCCACCGTCGGCGAGGAGACCGGCCTGGCCGGTCTGATGGCGATCCTGCTGCTGTACGGCCTGCTCATCGAGCGCGGCATCCGCACGGCGCTGGCCGCCCGCGACCCGTTCGGCAAGCTGCTGGCGGTCGGTCTCTCCGGTGCCTTCGCCCTCCAGGTCTTCGTCGTCGCCGGCGGTGTGACGGGTCTCATCCCGCTGACCGGCATGACGATGCCGTTCCTGGCGCAGGGCGGTTCGTCCGTCATCGCCAACTGGGCGCTGGTGGGCATCCTGCTCCGGATCAGTGACACCGCGCGCCGTCCCGCCCCCGCCCCCGCCCCGTCCACCGACGCCGAGATGACCCAGGTGGTCCGCCCGTGAACAAGCCCCTGCGACGGGTCGCGGTCTTCTGCGGCCTGCTCGTCCTCGCCCTGCTCGTCCGCGTGAACTGGGTGCAGTTCGTCCAGAGCGACCAGCTCAAGAACGATCCCAACAACCGCCGGGTGGCGATCGAGCGCTACAGCACGCCGCGCGGCAACATCATCGTGGACGGCAAGGCCATCACCGGCTCGACGACCACGGACATCGGCGACTTCAAGTACAAGCGCACCTACAAGAACGGCAAGATGTGGGCGCCGGTGACCGGCTACGCGTCGCAGGCGTTCGACTCCAACCAGTTGGAGAAGCTGAACGACGCGATCCTCACCGGCACCGATGACCGGCTCTTCTTCAGCCGCACGGTCGACATGTTCACCGGCGGCAAGCAGAAGGGCGGGAACGTGGTGACCACCCTCGACGCCAAGGCGCAGCAGGCGGCCTTCGACGGGCTCGGGGACAAGAAGGGCGCCGTGGTGGCGCTCAACCCGGAGACCGGGGCGATCCTGGCGCTGGCCAGCACCCCGTCGTACGACCCGTCGACGTTCGCGGGGATGAGCGACAAGGACGCCACGGCGTACAACGCGCTGCTGAAGCAGAACGACCCCGACGACCCGATGCTGAACCGGGCGCTGCGGCAGACGTACCCGCCCGGCTCCACGTTCAAGGTCGTGACGGCCGCCGCGGCGCTGGAGAACGGCCTGTACACCGACGTCGACGCCAAGACCGACTCACCGGTGCCGTACATCCTGCCGGACACCGCGCACCAGCCCCTGAACAACGAGGGCAACATCCCCTGCGAGAACGCGACGATGCGGGTGGCGCTGCAGTACTCCTGCAACACCGTCTTCGGCAAGGTCAGCGCGGACCTCGGCAACGCGAAGATGAAGTCCGAGGCGGAGAAGTTCGGCTTCAACGACGGGAAGATCGACACCCCGGTGCGGGCCGCGGAGAGCGTCTACCCGAAGGACAACCGGCCGCAGAACGCGATGGCCGGCATCGGCCAGGCGTCGAACCGCGCCACGCCGCTGCAGATGGCGATGGTCGCGTCGGCGGTCGCCAACGGCGGCAAGCTGATGAAGCCGTACATGGTCGACCAGCTGGTGGCCCCGAACCTCAACGTCGTGCAGCAGCACACGCCGCAGGAGATGAGCCGGCCGCTGAAGCCGGAGAACGCCCAGAAGCTGCAGAGCATCATGGAGACCGTGGTCAAGGAAGGCACGGGCACCACCGCGCAGATCCCCGGCGTCACGGTCGGTGGCAAGACGGGCACCGCGCAGCACGGCGAGAACAACAAGGACAACCCGTACGCCTGGTTCATCTCGTACGCCAAGACCGCCAAGGGCACCCCGGTGGCGGTGGCGGTCGTCATCGAGGGGTCGGACACCCTGCGCGGCGACATCGCCGGCGGCAAGCTCGCCGCGCCGATCGCGAAGAGCGTGATGGAGGCGGTCATCGCCGGCGAGCGGTGACGGCGGTCATGGCGATACCGGTCACATATCAGGTTGCGGCTCCGGTCCGGTCCGGGACGGCGTGCCGGGTACGGTATGCCCGGACAGCACACCGCCGGACCACACACGGGTGCGGTCGGGACTGACGGAGAGGGCTGGAGAAGCTTATGGAAGAGCCGCGTCGCCTCGGCGGCCGGTACGAGCTGGGCTCGGTGCTCGGCCGTGGTGGCATGGCGGAGGTCTACCTCGCGCATGACACCCGCCTGGGCCGCACCGTGGCGGTGAAGACGCTGCGGGCGGACCTCGCTCGCGATCCGTCCTTCCAAGCCCGGTTCCGCCGTGAGGCCCAGTCGGCCGCCTCGCTGAACCACCCGTCGATCGTCGCGGTCTACGACACCGGCGAGGACTACGTCGACGGGGTGTCGATCCCGTACATCGTCATGGAGTACGTGGACGGGTCGACGCTGCGCGAGCTGTTGCACTCCGGGCGGAAGCTGCTGCCCGAGCGGTCGCTGGAGATGACCACCGGCGTGCTGCAGGCGCTGGAGTACTCGCACCGCGCCGGCATCGTGCACCGCGACATCAAGCCGGCCAACGTGATGCTGACCCGTACCGGCCAGGTCAAGGTGATGGACTTCGGCATCGCCCGGGCCATGGGCGACGCCGGGATGACCATGACGCAGACGGCGGCGGTGATCGGCACCGCGCAGTACCTGTCGCCGGAGCAGGCCAAGGGCGAGCAGGTCGACGCCCGCTCCGACCTGTATTCGACGGGCTGCCTGCTCTACGAGCTGCTGACGGTGCGGCCGCCGTTCGTGGGGGACTCCCCGGTCGCGGTGGCCTACCAGCACGTGCGGGAGGAACCGCAGTCGCCGAGCACCTTCGATCCGGAGATCTCGCCGGAGATGGACGCGATCGTCCTGAAGGCGCTGGTCAAGGATCCGGACTACCGCTACCAGTCGGCGGACGAGATGCGAGCCGACATCGAGGCGGCGCTGGACGGCCAGCCCGTCGCGGCGACCGCCGCGCTCGGTGCGGTCGGCTACGGCGAGCAGGACCAGCCGACGACGCTGCTGCGGGCGCAAGACCCGGGCGGCCCGAAGACGTCGATGCTGCCGCCGATGAACCCCGACGACGGGGGCTACGGCTACGAGGACCGCGCGGACCGGCGGCGGGGCGGCGGCCAGAAGAAGAGCAACCTCTCCACGATCCTGCTGGTGCTGGCGGCGGTCCTGGTCCTGGTCGGTGCGATCTTCATCGGCAAGGCCATGTTCAGCGGCGGGACCAAGAACAACAGCATCTCGGTGCCCAACCTCGTCGGCAAGACGCTGGCGGAGGCGAAGTCCTACGGCGAGAACAGCTCCTTCAAGGTCACCAAGCAGGGCAGCAAGCAGTGTGACAACGCCAAGAAGGGCCAGGTCACCGAGCAGGACCCGGCGGCCGACGAGAAGATCGACAAGGGCGCCACGGTCAAGGTGACGATGTGCTCGGGCGCGGTCAAGGTGGCCGTGCCGGACGTGCAGGGCATGCCCTTCGACCAGGCGGAGCAGTTGCTCAAGAGCAAGGGCTTCCAGAACGTCACCAAGACGGAAGAGGTGTCCGACCGGACGCCGGGCGTCGTCACCAAGCAGGACCCCAAGGCGCAGGCCGAGACGACCAAGGACACCCAGATCACGCTGACGGTGGCCAAGGCGGCGCCGAAGTCGACCGTTCCGGACGTCACCGGCCAGGACTTCAACGCGGCGCAGAAGCAGCTGCAGGACCTGGGCTTCACCGTCGCCCGGACCGAGCAGGACGTGTCCGACCCGGCGCAGAACGGCAAGGTCATCTCCCAGTCCCCGACCGGGAACCAGCAGGCGGCGCAGAGCTCCACGGTCACCCTGACCGTGGGCAAGGCGGCGCAGGCGCAGGTGCCGGGCGTGACGGGCAAGAAGGTGAAGGACGCCAAGCAGATGCTGCAGCAGGCGGGCTTCAACAACATCCAGTTCGCGGGCGGCAGTTCGCAGGACGACAACGCCATGGTCATCAGCCAGGACCCGCAGCCGGGAACCGGCGGTGACCCCGCGTCGACCACCGTCACCTTGACCACCATGGGTGGCAACAACGACGGCAACAACGACGGCGGCATCTTCGGCGGCCCGTTCGGCTGGGGCAAGAAGCACTAGCGCCCGCGCGGCACCGTACGACGGAGCCCCGGCGGCCCTTGGAGGGCGGCCGGGGCTCCGTCGTGCGGTGCGGGACTCAGCGGAGTTCGGCGGGCGGCGTGCGGTCCGCGTCGACCTTCTGGGTGCGGACCAGTTCGCCCCAGACGACGTAGCGGTAGTCCGAGGTGTAGACGGGGGTGCAGGTGGTGAGCGTGATGTAGCGGCCGGCTTTGTGCTTGCCGGATTCGGCGGGGACCTCGTCGAGGACCTTCACGTTGTACTTCGAGGTCTGCGACAGCGTCGCGAAGACCTTGTAGACGTACCAGGTGTCCTTGGTCTCGAAGACGATCGGGTCGCCGTCCTTGAGCTTGTCGATGTTGTGGAACTTCGCGCCGTGGCCGTCGCGGTGGGCGGCGAGGGTGAAGTTGCCTTTCTTGTCCTGCGGCAGGGCGGACTTGACGGGCTTGGTGTAGTAGCCGGCCACGCCCTCGTTGAGGATGTCGCTGCCGGTGCCCTTCTTGACCAGCACGTCGCCGTTGTTCATCGCCGGGACATGCAGGAAGCCGATGCCGTCCTTGGTGTCCAACTCCCCCGGGCCCTTGGGGCCGGGAGCCGCGGTGGCCCAGTGCTGACGGACCTTGTCGCCCTGCTTGTGCGATTCGCGGTCGGCGAGGACGTTGGTCCACCACAGCGAGTAGACGACGAACAGGCCGAGGACCAGCCCGGCCGTGATGAGCAGTTCGCCGATGACGCTGACGACGGAGGCGAAGGTCTGCCACCTCCGGCGCGGTGCAGGTGACGTCGCGGGCCGGTCGTCTTGGTCCTCGTCGATTCCGCTGGCAGTCACCGCGTCGCTCCCCTTCAGTCGTCCGCTCAGCCGGCGAGCGCTGCTGGTTTGCCCTTGCTCCGCGGCCGCTCGTCGACCATCTTGCCCCAGACGATCAACCGATAGGTACTGGTGAATTCCGGGGTGCAGGTGGTCAAGGTGATGTACCGGCCGGGGCCGGTGAATCCCGACCCGGGCGGCACCGGCGTGATCACACTGGTGTTGCTGGGAGAGGTCTGCGGGAGGACGCTCTCCATCTCGTAGGTGTAGTAGGCGCTCTGCGTCTCGACCACGATCTTGTCGCCCTTGGTCAGGCGGTTGATGTAGCGGAACGGCTCGCCGTGGGTGTTGCGGTGGGCGGCGACGGAGAAGTTGCCGGTCTTGTCCCACGGCATGGCGGTCTTGATGCCGCTGGCGGCGTCGTAGTGGCCGACCATGCCGTGGTCGAGGACGGAGTGCTTGTCGATGCCTTCGGCGATCGGGGCCTTCACGTCGAGCTTCGGGATGTACATGATGCCGAAGCGCTCGCCGTCCGCGAGGTTCTTCTTCTCGCCGCCGCCCTGGTCCCACTCGTGCTGGAGGTTGTTGGCGGCGCCGCCGGCCTCCTCGCCGGCCATCACGTTCGTCCACCACAGCTGGTAGGTGACGAAGAGGAGCATCAGCACGCCGAGCGTGATGAACACTTCGCCCAGCGCGCGGCTGGCGATCAGGCCGGGGCTGTCCTTGGCGGCGCGCTGGGCCCGGCGGGCCTCGACGCGCGTCATGGGTGGCTTGGGCGCCTCGGCAGCGGTCACGGCGGAAGCGGACGCAGCGGCAGCCCCGGCACCGCGCCGACCGTGGCGGCCGCCCCCCTTGCCCGCCGCCTGGGCAGCCTTGCGACGGGCCGCGCGGCCTCCCGGCTCCGCAGCGGTCGTGGTTTCACGTGAAACAGCGGTGGCGGCGTCGGTTTCACGTGAAACGTGCGCGCTGGTTTCACGTGAAACGTCGCCCCGGACGGGCTGTTCGGCCTGGCGCAGCGCCATGGTCTCGTCGTCCGACCGTGGCGGAGCAGCGGTCGGTGTGGGGCGCAAGGACCGACCGGACCGTGACGGAACCAGCGGGGGGATCGTGGGGAGGGGCGCGGTGAGGGCCTCCGCGACCCCGTGCGGGCCGTGCGGGTCGGATATCGGCTCGGTCGGGGGTGGCGCGTAACTGCCGCGGCCGAAGCCGCCGTTCACCTGGCCGTAGAGATCGGCTTCGGGGCCGCGCGGCGGCGCGGGCCGGGGCACCGGCGGGGTGTCGCCGGGGCCGGGTCTGCGGTGCCGGGCCGAACGCCGCGGAGGCTCCGGTGTCGCGGGCCGGGAGGGCGCCGGCGGGTCCTGGCGGGGCCGGAACCAGGGGGAGCCCTCGGCCGCGGCTCCCCCGCCGGGGCGGGCGGTGGGCGCGTCCGGGGCGTACGAGGTCGGGTACGGGTCAGGGTGGGGGCGCGACGGCGCCGACCGACCGGGCAGGGGGTCGTTCAGCGGGTCGTCGAGCCGTCCCACCGCCGCTTCGAACGCGTCAGACCGGCCGGGTGGCTCGGTGGGCGCGTACGGGTCCTGCGGTGCCTGTGGCGGGTCCTCGTGCGGTTCGTAGGACCGCCCTTCGTGCTCGGGGCGCAGCGCGGTCACGCGCCGGCCTTGCCGACCACCGGGGCAAGCCCCGCCGAACGCTCCACCGCTCCCATGTCGCCGCACTCCACCAGCCAGTTGGCCAGCATCCGGTGTCCCCATTCCGTCAGTACCGACTCGGGGTGGAACTGCACGCCCTCCACGGGGAGTTCACGGTGGCGCAGGCCCATGATGATCCGGCCGCCGGGGGCGTCGGGCGCCTCCGTCCAGGCCGTGACCGCCAGCTCGTCGGGGACGGTGTCCGGTTCGACGGCCAGCGAGTGGTAGCGGGTGGCGGTGAAGGGCGAGGGCAGTCCGGCGAAGACGCCGGCGCCCTCGTGGAGGACGGGCGAGGTCTTGCCGTGCAGCAGCTCGGGGGCCCGGTCCACCACTCCGCCGTAGGCGACCGCCATCGACTGCAGGCCCAGGCACACGCCGAACACCGGGACGCCGGTGTCCGCGCAGTGCCGGACCATGTCGACGCAGATCCCGGCCTGCTCGGGGGTACCGGGGCCCGGGGAGAGCAGCACGCCGTCGAAGCCGTCCTGGGCATGGCGCGGGGCCACCTCGTCGTTGCGCAGCACCTCGCATGCGGCACCGAGCTGGTAGAGGTACTGGACCAGGTTGAAGACGAAGCTGTCGTAGTTGTCGACGACGAGAATCCGTGCGGTCATCGGGTGGCTGCCATCCCTTGGTCGACAGTGACGTCATTGAAGGGGAGCAGTGGCTCCGCCCACGGAAAGACCCACTGGAAGAGCACGAAGACCACCGCCAGGGCGAGCACCACGGAAAGCAGCGCCTTCACCCACGTGGTGCCCGGCAGATGCCGCCAGATCCAGCCGTACATGCTGTCGCTGTCCCCTTGCCGATGCCGTTGGACGATGTCGATTGCGACACCAGAGTAAGGGGAGAGGCTGTGCCCGGGTGGGTCAGCCGGGCAAAGCCGACGGCCTTCCCTGGGTGACGGATTGGGTCGAATCGAGGTGCGCCCAGGCGATCAGGCGGTGGCTGTGGCCCCACTCCGGTTCGCAGGTGGTCAGCGTCAGGTAGCGGCCGGGACCGGTGAAGCCGGACTTCTGCGGGACCGGATCGATCACGCCGATGTCGGTGGGCAGCGTCGTGTAGGGGTGGTTGTCGATGCGGTAGGTGAACCACGTGGTGCCGTCGGTGAGGACCACGGCGTCCCCGGGGCGCAGTTGTGGGAAGTCCTTGAACGGGTCGCCGTAGGTGCGGCGGTGGCCGGCGACGGCGAAGTTTCCGGTCGCGCCGAGCCGCGCGGTCCGGTCGTAGTGGCCCAGGCCGCGCTGGAGGACGTCGGTCCCGGTGCCCTCCAGGACGGGCTTGGCCCAGTCCGGCCCGAAGCGGGGGATGTACATCACGGCGAAGGACGCGCCCGGGGCGTAGCGGCGGGGCGGGGCGTTGGGTGTGGGGGCGGGGGCGCCGGCGGCGACAGGGCCGGTGGACCACTGGTCCTGGAGCCTGCCGATCTCGCCGTCCATCGCACTGTCCGCCCGGACGCCGGTCCAGTAGAGGAGGTAGACGACGAAGAGGACGATCAACGCGCCCACGGTGAGACAGATTTCGCTGGCCGTCCGCACGATCCACCGCACCGTCATCCGACCGCCCCTCCCTGCCGGCCCGCGGGATGCGGGCTACGGCTTCACAGGCTGTGCGTAGTGGAGATCCACTGTGCCGGAGTAGCCGGGAAGAGTCACCGCCTCGTCCTGGTCGACTTTCCAACCGAGGCCGTAGGCGTTGACGTACTGGAGGTAGTTCTGGATGGCGGGGGACGCGGTCAGGGCGCTGTTGAGGGCGTCGCGGTCGCCGACTGCGGTGATCTTGTAGGGCGGGGAGTAGACCCGGCCCTGGAGGATCAGGGTGTTGCCGACACAGCGGACCGCACTGGTGGAGATCAGCCGCTGGTCCATGACCTTGATGCCCTTGGCGCCGCCGTGCCAGAGCGCGTTCACCACGGCCTGGAGGTCCTGCTGGTGGATGACGAGGTCGTTGGGCTGGGGCTCGGGGATGCCGGGGATCTTGGCGGTGGCGTTCGGCGGGGCGTCGGTGAGCGTGACCGTCAGCCCCTGGCCGGAGACCGGCTTGGTGCCGGCGTTCTTTTCCAGGCCCTGGAGCGCGGCGTCCTGGGAGGCGGACGGGGCGGTGTCGCGGCGGGCGAGGGCGTCGACCTCGGAGCGCAGACCGGCGTTGCGCTCGTCCTGGGTGCCGTTCTTGTGGCTGCGTTCCTGGATCAGGTCGGACAGCCGCAGCATCGGATCGTCCGAGCGGAGGTTGGTGCCGCGGGCGGTGTCGAAGCTGAGCCAGAACATCAGGCCGGCGAGGGCGAAGACGAGGAGGGTGAGGAGCCGAACGGGCCGCAGTCGGGCTCGGAGGGGGCGCCCGGGGGAGCCGTCGGAAGTGCTCAACGTACCCTTACTCCTTACGACGCCGCGGAAGCACTACGCTAACGGACGCCTGGGAAGGAATTCCGTTCCCCTCGTGTCCGTACCCTGGCTCTCGTACCGCATCCGTGCGGAGGGAACCGCCCGCTCACCGTGGAGAGTGGGGGAGCAGCACATCGACAGGAGAGTTCCTCGTGCCGAAGTCACGGATCCGCAAGAAGGACGACTTCACGCCGCCGCCGGCGAAGACCACCAATCTGAAGATGAACGCAGGCCGCGGGTGGGTCGCGCCGCTGATGCTGGCGATGTTCGTCATCGGGCTCGCGTGGATCGTGCTGTACTACGTTTCCGAGGGCGATCTGCCGATCAAGGCGATGGGCAACTGGAACATCGTGTGCGGCTTCGGCTTCATCGCGGTGGGGTTCGGCGTCTCCACCCAGTGGAAGTAGCCCCCGCCCGCCCTCAGGGGTAGCGCAAGCCCTGCCCAAGGCCATCCACACAGTTATCCACAGCCGGGGAAAACTTCAGAAGATCTGTGGATAACCTTCGGGGGGTTGACGCCGGTGTGACCGGCGGCACCCCCCCGGCGCCGGCCTCCATCCCCGCGCCTTCCTGCGGAAACACCGCACAGCGGGGCAGTGGGGCCGACTTCTGCACAGCATGCACAAGATCCTTCACTGACTGTGGACAACATGGCCCCGCGGGGCCTCAACCCACCAGTTGAAGGGTGCGTACCCACACCAGGGCGACGATCGCGAGCAGGACCAGCGCGCAGGTGCCGACGTGCACCAGCGTCCGGCGCTCCCGCGGCGCGTGCACCATGCCGAACGCCACCGCGGCGCCCACGACCAGCCCGCCGACGTGCGCCTGCCAGGCGATGTTCGGCCACAGGAACGTGAAGGCCAGGTTGAGGGCGAGCAGGATCAGCACCGGCTTCATGTCGTACCGCAGCCGGCGCATCAGCACGGCCGTGGCACCCAGCAGGCCGAAGATCGCGCCGGACGCGCCCAACGAGGGCTGGTTCTGCGCGCTGAGCAGGAAGGTCAGAGCGCTGCCGCCCAGCCCGGCCAGCAGGTACAGGGCGGTGAAGCGGAGCCGGCCGAGCGCCGCCTCCAGCGGCGGGCCCAGCCACCACAGCGAGAGCATGTTGAAGCCGATGTGCGCGATCTCCTGGTGCAGGAAGACCGCGGTCAGCAGGCGGTACCACTCGCCATGCGCGACCCCGACCAGCTGGTAGCGGCTGGGGTCGACGGCCAGGCCGATCATGTCGAGCCGGTTGACCAGGTCGAACCCGGACTGCTGGGTCGCGAGCACCGCGACGAAGACCGCGACGTTGAGGCCCAGCAGGATCTTGGTGATCAGCTTGGGGTCGGCGGTGAGCGTGCCGCCCGCCATCGTGCGCGGCGCGCTGGCCCGCGGCGCCGGGCCGCTGCCGCCGCCGGTGCGCACGCAGTCCGGGCACTGGAAGCCGACCGAGGCGCTGACCATGCACTCCGGGCAGATCGGCCGGTCGCAACGGGTGCAGCGGATGCCGGTCGGCCGGTCCGGGTGACGGTGGCAACCGGGCAGGCCGTCCTGGCCGTGCGCCTGCTGCGGCTCCTGTGGGCTGCCTGGCTGGTCCATCGGTCCCCTCGTCCTCATTCTCACCGGGGTCGCCGGGGCAGCCGCCCGTCACCCGAGCAGCGCCCCACAACGGGCTTCACGCCCCACCCGTCGCCCGGGCGCCGCCCCACAACGAGCTTCGCGCCCCGTCTCCCTCTTCTACGACCGGACGGGGCGCGATGGTTCCCCGGAACAGGCCGGGGCGGGACCCGCTCAGCGGGTCTCGATGATCACCGACTCGATGACGACGTCCTGCACCGGACGGTCGGTGCGCGGGTTGGTCTGGGCCTCGGCGATGGTGTCGACGACCTTCTTGCTGGCCTCGTTGGTGACCTCACCGAAGATGGTGTGCTTGCCCGTCAGCCAGGCGGTCGGGGACACGGTGATGAAGAACTGCGAGCCGTTGGTGCCCGGACCGGCGTTGGCCATGGCCAGCAGGTACGGCTTGGTGAACGCCAGGTCGGGGTGGAACTCGTCGGCGAACTTGTAGCCGGGGCCGCCCGTACCGTTGCCCAGCGGGTCACCGCCCTGCAGCATGAAGCCGCTGATCACGCGGTGGAAGACGGTGCCGTCGTAGAGACGGGCGGTGGTCTTCTGACCGGTGTTCGGGTCGGTCCACTCCCGCTCGCCGTTGGCGAGCTCCACGAAGTTCTTGACCGTCTTGGGGGCGTGGTTCGGCAGGAGCCGGAGTTCGATGTCGCCCTGGTTCGTCTTCAGGGTGGCGTACAGCTGCTCAGCCACGATCTACCTTCCATAAGTCTTCACTGACGGTCCCCGATCCTGTCATGAACTGCCCGCGGGGTGCCGGGCCGCCACCTCTTGACGGTCTTCGTACTGATTTCCCGCGCGCAATGCGGCAGTGCGTGGCATCGTCGACACAAGGCTCCGGAAGGTCCCCAATGACCCGGATGCCCGTTCGCACATGCCGTGTGGGCGGGGAGCGGGCATGCTCGTCAATCGGGTGGACAGGCGACACAGCAGAGGTGGGGGAGCAGCCCCCAGACCCGGACCCCACCGAGGAGGAGGATCCCCGTGACCCGCAAGGACAGCGTGCGCGCCGCGACCCATTCGGCCAAGGACGGCGTGCGGCACGCAGCGGAGGTGGTGGCTCCCTACGCCGGTACGGCCAAGGACGCCGCCGTCCACTACTCGCAGGAGGCGCGCACCCGGCTCGCCCCCCGGGTCGCCGAGGCGGCGCAGCAGGCCCGGGCCCAGTACGACACCCACCTGTCCCCGCGGATCGAGCACGCCCGCGGCGCGCTGCCGCCCAAGATGGACGCAGCGGCGAGCCGGGCCGCCCTGCGCACCCTCCAGGCCGCACGCCAGGCCGCCGACTACACCACCCCGCGGCTGGAGAACGCCGTGGTCAACGCCCGGGCGGCGGCCGAGCCGGTGCGCGAGGAGGCGCTGGCCAGGGGCGCCGCGGCACTGGCCGCACTCCGTGGGCAGGTGACGGCCGCGGAGATCGAGAAGCTGCAGAAGAAGCAGTGCCGCCGGGCGGCCTGCGGCAAGGCCGCCAAGCGGCTGGCGCTGCTGGGCGTCGTGGTGGCCGGTGCGGTCGCCGCCTGGAAGTGGTGGGACAAGCAGGCCAACCCGGACTGGCTGGTCGAGCCGCCGGCGCCCACCGAGGTCGACGAACGCGGCCACCTGAGCTCCGTCGACGGCGGGCAGGGCGGCCCGCTCGACCCCGAGGTGCGGGCCAAGCAGGCCGAGGCGGAATCCGACGAACGACGCGGCGGCGGCCCCACCGCCTGACCCCGACTCCACCGCCAACGGGCCGCACCCCGCACCGGGGGCACGGCCCGTTGGCGTGCGCGGGCCCGGGCCGGCACCGGGACGGGCACCCGGGCAGGAGCCCGCGGACCGGCGTCCGCTCGTGCCTGCCCGTAGGCGAGTTGGCCGCGCTCGTGCCGGCCTTGAGGACCGCGGCGCCGAGCATCGGGGGCGGGCCACCGGACGCGGCGGCGCACAAAAAACCCCTCCGCCGCGTTACCGCAGGTCGGAGGGGTGTGGGGTGGAGCCTAGGGGAGTCGAACCCCTGACATCTGCCATGCAAAGACAGCGCTCTACCAACTGAGCTAAGGCCCCTTCGCCGAACAGGGTACCCGGTGTCAGGGCGCTTTCCCGACCGGGTATCGCCGCACACCGTCGCTCTCCGTAGGATGCTTCGCGAGATTCGCGGCAGCGAAGCGCGATCGGGGATACAGGGGAGACGGCATGGATGCAGCACAGCAGGAAGCCACCGCGCGGGCCCGGGAGCTCCAGCGCAGTTGGTACGGAGAACCTCTGGGCGCGCTGTTCCGCCGTCTCATCGACGACCTCGGGTTGAACCAGGCCCGGCTGGCCGCGGTGCTCGGCCTGTCCGCCCCGATGTTGTCCCAGCTGATGAGCGGGCAGCGCGCCAAGATAGGCAACCCCGCCGTGGTGCAGCGGGTGCAGGCGCTGCAGGAGTTGGCCGGTCAGGTCGCGGACGGCAGCGTCAGCGCCGCCGAGGCCACCGACCGGATGGAAGAGATCAAGAAGACGGCGGGCGGATCGGTCCTGAACAACACCACGCAGACCACGTCGTCGACGGGCGCCACCACGGTGCGCCGGGTGGTGCGGGAGATCCAGTCGCTGCTGCGGTCGGTCTCCGACGCCGGCGAGATCATCGACGCGGCGAACGGCCTCGCCGCCACCCACCCCGAGCTGGCAGAGTTCCTCCGGGTCTACGGTGCCGGCCGCACCGCCGACGCCGTCGCCCACTACGAGGCGCACCAGAGCTAGCCAAGCGCGTGCGGCCGCAGGGGAGTTGGCCGCAGGGAGTCGTGATCCAGAAGCGGACGGGGCGCAATGGGTGAGATCTTCGCCGGTCGGTACGAGCTCGTGGACCCGATCGGTCGGGGCGGAGTGGGCGCCGTCTGGCGCGCCTGGGACCATCGGCGCCGCCGCTACGTGGCGGCCAAAGTGCTGCAACAGAGCGATGCGCACACCCTGCTGCGCTTCGTCCGGGAGCAGGCGCTGCGGATCGATCACCCGCACGTGCTGGCCCCGGCGAGCTGGGCCGCGGACGACGACAAGGTGCTGTTCACCATGGACCTGGTGCACGGCGGCTCGTTGGCCCATCTGACCGGCGACTACGGCCCGTTGCCCGCGGGCATGGTGTGCACGCTGATGGACCAGCTGCTGGCCGGGCTGACCGCCGTGCACGCCGAGGGCGTGGTGCACCGGGACATCAAGCCGGCGAACATCCTGCTGGAGGCCACCGGCACCGGCCGCCCGCACCTGCGGCTGTCCGACTTCGGCATCGCGATGCGCAAGGGCGAGCCGCGACTGACCGAGACCAACTACGTGGTGGGGACACCGGGTTACTTCGCGCCGGAGCAGATGCTGGGGTCCGAACCGGACTTCCCCGCGGACCTGTTCGCGGCCGGGCTGGTCGCGCTCAGCCTGATCACCGGCGCCAAACCGGACACCGAGGCGCTGGTCCGGCGGTTCATGGACCACGGCGGCATACCGAACGCCCCCGAGGACGTACCGGAGCCGCTGTGGCAGGTGCTGGCGTCGCTGCTGCACCCCGATCCGGACGCCCGGTTCAAGACCGCGACGGGGGCCCGCAAGGCACTGCTGGCGGCGGCCGAGCTGCTGCCGGAGGCGACCATCGAGGACGAGGTCGTCGAGGTCTTCGACCACATCGGGCCGCTGCCGTCCGGATTCGGTCCGGACGGTCCGCTGCGCGGCGCACCGCGCGGCGAGGCCACCGGGGGCACCACCGCGGCCGGCGCCGCATCCACCGCGCCCTCCCCCACCGGCGGGCGCCCGGTCACCGGCCCGGCCTCCTTCACGGACACCGGGAGCTTCCACCTCGCACCGCCGGAGCCGTCGCTCCCGCTGCAGCCGAGCGCCCCACCGCCTCCGGCCACCCCGCCGCGCGGCACCGTCCCGGCCCCACCGACCACCCCGCCCCGCACCCCGCCGCCGACGCCGCTGCCGGCCCCGATGCCGCGGTACGAGCCGACGGCCGCGGCATCCCCGCTGGCGCCCGCCACCCGCCCGTACACCGCCGGGCAGCCGCCGCTGCCGGGCCATCCACCGACCCCGGGCGCCGGCGTGCCGGCGACGCCCGCCCCGGCCGACCCGGTACGGAAACCGGGACCGCCCCCGAAGGTCGCGGTCCCGGTCCTGATCGTGGCGCTGCTGTGCATCGCGGTCGGGGTGTGGGCACTGCTCGACGGCTGACCGTCAGAAGCGGCCTAGGGCGCCGCGGGCCGGCGGGGTGACGCCCGGGTCGTCTGCTGGTCCGTGGGCAGCTCCGGGCGCGGCAGGACGGTCGGGACGGTCCCGCGGGCGGCGGCCCGGCGGGCCAGCACCGTCCAGGCGCCCAGCCCGGCCAACAGCAGCACCCCGACGCCGATCCCGGCGTACGCCACGGCCGTCCGGGGGCCGCCCGTGCCCTGCGCGGGCCCTCGCGTGCCGTCGTCGCCCGGCGGGCTGCCGAGGTCGCCGGCCGGCGAGACGTAGCCGGGCCCGGCCTGCGGAGTGCCGCGGAGGTCCACCCGGAGGGTGAGCGCGGCCCCCTGGGGGAAGGCCGCCGCGGTGCGCGCGCTCAAGGTGACCGCCACGTAGTACCAGCCGGCGAAGCGCATCCCGGCGACCGCGCGCTCCGGTGCCGCGCGGTTGCCGTAGGCCACCGGTGCGGTGAACGCCCTCGCCGCGGCCGGTTTCCCGTCGTACGCGACGAAGCCGTCCTGGCTGACCGCGCCGCGCGCCGGGTTGTAGACGGTGAGTCCGAGCGCGCTCGGGACGAACGCGGTTGTCGGTGTCGTGGAGTTGGGGAGTTCGGCGCTGAGGTTGAGGCGCTGCCCCCAGTCCACCGGGACGCGGTAGAAGCGGGTCTCGCCGGGGGCGAGGCGGTCCCGCCACACGCCCCTGCGGACCGCCGCCGCGTCGTTGAACCCGCTGCCGCCCAGGACCTGGTGGGTGGTGGCGTCCGTGGGCGGCGCGGGCGTGGCGGAGCTCCAGCCGCCGGGGGCCGACGGGGACGGGGCCGCGCCCTGGAGCGCGGGTTCGGTGAGGTGGCCGATCTCGACGGCCCAGGGCTCCGGCCCCGAGGTCAGCGGACCCTCGCGGCTGACGACCACGTAGTAGGGGCCGGCGTGCTGGCAGTTGGCGACGCCCGGGCCGATGAGGCGGGCGGCGTAGTCGGCGACCGGGTAGGCGGTGCCGCCGCTGTGGAACTGCGCGGTCCCGTCCGAGCCGCAGGTGGTGCCGCCGCTGTCCTCGACCTTGACGGTCAGTCGGTCGGTGTAGTCCTCGACCTTGGTGCCCGGGCGGGGCACGGCGACCACCGGGAAGTAGGCGTTGCTGGTGCCGTCGAGGGCGACCGCGTAGTACTTGGTCTCCCCGCGCCGGAAGGTGTCCACGTGCTGCCCGCGGTCCAGTCGCGGGGCCTCCGCAGCGCTCTCGGCCCCCTTGACGGGCTTGCTGCCGGCGGCCGTCCGGTAGCGCGGTGCGCCGTCGGCCGCGGCCGACGGCGCCGACGTGAGCGCCGGCAGGGCCAGCGCCGCGAGGGCGGCCAGGCCCCGCATCCCCGTTGCGCGCCGCGTCACCGCGCGGCTCCCCCGTTGCCCGACCGCGGCTTCCGGCGGGCCCAGCCGTACGACAGGCCCAGCCCGGCCAGCAGGAGGACGCCCAGCCCGCCGACGGACACGCCGGCGACCCGGATCGCGGGCCAGTGGCCGCCCGTCGTGCCGCCGGCCGTCGGACCCGAACCGCCGTCGGGCGCCTCGTCCTGATCGGCCGCCGCGCCGACCTCCGGACCGGCCTTCGCCCGCCCCAGGACGGCGACCCGCAGCACCACGCCGATTTTCGGGTTCTGCGCGATCTGCGCCGACCTCGCGCCGAGCGTGACCGCGATGTAGAAGTCGCCCTTGGCGTGGACGGGGATGACGGTGGGGTACGTCTCGTAGCGGTTGCTCCAGGAGACCGGCACCGTTCCCATGCTCAGCGAGGCAGGTCGCCCGCTGTACGGCACCTGCGGGTTGAAGACGCCGGTCCCGCTGCCGACGGGGGCACGGAACGGCGTGTAGACCTGGGTGCTGCCGAACGAGGTGCGAACGCTCTGGCCGGACCGCGGCGCGTTGGCGAACTCCACGTCGTAGCGCAGCTGTTGGCCCCAGCTGATCGGCACCTTGTACCAGAGCGTCTGCGCGGGGAGGATCTGGTCCCGCCAGACGCCCGGGCCCAGCGGGCGGGCGTCGTTGAATCCGGTGCCGCCGGTGACGCCCTTGGGCTGGGTGGTGGGCAGCGTGGCGGCCTTGCCGCCCGCGCCGTACTCCGGTGACGACTGCGCGGGGGTGGCACCCTTCGCCAGCGGTGGTTCCACGTGAAACATCAGCTCCATCGGCCAGCGCGCGGCGTCCGAGCCGGGGTCCGCGCGCCGTTCGACGACCAGCCCGTACCGGCCGGCCTTGTCGCAGGTACCGGTGCCGCCCTGCGACGGAATGCGGCTGACGGCCGCGGTCAGCGGGGTGGCGCCCTCCCGCTGACCGAACATCGCGGTCGAGGACTGACAGCTGCCGTCCGCGCCGTACACGATCTGCGTGCGCACGGTGTCGAGGGTGTCGACCGCGGCGCCGGGCGGCGGCACCACGGTGGCGGAGAAGTCGGCCGCCGACGCCGCGTCCAGATCGACGGCGTAGTACCGCTTCTCGTTGGGGCCGATGCTGTCCAGGTACTGCCCGGGGCGGACGACGGGTGCGCCCTTGCGGTCGTCCGTGCCGCTGACCTGGGTGCCCCGGAACCGGTAGCCCGCAGCGGACAGTTGGCCGGCCCGCTGCAACTGACGGGCGAGCGACGCGGCATCCGGAGCGTCGTAGTACTGGCCGTTGCCGGACTTGGCGATGCACTCCAACTGGCTGCGGGACGCGGCGGCGACCTGGAAGCCAATGACGTCGACGTGCAGATCGGGGCTGGACGCGGCGAGTTGGGACGCGACCTGGCAGGCCTGCGGGCTCTTGCAGGTGTCCGCACCGTCGGAGACCAGCACGATGGTGCGCCTGCCGCCCACGCCGGCGGCCGGCCGGGGAAGGTCCTGGGCGGCCTTGGTCAGGGAGAGCCCGATGGGGGTGTCGCCCTTGGGAGTCACGCCCGCGACCGCCTTCTTGAGGCCGTCCCGGTCCAGCGGGGCGACCGGCTGTGCGAGCCGGGTGTCGTCGCAGCCCTTGGGCTTGTCCGCGCCGTAGACGCGCAGGCCGGTGGGATACCCCTCGGGCAGGGCGTCGACGACGGTGCCGACGGCCTTGCGGGCGGCGGCGATGCGGGTGCTCCCGGCCCCGTCGCTGCCGGCCATCGAACCGGAGGAGTCGAGCACCATCACCAACCCGCTGCCCTCGGCGGCGGACGGCGACGCCCGCGGGACCGACGCGGCCGGGAGCGCCACCGCGGTCAGGGCCAGCAGCACCCCCCACGCCCTCAGCCTCGTCCGAGCAGGGGGAACCCGTACCTCCAGCGCCGGCCCCCTGCGTGGTGGTCGTGCCACGTCCCGTCCCCCTCGCGTCCGCCGGTCACAGCCCGGACATCGACATCACGACCAGCGACTTTGCCGCTGCAACTCATTAATGTGCGATCGCAAATCGAGAGCCTGCCCGCCCCCGACACGTACGAAACCCCGGTCGCCCTTGGGGCAACCGGGGTCCATACGAACTGTGCTGTGCGTGGTCTCACACACCCGAACCTGCGGGCACGGAGTCGGTCGCCTCCGTCCACAGATCCTGCTCGGCGCGATCCGCCTGGATCTGGCGGTACACGAGGAGCCCGCCGATGGCGGCCAGTGCGACCAGGAGAAGCTTCTTCACCGCGCGACCTCGTCTTTCGTTGACGTAGGGGACCCTATGTCGGCCGATGATACACACCGGCCGATACCGATCGGTTATCTAGCCCGCACTCGACAACACCCCGTCCGGGGGCGCCAAACCGGCCTCAACTCCCGCCCCTGCACAACGAATCGCCCCCGACTTCCGTTCCCACGGCCCATCGGGCGGCCTCGCGGCCAAAAGCAGCGGCCCGGCCGGAGAATTCTCCGGCCGGGCCGTGTGTGCGGTGCGGCTACCAGGACTTGAACCTGGGGCCTCTTCCTTATCAGGGAAGCGCTCTAACCGTCTGAGCTATAGCCGCTCGCTCGCTGCACCAGAAGATTAGCGCACTTCAGAGGCGTTCCCAAAATCGGTTCCCGAGGCCTCGGGAGCGCCCGGTGCAGCCGCCCGCCACGCCCACTCACTCGTCCTCGGCGAGGGTCAGCTCCACACCGCCCACGAAGCCCGCCGACAGGTTGTAGATGAACGAGCCGAGGGTGGCCAGCGCGGTCGCCAGGACGACGTCGATCACCGCGATGACCGAGGTGAACAGCAGCACCCGCGGCAGCGAGAGGAACGACTGCAGATCGAAGCCACCGCCCTCGGCGGAGCCGGTCGCCTCGCTGATCGTCTTGCCGACGGTGGAGAAGACGCCCATCGCGTCCATCACCATCCACAGGACCGCCACCGCCACCACCGTGCAGACGCCCAGCGCGATCGACAGCAGGAAGCTCACCTTCATCACCGACCAGGGGTCGGTGCGCGCCACCCGGAGGCGGGCCTTGCGCGTCCGCGGGGCCGTGCTGGCGCCCGTACGCGGCTTGCGCACGGCCTGACCGGCTCCGGTCTCCGCGCCGCCCGTGGGGTACGCCTGGGGCGGCTCGTACGGCTGCTGTGTGCCGCCCTGGGGCTGCCCCTGGCCACCCCGGCCCGGTGGCTGGGGCTGCGGCTGGGGCTGCGGCTGTCGGGTGTTGGTCACGGTTCCCCCCTCATGGGCGCCCTCGTCCGGGGTGCCGTCGGACGCGACGGAGCCACGGGCGCTGCGTTCCCCCTCGGTTGCGGGTTCCGGCGCGGAGTCCTGTGTGACGTCCGTGCCGCCCGTCGCAGCGCCCGTGGCTCCACTCACGACCTACTCCTCGTGTTACTCCGCCGCGGGCTGCGCACCCTCGGCTGCGGTCGCCCCGGACTCCTCGGCCTCACCGGTCTCGTCGAGCCCGTCGGGCCCGTCGACCTCCTCGGCCTCGCGACCGGCCTCGGCGTTGCGCGCGATGCCGACGACGGCATCTCGCTTGCCCAGGTTGATCAGTTGGACGCCCATGGTGTCACGGCCGGTCTCCCGGACCTCGTTGACCCGCGTACGGATCACGCCACCGCCGAGCGTGATCGCGAGGATCTCGTCGGTCTCCTCGACGACCAGCGCCCCGACCAGCGAACCCCGGTCCTCGACGATCTTGGCGGCCTTGATGCCCAGGCCGCCGCGGCCCTGGACGCGGTACTCGCCGACCGCGGTGCGCTTGGCGTAGCCGCCGTCGGTCGCGGTGAACACGTAGGTGTTTTCCCGGACCACGTTCAGCGAGAGCAGTTCGTCGTCCTCGCGGAAGCTCATGCCCTTCACGCCCGAGGTGGCGCGGCCCATCGGACGCAGCGCCTCGTCGGTCGCGGTGAACCGGATCGACTGGGCCTTCCTGCTGATCAGCAGCAGGTCGTCGGTCTCGGAGACCAGCTCGGCGCCGATCAGCTCGTCGTCCGAGCCGTCCGCCTGCTCGCGCAGGTTGATCGCGATCACACCGCCGGAGCGGGGCGAGTCGTAGTCCTTGAGCGGGGTCTTCTTCACCAGGCCGGCCTTGGTGGCGAGGACCAGGTAGGGCGCCGCCTCGTAGTCGCGGATCGCCAGGATCTGGGCGATCTGCTCGTCCGGCTGGAAGGCCAGGAGGTTGGCCACGTGCTGGCCGCGCGCGTCCCGTCCGGCGTCCGGGAGTTCGTAGGCCTTGGCGCGGTAGACCCGGCCCTTGTTGGTGAAGAAGAGCAGCCAGTGGTGGGTGGTGGAGACGAAGAAGTGGTCGACGATGTCGTCTTCCTTGAGCTTGGTGCCCCGCACGCCCTTGCCGCCGCGCTTCTGCGAGCGGTAGTCGTCGGTCTTCGTCCGCTTCACGTAGCCGCCACGGCTGATGGTGACGACGATGTCCTCCTCGGCGATCAGGTCCTCGATGGACATGTCACCCTCGAAGGGCACCAGCTTGCTGCGCCGGTCGTCGCCGAACTTGTCGACGATCGAGGCGAGTTCCTCGCTGATGATCTGGCGCTGCCGCTCGGGGGAGGCCAGGATCGCGTTGTACTCGCGGATCTTGCGCTGGAGCTCGTCGTGCTCGGCGGTGATCTTCTGGTGCTCCAGGGCCGCCAGCCGGCGGAGCTGCATCTCCAGGATCGCGTTCGCCTGGATCTCGTCGATCCGCAGCAGGCCCATCAGGCCCTCGCGGGCCACCTCGACCGTGTCGCTGCGGCGGATCAGCGCGATGACCTCGTCGATGGCGTCCAGCGCCTTGAGCAGACCGCGCAGGATGTGGGCCCGCTCCTCGGCCTTGCGCAGCCGGAACTTCGTCCGGCGGACGATGACCTCGACCTGGTGCGTGACCCAGTTCCGGATGAAGGCGTCCAGGGAGAGGGTGCGCGGCACGCCGTCGACCAGCGCGAGCATGTTCGCGCCGAAGTTGGTCTGCAGGTCGGTGTGCTTGTAGAGGTTGTTGAGGACGACCTTGGCGACCGCGTCCCGCTTGAGGACGATGACCAGCCGCTGGCCGGTGCGCGAGGAGGTCTCGTCGCGGACGTCCGCGATGCCGCCGACCCTGCCGTCCTTGACCAGGTCGGCGATCTTCTGCGCGAGATTGTCCGGGTTGACCTGGTAGGGGAGTTCGGTGACCACCAGGCACTGGCGGTTCTGGATCTCCTCGACCTCGACGACCGCGCGCATGGTGATGGAGCCGCGGCCGGTGCGGTACGCCTCCTCGATGCCCTTGCGGCCCACCACCAGCGCGCCGGTGGGGAAGTCGGGGCCCTTGATCCGCTCGATCAGCGCTTCCAGCAGTTCCTCGCTGGACGCCTCCGGGTGGGCCAGCGCCCACTGCGCGCCCTCGGCGACCTCGCGGAGGTTGTGCGGCGGGATGTTGGTGGCCATGCCGACCGCGATACCGGCCGAGCCGTTGATCAACAGGTTGGGGAAGCGGGACGGCAGGACCGTCGGCTCCTGGTTGCGGCCGTCGTAGTTGTCCTGGAAGTCGACGGTCTCCTCGTCGATGTCCCGGAGCATCTCCATGGACAGCGGCGCCATCTTGCACTCGGTGTACCGCATGGCGGCGGCCGGGTCGTTGCCCGGGGAGCCGAAGTTGCCGTTGGAGTCGACCAGCGGCATCCGCATCGACCACGGCTGGGCGAGGCGGACCAGCGCGTCGTAGATGGAGGTGTCACCGTGCGGGTGGTACGTACCCATGACGTCGCCGACGACGCGGGCGCACTTGTAGAAGCCCTTCTCGGGGCGGTAGCCACCGTCGTACATCGCGTAGAGCACGCGGCGGTGCACCGGCTTGAGGCCGTCGCGGACGTCGGGCAGCGCACGCGAGACGATGACGGACATCGCGTAGTCGAGGTAGGAGCGCTGCATCTCCGTTTCGAGCCCGACGGGCTCGACGCGCATTCCGACGCCGTCGATGGTGGCGGGCGCGCCCTCGGCGGTCACGCCGTCCGGGGTCACAGGGGGGTTCTCGTCGGCCATGGTGGTTCAAAGTCCTTTCGAGCTGCGGCTGGTGTGCGGGCCGACAGGGCTCAGATGTCGAGGAAGCGGACGTCCTTGGCGTTGCGCTGGATGAACGAGCGGCGGGCCTCGACGTCCTCGCCCATGAGGACGGAGAAGAGGTCGTCCGCGCGGGCCGCGTCGTCCAGCGAGACCTGGCCGAGCACCCGGTGGTCGGCGTCCATGGTCGTCACGCGCAGCTCCTCGGCGTTCATCTCGCCGAGACCCTTGAACCGCTGGATGGAGTCCTCGCGGATCCGCTTGCCGTTCTGCTTGCCGCGCTCGATCAGCACGTCCCGCTCCGGGTCGGAGTAGGCGTACTCGAAGTCGTCCCGACCCCACTTGATCTTGTACAGCGGGGGGCGGGAGAGGTAGACGTGCCCGGCCTCGACCAGCGGTCGCATGAAGCGGAAC
Source organism: Streptomyces lunalinharesii (assembly GCF_039532155.1). Taxonomy (NCBI): domain Bacteria; kingdom Bacillati; phylum Actinomycetota; class Actinomycetes; order Kitasatosporales; family Streptomycetaceae; genus Streptomyces; species Streptomyces lunalinharesii. Next base: position 232,056 of record NZ_BAAARK010000005.1, read on the forward strand.
AGGAAGGTCAGCAGCAGGGTGTTGATGTGCTGGCCGTCGACGTCGGCGTCCGCCATCAAGATGATCTTGTGGTAGCGGAGCTTCTCGATGTCGAAGTCCTCGTGGACCCCGGTGCCGAAGGCCGAGATCAGCGCCTGGACCTCGTTGTTCTGCAGGATCTTGTCGACCCGGGCCTTCTCGACGTTGAGGATCTTGCCGCGGATCGGGAGGATCGCCTGGTACTCCGGGTTGCGGCCGGACTTGGCCGAACCACCGGCGGAGTCACCCTCGACGATGAAGATCTCGCACTTGGTCGGGTCGTTGGACTGGCAGTCGCTCAGCTTGCCGGGCAGCGACGCCGTCTCCAGCAGCCCCTTGCGGCGGGTCAGGTCGCGCGCCTTGCGGGCCGCGACCCGGGCGGTGGCGGCCTGGATGCCCTTGCGGATGATGTCCGCGGCCTCGTTGGGGTTGCGGTCCAGCCAGTCGTTGAGGTGCTCGTGGACGACCTTCTGGACGAAGGTCTTGACCTCGGTGTTGCCCAGCTTGGTCTTGGTCTGGCCCTCGAACTGCGGCTCGGCGAGCTTGACCGAGATGATCGCCGTCAGACCCTCGCGGATGTCCTCGCCCGTGAGGTTGTCGTCCTTCTCGCGCAGCAGCTTCTTGTCGCGCGCGTAGCGGTTGATCAACCCGGTCAGCGCGGCACGGAAGCCCTCCTCGTGGGTACCGCCCTCGTGCGTGTGGATGATGTTCGCGAAGCTGTAGACACCCTCGCTGTACTGGGTGTTCCACTGCATCGCGAGGTCGACGGAGAGGTTCCGCTCCTTGTCCTCGGCCTCCACCGAGACCACCGTCGGGTGCACCAGCTCGCCCTTGCGGGAGTTGAGGTACTTCACGAAGTCGACGATGCCGCCCTCGTAGTGGTACCGCACCGAGAGCGGCTTGCCGTCCTCGTCCACGTGGTCCGCGCGCTCGTCCTTGAGCGAGATGGTCAGCCCCTTGTTGAGGAACGCCATCTCCTGGAAGCGCCGGGACAGCGTCTCGAAGCTGTACGTGGTGGTCTCGAAGATCTCGCCGTCTGCCCAGAACGTGACCGAGGTGCCGTGCTTGTCGGTGGCCTCGTGCTGGGCCAGCGGGGCGGTGGGCACGCCCTGCTTGTACTCCTGGGTCCAGCGGTAGCCGTCGGTGTAGATCTCGACCGCGACCCGGGTCGACAGGGCGTTCACCACGGACACGCCCACGCCGTGCAGACCACCGGAGACCGCGTACCCGCCGCCGCCGAACTTGCCGCCGGCGTGCAGCACCGTGAGCACGACCTCGACGGCCGGCTTGTTCTCGGACGGCACGATGCCGACGGGGATGCCGCGGCCGTTGTCGACGACCCGGACACCGCCGTCGGCGAGGATCGTCACCTCGATGGTGTCGGCGTGGCCGGCCAGCGCCTCGTCGACGGAGTTGTCGACGACCTCCTGCACGAGGTGGTGCAGACCGCGCTCGCCCGTTGAGCCGATGTACATGCCGGGGCGCTTGCGAACCGCGTCCAGGCCCTCAAGGACGGTGATCGCGCTGGCGTCGTACGACTTCTCCACCGAGGAGTCGCCCACAGCGCCGGCCGAACCCCCCTCTTCGGTAGAAGCCATGTTGTTCTCGTTGAGGTCGCCGGAGTCGGCCACGAAGCGCCCTTTCTGGCACAGCACGAGCCCTTCCGCACCTGTTGCGATCTCCCCGCGAAGGACAGGTGGGAGCGGCTCGTCGTTCGACTTGTTCCGCGAGTGGGCGGGATTGTCACCAGTCTACCGGTAGCGCCGACACTCATGGGGGTTTGTAGGCGCCTGAGTCGCCATGTGCCGCCCTGAACTGACGTCCGCCGACTCCCCATATACGAGAAGGGGGCCCAGGGCGCCCACGCGGGCACTCAGCGCTTCGGGATGTCAACCGGCGGCTACCGTGAGCGCAGTCTCATGCGTCACACGTGTTTACAGGGTCCGTACGGGCGTGCGCCGTTTCCCGTGAAACAGCCCGTGACCAGGCAAGAAAGCCCGGAGGGGGGCGGTGTTTCACGTGAAACACCGCCCCCCTCCGTCAACGCTCCGCCACGCGGGCGGGGTCAGCCGTAGGTGTCGCCGGGACCCTTGCTGCCCGGCGCCCGCAGCTGGCCGTACCGGCGGGCCGGACCGCCCGGCCCCCACACCTTGATCATCTTGACCGTGCCGTGGCCCAGGTCCTCGTTGAGGCGGGCCACCAGCGTCGGGGCCAGCAGCCGCAACTGCGTCGCCCAGGCCGTCGAATCGCACTGGACGGTCAGGACGCGGGCCTCCTCGTCGTACCGCTGCGGCTCGCAGTGCTGCGCCACCTCGGGCCCCACCAGCTGCGGCCAGCGGCCCATCACCCCACCGACCGCCGCCGGGGTCTCCCAGCCGCGCTCCGTGATCAGGCGGTTGATCGCGGCGCCCAACGGCAGCGGGTCCCGGCCGTCCGCCCGCGCGCCCGAACGCAGCCCACCGCGCCGGGCCTGCTTCTTCTGCTGCACGGCGGCACCCCGGGCCCGCGCCTGTTCCTTGGCGGCGACCAGCGCCTGACGGGCCAGGTCCACGCCGGACAGCTCCGGCGTCTTGGGGCGCTCCGGCTGGGGCTCGGTCACCGTTCCACCTTCTCCACGAGGCCCCCGGAGACCGCGTACCGCGCCCCGGCCAGCACCCCCGGCACATCGTCGTCCACCGCCGCGGTCACCAGCACCTGCTCGCCCGGCGCCACCAGCTCCGCCAACCGTTCCCGGCGCCGCGCGTCCAGCTCGGCGAAGACGTCGTCGAGGACGAGCACCGGCTCGTTGCCCTCGGCCCGCAGCAGCTCGTACGACGCGAGCCGCAGGGCCAGCGCGTACGACCAGGACTCGCCGTGGCTGGCGTAGCCCTTCGCCGGCAACTGCCCCAGCTTCAGCAGCAGATCGTCGCGGTGCGGCCCGACCAGGGTCACCCCGCGCTCGATCTCGCTCTTGCGGGCCTCGCCGAGCGCCACCAGCAGCACGCCGTACAACTCCTCGCGGTTCGAGACCGCGGCCATCGCCTCGCCGGCGGAGCCGCGGTACTCCAGCCCCAGCGGTCCGCCGCCCGGCGCCAACTGCTCGTACGCCTTGTCCGCCAACGGCCCCAGCGCGGCGATCAGGTCGAGCCGCTGGGCCAGCAACTCGGCGCCGGCCCGGGCCAGGTGCTGGTCCCAGACGTCCAGCGTCGACAGGTCCATCTGCCGGCCGCCGTGCCGCCGGGCCAGCGCCGCCGTCTTCAGCAGGGTGTTGCGCTGCTTGAGGACGCGGTCGTAGTCCGCGCGCACGCCCGCCATCCGCGGCGAGCGGGCAGTGATCAGTTCGTCGAGGAACCGCCGGCGCTCGCCGGGGTCGCCCTTGACCAGCGCCAGGTCCTCCGGCGCGAACAGCACCGTCCGGACGATGCCCAGCACATCACGCGGCCTGACCTGCGACGACCTGTTGATCCGGGCGCGATTGGCCTTGCCCGGGTTGAGCTCCAGCTCCACCAACTGCTGCCGTTCGCCCTGGACGACCGCGGCCCGGACGATCGCACGGTCCGCCCCCATCCGCACCAGCGGCGCGTCCGAGGAGACCCGGTGGCTGCCGAGGGTGGCGAGGTAGCCGACCGCCTCGACCAGGTTCGTCTTGCCCTGCCCGTTGGGCCCCACGAACGCCGTGACGCCCGGGTCGAGCGGGACCTCGACCCGGGCGTACGAGCGGAAGTCGGCGAGCGACAGGTGCGATACGTGCATGGCTACGCGCCGACCTCCCCGGCTGCTGAGCTGGTTGTGCTTACTTCTTGTTCTCGACCGCGTGGCCACCGAACTGGTTGCGCAGCGCGGCGATCATCTTCATCTGCGGGGAGTCGTCCTGACGGGACGCGAAGCGCGCGAAGAGCGACGCCGTGATCGCCGGCAGCGGCACGGCGTTGTCGATCGCGGCCTCGACCGTCCAACGGCCCTCGCCGGAGTCCTCGGCGTAGCCCCGCAGCTTGTCCAGGTGCTCGTCGTCGTCGAGGGCGTTGACCGCCAGGTCCAGCAGCCAGGAACGGATGACCGTGCCCTCCTGCCACGACCGGAAGACCTCGCGCACGTCGGTGACCGAGTCGACCTTCTCCAGCAGCTCCCAGCCCTCGGCGTAGGCCTGCATCATCGCGTACTCGATGCCGTTGTGGACCATCTTCGCGAAGTGGCCCGCGCCCACCTTGCCGGCGTGCACGGAGCCGAAGTCGCCCTCGGGCTTGAGGGCGTCGAAGATCGGCTGCACCTTGGCGACGTCGTCCTTGTCGCCGCCGTACATCAGCGCGTAGCCGTTCTCCAGGCCCCAGACGCCGCCGGAGACGCCGCAGTCCACGAAGCCGATGCCCTTGGCCGCCAGCTCCTCGGCGTGCTTCTCGTCCTCGGTCCAGCGGGAGTTGCCGCCGTCCACGACGAGGTCGCCGGGCGAGAGCAGCTCGGCCAGTTCGTCGATGGTCGACTGGGTGGCGGCGCCGGCCGGGACCATGACCCAGACCACCCGCGGGCCCTTGAGGCCGTCCACGAGGGCCTTGAGGCTGTCCACATCGGCCAGGTCGGGGTTGCGGTCGTATCCGATGACGGTGTGGCCGGCGCGGCGAATGCGCTCGCGCATGTTGCCGCCCATCTTGCCGAGACCGACGAGACCGAGCTCCATCACAGACCCTCTTTGCACATAGTCGTTGCTGTTCGTACCCGAGTCCGAGCCTACGCCCGAGACCCCGTGCACAGCTGTGGGCTCAGCCGCTCATCAGGGCCACGTCAGCCAGTCGCCGCAAGGGCCCCGGCGCACGCCGGGGCCCGCTCGGCACGAGGGCCGTCCGCCGCCGTCAGCCGGAGAGGCGGACCGGCATGATCAGGTACTTGTAGGCGTCGTCGGCCTCCGCGTCCTTCGCCGGGCGGCCGCTGAGCAGCGCCGGCTTCGTCGACGTGGTGAACGACAGCTGGGCCACCGGGGAGTCGATGGCCGACAGGCCCTCGAGCAGGAAGCCCGGGTTGAAGGCGATCGAGATGTCGTCGCCGTCCAGGTCGGCGTCGACCCTTTCCACAGCCTGTGCATCGTCGCTGGAGCCGGCCTCCAGGATCAGCACGCCCTGCTCGAAGCTCAGCCGCACCGGGGTGTTCCGCTCGGCGACCAGCGCCACGCGCTTGACGGCCTCGACGAAGGGCGCGGTCTCGATCACCGCGACGGAGTTGAACTCCGTGGGGAAGAGCGTGCGGTACTTCGGCAGGTCGCCTTCGAGCAGACGGGTCGTGGTCCGCCGGCCGGCGCCCTCGAAGCCGATCAGGCCCTCGCCCTGGCCGGAGCCGGAGAGCGCCAGGGCGACGGTGTCGCCGCCGCTCAGGGACTTGGCGGTGTCCAGCAGGGTCTTGGCCGGGACCAGGGCGACCGCGGAGGTGTCCGGGCTCTCCGGCTTCCACAGGAACTCACGGACCGCGAAGCGGTAGCGGTCGGTGGAGGCCAGGGTGACGGTGTCGCCCTCGATCTCGATCCGCACGCCGGTGAGCACCGGGAGCGTGTCGTCACGGCCGGCGGCGATGGCCACCTGGGCGGCGGCGGCCGCGAAGACCTCGGCGGAGACGGTGCCGGTGGCGGTGGGCATCGCCGGCAGGGCCGGGTACTCCTCCACAGGCAGGGTGTGGAGGGTGAAGCGGGAGGAGCCGCAGACGACGGTCACTCGTACACCGTCGGTGGAAATCTCCACCGGGCGGTTGGGGAGCGCACGGCAGATGTCGGCGAGCAGCCGGCCGGAGACGAGGACGGTGCCCTCCTCCTCCACGTCGGCCTCCACCGAGACCCGCGCCGAGACCTCGTAGTCGAAGCCGGAGAGGCTCAGGGCGCCGTTGTCCGCCTTCAGCAGCAGGCCCGCGAGGACGGGCACCGGCGGACGGGCCGGGAGGCTCTTGGCCGCCCAGGCCACTGCCTCCGCGAGTACATCGCGCTCCACCCGGATCTTCACCGGAAACCGCCTCCTGCTGTTGCTGGCTCTCGCCCTGCTGGCTCTTCGTCGTCGGCTGAGTTGCCGGAGACCAGTCTGACGCACGCCGTCGATGGTCGGTGCGGCTCGGGGTCAAGTCGGCTCGATGGGAGCGGCGCGCTCCGGAGACGAGTTGTGCACAGGGCCCGGTTCCGAACGATTTCCCCGGTAGATATCCCTGGTCGTAGTAGTAGGGCCTGTGGAAACCGTGGACAACTGCCTTCGTGCAGGTCAGCAACGATTTTTTGTCCACCGCGCCTGTGGGTGGAGGCCGTGGATAAGCGGCTCCAGCTGTGGACTGCGAGAAGTTCTGCACACCCCATGCACAGGGCGGAGGCACTTCTCCCCAGTGCCGTCCCCAGGAATACCCACGTTCCCCACAGCCCAACCCACCACCTTGGTGTGACCGCTTTCACTCGGCGCGGTGAGAGGTGGTGTCGCGTTGCCGAACAGTGGACAGCGGTGTGGAGAAGCTGCGGATCACTGGGGACAACAGCCTCTGACCTGTGGGTAGCCGGTGGACAAGTCCGCGCGCCGCCTGTGGACGAAAACTCTGTCCACAGGCTGTGGATTACGGTTGGCCACAAATCCACACCCGGTTGACCTCGTCCGATGGCCCGTCAGCAGGCCGGCCTGTGGATCCCACAGGGATAACTTTCCCCTCCCCAGGTTGTGGACGGAAGATTCTTGCCCAATCTGTGGAGAGAACCCGTGACCTGGCCAGGAATCGAACAGAGCTGACGCGCTCCACAGGTTTGGGACGGCGGCGGACGAGCCGCGGACCCCGGCGACCGGCCCGCGAACCGCCTCGCGAACCGCCTCGCGAACCGCCTCGCGACGCCGTCGCACCGCCCGCGGCGGCGCCCTCCAACGTCCTCGGACACCTCCCCCGTTCGCTCCGTACCGCGACGCCACGACGAAGGGCGCCCCGGGAGCGGGTCCCGGGGCGCCCTGGTGGCGGTGGCGGCCGGCGGCAGGCCGCCCGTCAGCCGTTCTTGATGCGGTTGGTCAGCTCGGTGACCTGGTTGTAGATGGAGCGCCGCTCGGCCATCAGCGCGCGGATCTTGCGGTCGGCGTGCATCACGGTGGTGTGGTCGCGGCCGCCGAACTGCGCGCCGATCTTCGGCAACGACAGGTCGGTGAGTTCCCGGCACAGGTACATCGCGATCTGGCGGGCCGTCACCAGCACCCGGCTGCGCGAGGAGCCGCACAGGTCGTCCACGGTCAGCCCGAAGTAGTCGGCGGTCGAGGCCATGATTGCGGTCGCGGTGATCTCCGGCGCGGAGTCCTCGCCGCCGGGGATCAGGTCCTTCAACACGATCTCGGTGAGCCCCAGGTCCACCGGCTGTCGGTTGAGCGACGCGAACGCGGTGACCCGGATCAGCGCGCCCTCCAACTCGCGGATGTTCCGCGAGATCCGGGACGCGATGAACTCCAGGACCTCCGGCGGTGCGTTCAGCTGTTCCTGCACCGCTTTCTTGCGGAGGATCGCGATCCGGGTCTCCAGCTCCGGCGGCTGGACGTCCGTGATCAACCCCCACTCGAAGCGGTTGCGCAGCCGGTCCTCCAGGGTGACCAGCTGCTTCGGCGGCCGGTCACTGGAGAGCACGATCTGCTTGTTTGCGTTGTGCAGGGTGTTGAAGGTGTGGAAGAACTCCTCCTGCGTCGACTCCTTGCTCGCCAGGAACTGGATGTCGTCGACGAGCAGGATGTCCATGTCCCGATAGCGCCTGCGGAACGCGTCCGCCTTGCCGTCGCGGATGGAGTTGATGAACTCGTTGGTGAATTCCTCGGAGCTGACGTACCGCACCCGGGTGCCCGGATAGAGGCTCCGGGCGTAGTGCCCGATGGCGTGCAGCAGGTGGGTCTTGCCCAGCCCCGACTCCCCGTAGATGAAGAGCGGGTTGTACGCCTTCGCCGGTGCCTCGGCGACCGCGACCGCCGCGGCGTGCGCGAAGCGGTTGGACGCGCCGATCACGAAGGTGTCGAAGAGGTACTTCGGGTTCAGCCGCGCCGTCGGTTCGCCGGGGCCGGTGGCCGGTGCGGGTTGCGCGGCGAGCGGGCCGGGCGCGCCACTGGGCGCCGGCAGCGCCGAACCGGGACCGCCGGGGCGACCACCGGGCCCGGGCGGCGGAAGCTCGGAGTGGTCGCGGCGCTGCTGCTCGTAGGGGGAGCGCGGGCCGTCCGAGGGCCGCGGCCCGCCGCGGTCCGGTCCCTGCGAGCGGTAGTCGTTCTGGTGCTGCTGCAGATGGGCGGGCGGCGAGGAACCGTACGGCTCGCGCCACTGCTCCGTGGACGTCTCGCGGTCGGGGTAGCCGCCGAGGTGCTGTTGCTGCCAGCCGTACTCCTCGCGCGGGCCGACCGCGTCGGTGCGGGAGTGCTGCGGCCACGCACCGGGCTCGTGCCGGAGCTGCGGGTAGTCGGGGTACGCGGGGCGGACGCTGGGCAGGTCGTCGCCCTGGTGCCCATAGCCCTGGCGTGAGTCGTGGCGCGAATCGTGACGCTCGTCGTAGCCGTCGTACGCATCGTGCTGCGGCTGTTGGTGCGGGGCATGCTGCTGCTGGTGCGGTGCCGGCTGCGGGCCCGGGGGCTCCTCGGAGGAGTCGTCGACGGTGATCGCGATCCGGATCGGCCGTCCGCACTCGTGGCTGAGGGCCTCGCCGATCAGCGGCGCCAGCCGACCCTCGAGCACGCCCTTGGCGAACTCGTTCGGCACGGCGAGCAGTGCGGTGTCCGCGACCAGCGCCAGCGGCTGGGTCCGCTTGAGCCAGTCCTGGTCCTTGGGCTTGAGGCCGTCGGCCTCCGACCGCAGGAGGTGATCGAGTACGCGCGGCCACACTGCGGCAAGATCGGCAGGTACATCAGCCACAGGGCACGCTCTCTCACAGTCCCACGAATGTGTGATTCTCAGGACGGGCGGGAAGGAAATGGAGTTCAGCCACGGTAGTCAGGGCGGGCCTGGGGATTCAAGTTGTTGTCCACAGGCTGTGCATAGTGTGTCCTGGCGGGGGCTCTCCGCACCGTTCCGGAGCTGGTTTGACCGAATGGCGTAGCCCCGCGTACCGTGACCAGGTCGAGTTGTCGATGGCTGCTGCCGCCTGCCTCCGATGGGCAATGATTACGCTCTCGTGATCGTGTAGCGGTGCACTCGGGCGTGGCGAGCTACTCGTGGGCGCACGGTGACAGCCAGTCGACGCCCACAAATCTGTCTCTCTGAGACAACAAGTTTCCTGGAGCCCCCGAGTGAGCAAGCGCACCTTCCAGCCGAACAACCGTCGTCGCGCCAAGACCCACGGTTTCCGTCTGCGCATGCGGACCCGTGCCGGCCGCGCGATTCTCGCGTCGCGCCGTAGCAAGGGCCGCGGCCGCCTGTCGGCCTGAGCAGCCTGAACCTAGGTCCATGACGTGCTGCCTACCGAACATCGGCTGAGGCGGCGCGAGGACTTCGCGACCGCGGTACGCCGGGGACGCAGGGCCGGACGCCCGCTCCTCGTAGTGCACTGTCGTAGCGGCGCAACGGACCCGCACGCAGCTGGGGGAAGTGTTCCCCCAGCGCGTGCGGGTTTCGTCGTGAGCAAGGCCGTTGGCGGAGCCGTCGTCCGCACCAAGGTCAAGCGGAGACTGCGCCATCTCATGCGCGATCGGCTGGACCGGCTCCCCGCCGGTAGCCTGGTTGTGGTACGGGCCCTGCCCGGCGCGGGTGAGGCGGAGTACGACCAACTGGCCCGCGACCTGGACGCCGCCGTCGAGCGGCTGCTGGGAGGGGCGCCGAAAGGCTGCAATCCCACCGGGGCGATGACCGACGGCGGCCGCGCCGCTGGCCCCGGGAAGCCCGGACGGGACCCGGGAGGGAGCGCACAGTGAAGTACCCGCTGCTGCTTTTGATCAAGATCTACCAGTGGACCATCAGCCCGCTGTTGGGCCCGGTCTGCAAGTACTACCCGTCGTGTTCGCACTATGGCTACACGGCCATCGACCGGCACGGCGCGGTGAAGGGGACTGCGCTGACCGCCTGGCGCATTCTGCGGTGCAACCCGTGGTCGCTCGGTGGCGTCGACCACGTCCCTCCCCGGAAGCGTCCGGTTTGGCATCAGCGGCTGAGGAGCCGTCTGGGCGGGCCCACCGTCCCTGAGCCTGTCGCCCAGCCCGAGACTCAGCCCAACGCCCAAGGAGCCTGATTCGTGGACACGATCCTCAGTCCTCTTTATTACGCAGTTTCCTGGATCATCGTCCAGTTCCACTCGTTCTACAGTTTGATCTTCAACGCGAACAGTGGAGCTGCGTGGGGTCTGTCCATCGTCTCGCTGGTGGTGCTGATCCGTATCTGCCTGATCCCGCTCTTCGTGAAGCAGATCAAGTCGACGCGGAACATGCAGGCGCTCCAGCCGAAGATGAAGGCGATCCAGGAGCGCTACAAGAGCGACAAGCAGCGCCAGTCCGAAGAGATGATGAAGCTCTACAAGGAGTCGGGCACCAACCCGCTCTCGAGCTGTCTCCCGATCCTGGCGCAGTCCCCGTTCTTCATCTCCCTGTACCAGGTCCTCAGCCACATCGCGCAGAACAAGACCGTCGGCTTCATCGACCCGACGCTCCTGGCGAGCGCGCAGAAGGCGCACATCTTCGGTGCGCCGCTCGCGGCGAAGTTCATGGACAGCGCGGCGAAGATCCAGAGCCTCGGCGCTTCGGTGACCGACGTCCGCGTGGTCACGGTCATCATGATCGTCCTGATGTCGGCGTCGCAGTTCTACACCCAGCGCCAGCTGATGACGAAGAACGTCGACCTGACGGTGAAGACGCCGTTCATGCAGCAGCAGAAGATGCTGATGTACGTCTTCCCGGTCATGTTCGCCGTCTTCGGCATCAACTTCCCCGTCGGTGTCCTCGTCTACTGGCTGACCACCAACGTGTGGACCATGGGCCAGCAGATGTTCGTCATCCGCCGCAACCCCACCCCGGGCAGCAAGGCGTACACCGAGCGTCAGGAGCGGCTGCGCGCCCAGGGCAAGCTGGTCGAGAGCCCGGTTGAGATCGCGGCGAAGGAGGCCGCCGAGGAGGCGCGCCAGAACCGCCAGCAGCCCAAGCGGCAGACCAAGGCCAAGCGTCAGGGCGGTGCCAGTGTCGGTACCGGTACCGGTACAGCGACCGGGACCGCGCAGAACCGCACGCGGGCGAGTTCGTCGGCGGGCAGCAGCGAGGCTTCGCAGGACGCCAAGGAAAAGGGTGGTACGCCCGCCAAGGGCGGCGCCTCCGGATCCCGTAACACCAAGTCCGGGCAGCGCAAGGGCCAGCAGCGCCCCAAGCACCCGTCCAAGAAGTAAGAAGGAGTCCTTACGTGACGGACACGACCCCTGCCACCAAGGGCACCGACACCCTCAGCCGCCTGGAGCAGGAAGGCGAGATCGCGGCCGACTACCTCGAGGGACTGCTGGACATCGCGGACCTCGACGGTGACATCGACATGGACGTCGAGGCGGACCGTGCCTCGGTGTCGATCATCGGCGACTCGGACAGCCGTGATCTGCAGAAGTTGGTGGGGCGTGACGGCGAGGTGCTGGAGGCGCTCCAGGAGCTGACGCGGCTCGCGGTGCACCGCGAGACCGGCGACCGCAGCCGTCTGATGTTGGACATCTCCGGCTTCCGGGCGCGCAAGCGCGAGGAGCTCGCCAAGGTCGGGACGAGCGCGGCGGAGGAGGCCAAGAGCACCGGCCAGCCCGTGAAGCTCGACCCGATGACGCCGTTCGAGCGCAAGGTCGTGCACGACGCGGTGGCCGCGGCCGGCCTGCGGAGCGAGTCCGAGGGCGAGGAACCGCAGCGCTGCGTGGTTGTTCTCCCGGCCTGACGCCTCGCGCTCAGTCTTTCTTTGGCCCCGTCTGCTCGCAGGCGGGGCCAAAACTTGTCAGCCTTCTGTGTTATCCCCGGTCGTAACGCCGGGTTCCCGGCAGGAAAAGCAGTCCAGAGGAAGGGCGGTTCCCGTGACCGAGGCATCAGCGGAGCTCCCTCCTGCGCCGAAAACGGCGCAGGAGGTATTCGGTGAGCGCTTTCCGGAGGCCGTGCGGTACGGCGAGCTGCTCGCCGATGCGGGCGTGAAGCGCGGGCTGATCGGTCCGCGCGAGGTGCCGCGACTGTGGGAGCGGCACCTGCTGAACTGCGCGGTGCTTTCCGAGGTGGTCCCTCAGGGTGTCTCGGTGTGTGACGTGGGTTCGGGTGCCGGGCTGCCCGGCATTCCCCTGGCGCTGGTGCGCCCGGACCTCAAGATCACGCTCCTGGAGCCGCTGCTGCGGCGGACGAACTTCCTTCAGGAGGTCGTCGAGCTGCTCGGGCTGGACCACGTCACGGTGGTGCGCGGCCGTGCGGAAGAAGTCATGGGCAAGCTTCCGCAGGTGCACGTGGTGACCGCGCGGGCCGTCGCGCCGCTCGACCGGCTGGCCGGCTGGGGGGTGCCGCTGCTGCGTCCCTACGGCGAGATGCTGGCGCTCAAGGGCGACACCGCGGAGGAGGAGCTCAAGTCGGCCCGTGCCGCGCTGAGCAAGCTCGGTGTGGTGGAGACCTCCGTCGTGCACGTCGGCGAGGGTGTGGTGGATCCGCCGTCGACCGTGGTGCGCGTCGAGGTGGGAGAGAGCCCTGGTGGGGTGCGCTTCGCCGCGAAGCGGGCGAAGGCGGCACGTACCAGCCGGGCATCGCGGCCGCGCCGACGCTGATGGCGGGCTCCCTGATCTGCTAATCCGTGGTGGGTGCGAGTGTCCACGGAATAGCAGAAAGGGCGAATTCCGCAGGTGCCACAAAAAGCCACAAGACGGAGTGTCGCGGCTTATTCGGACGCGGCGCTGGCATCGTGTTTCACGTGAAACGTCGTTCTCTGCTGCAAGGGATCATCGGCCGCGGTCGTGCGGCTGCCGAGCCGCACGACCGGAAACCCACACGGGTCACGAAAGTATCCACAGAGGTGGGTTCATCCACAGGAGAACGGACCTCACTGGTTCGCGATACCGAAAGCATGGCAGGCTCTCACCATTGTGAGCCTGATGTCGAGGAGAGTGAATCCTTGCGGTCCGACGCCAACATCGCGGGACCGATGACCGATCCGGTCCCCGGTCCCCGCAACGAGTCGTTCGGGGACGACGTTTCACGTGAAACGCCGCCCCTGATGGACAACACACCGGTAGGTCGCGCAGCGCAGCTGGCGGTAGGGGCCATGGGCCGCGTAGGCGAGGGGTTGCCCCGTCCCGAAGCGACCCGGGTCATGGTGGTCGCCAATCAGAAGGGCGGGGTCGGCAAGACCACCACCACCGTGAACCTCGCGGCGTCGCTGGCGCTGCACGGAGCTCGCGTGCTGGTGATCGACCTCGACCCGCAGGGTAATGCGTCGACAGCCCTGGGGATCGACCATCACGCCGAAGTGCCGTCCATCTACGACGTGCTGGTCGAGAGCAAGCCGCTCTCCGACGTCGTGCAGCCGGTGGTGGACGTGGAGGGGCTCTTCTGCGCCCCCGCGACCATCGACCTGGCCGGTGCCGAGATCGAGCTGGTCTCGCTCGTGGCACGCGAAAGCCGGTTGGACCGCGCCATCAAGGCGTATGAACAGCCACTGGACTACATCCTCATCGACTGCCCGCCTTCGCTCGGCCTGTTGACCGTCAATGCACTGGTTGCCGGCGCCGAGGTGCTGATCCCGATCCAGTGCGAGTACTACGCACTCGAAGGCCTGGGGCAGTTGCTGCGGAACGTCGAACTGGTGCGGGGGCATCTCAACCCCAAGCTCCACGTCTCGACCATCCTGCTCACCATGTACGACGGACGTACCCGTCTTGCTTCGCAGGTTGCCGATGAGGTGCGCAGCCACTTCGGCAATGAGGTGCTGCGGACGAGCATCCCCCGCTCGGTACGCATCTCGGAAGCGCCCAGCTACGGGCAGACGGTGCTCACCTATGACCCGGGATCCAGCGGTGCGCTCTCGTACCTCGAAGCAGCCAGGGAGATTGCGCTCCGGGGGGCTTCACCGCAGCCCGGAGAGCAGGGCCTGAGTGTGAACTACCAAGCACAGCACACCATCTCGGAGGGGTCTCAGTGAGTGAACGACGCAGGGGGCTGGGCCGCGGGCTGGGTGCGCTGATCCCCGCCGCACCCCAGGGCACGGATCAGTCCGGGTCGGCGGTGGGGCGGGGAGCCACGTCGCCGTCGTCCGTACCGGTTCTGGCACCGGACCGCGGAGTGGCGGCCGCCAAGGTGGCTTCGCTACCGACGCCCGGTGTTTCACGTGAAACAGAGGCGCCGGCGGGTGCGGAGAGCGCGGGCGACCTTCCTGCGGAGGTGGCCGGCGCGTACTTCGCCGAGGTGCCGCTGGATGCCATCCGGCCGAACCCGCGGCAGCCGCGCGAGGTCTTCGACGAGGACGCCCTCGCCGAATTGGTCACCTCCATCAAGGAGGTGGGCCTGCTCCAGCCGGTCGTGGTCCGTCAGACGGCACCGGGGCGCTATGAGCTCATCATGGGTGAGCGGCGCTGGCGAGCGTGCCGGGAAGCCGGGCTCGAGAAGATCCCCGCGATCGTGCGGGCGACCGAAGACGAGCGGCTGCTGCTCGACGCGCTGTTGGAGAACCTGCACCGGGCTCAGCTGAACCCTCTGGAAGAGGCCGCTGCCTACGACCAGCTGCTGCAGGACTTCAAGTGCACCCATGACGAGTTGGCCGACCGGATCGGGCGTTCGCGACCGCAGGTGACCAATACGCTCCGGCTGCTGAGGCTGTCGCCTTCGGTGCAGAAGAGGCTCGCGGCGGGAGTCCTCTCCGCGGGACACGCCAGGGCTCTGCTGTCGCTGGAGGATCCTGAGGAGCAGGACAACCTCGCGCGCCGGATCGTGGCGGAGGGGCTGTCGGTCCGATCCGTCGAGGAGATCGTGACGCTCATGGGGTCGAGCCCCGCGAGCGCCGGCAAGGCGAAGAAGCCTCGGGCGGGCGGTCGGGTGTCCCCCGCGCTCACCGGTCTCGCCTCGCGGCTGTCCGACCGCTTCGAAACCCGGGTGAAGGTCGACCTTGGCCAGAAGAAGGGGAAGATCGTCGTCGAGTTCGCCTCGATGGAGGACCTGGAGCGCATCCTCGGAACCCTTGCTCCGGGCGAGGGTTCGGTCATGGGAAGCGCGTCGACCGACGAGGGCGCCGAAGCACAGTGAGCTGAGGCGTGTGGCTCGGGGCGAGCCGTGTTCCGGAAACTGATACCGGAACACGGCTCGCCCTTTGCTTTCTGGCAGTACCCGCGCCCTTAAAGGGTGGATACGATGCGATCGGGTATGGCACGCATCCACGTGGAGAGACCTCACATCGAGGAGAGGGCCATGCGATCAGTGAGCCGCACCGGACTGCTGGTGGCGGGGTTCGGCCTCGCAGCCCTCGGAGGGTTCGTTGGTGGTCTGCTCAAGGAGCAGGCGACGCTGACAGCGCTGCGCGGTGCGGCAGGCGAGGGAAGCGAGGACCTGGTTCCATGGGCCGTCGGCTCGTACCGCTCACGCTGGACAACCTTCCAGATCTCCCCAAGCGCTGTCGCTCCTGCATCTTCTGGGAGCTCGACCCCGTCAGCGGCGAGGCCGCGGTAAAGGCGGGACGTCCAGAGCTGGAGAAGGAAGCCTGGATCTCGGCGGTGCTGCTGGAGTGGGGATCCTGCGGGCGCGTTGTCTACGTCGACGATGTGCCGGCTGGGTTCGTCATGTACGCCCCGCCGGCTTACGTCCCGCGCTCCACGGCCTTCCCCACCAGCCCGGTGTCGCCGGATGCCGTGCAGTTGCTGACGGCGTGGCTGACTCCTGGCTACCAGGGGCAGGGGCTGGGGCGGGTGATGGTCCAGACGGTGGCCAAGGACCTCATCCAGCGGGGCTTCAAAGCGATCGAAGCGTTCGGTGATGCCGGCTGGACCGAGCCGGCGTGTGTACTGCCCGCTGATCATCTCCTGGCCGTGGGCTTCAAGACCGTGCGCCCGCATCCCCGCTTTCCGCGATTGCGGCTCGAGCTACGCACCACGATCTCGTGGAAGGAAGACGTGGAGCTTGCCCTGGACCGTCTACTCGGAGCCGTGCAGAAGGAGCCAGCGCTCCGACCGTTGTAGTCCGCCGCAGCGATGTTTCACGTGAAACATCGGCAGGTGTTTCACGTGAAACAGGCCCGCCCCCATGAAGGGGCGGGCCTGTTTCACGTGAAACGTGACGTCGTGCCTCAGGCGAGGAAGTCCGCCAGGTCGCGCTCGATGGCGGCCTTCGGCTTGGCGCCGACGATGGTCTTCACGACCTCGCCGCCCTGGTAGACGCTCATGGTCGGGATCGACATGACGCCGTACTTGGCGGTGGTGGCCGGGTTCTCGTCGGTGTTGAGCTTGGCGATGACGATCTCGTCGTGCTCGGCGGCAATGGCCTCCAGAGACGGGGCAATCTGGCGGCACGGGCCGCACCAGGTGGCCCAGAAGTCCACGAGGACAGGCTTGTCGCTCTTGAGGACGACCTCTTCGAAGTTGGCGTCCGTGACGGTCACCGTGGCGCCGGCCATGGCAATCTCCTTACTGGGTGGGTGATGGGAAAAGCTGTGTGGTGCGCGGGTCAGGCGGAAGCGGTCTTCTCCGGCTCGGCCGTGGCCTCACCGTCGGAGAGCGCCACGAGGAACCGCTCGGCGTCGAGGGCCGAGGAGCAGCCCGTGCCAGCAGCGGTGATCGCCTGGCGGTAGGTGTGGTCGACGACATCGCCGGCCGCGAAGACGCCGGCGAGGTTCGTGCGGGTGCTGGGCGCATCGACCTTGAGGTAGCCCTCGTCGTCGAGGTTCAGCTGGCCCTTGAAGAGCTCGGTACGCGGGTCGTGGCCGATCGCGATGAAGAGGCCGGTGACCGGAAGCTCGGAGGTCTCGCCGGTCTTGATGTTGCGCAGCGTCAGGCCGGAGAGCTTGTTCTCGCCCTGGACCTCGGCGACCTCGCTGTCCCACACGAACTTGATCTTCGGGTCGGCGAAGGCACGCTCCTGCATGGCCTTGCTCGCCCGCAGCGCGTCGCGGCGGTGGACGACCGTGACGGACTTGGCAAAGCGCGAGAGGAAGGTGGCCTCCTCCATCGCGGTGTCGCCACCGCCGATCACGGCGATGTCCTGGTCCTTGAAGAAGAACCCGTCGCAGGTCGCGCACCAGGAGACGCCACGGCCGGACAGCTCGTCCTCGCGCGGAAGGCCGAGCTTGCGGTGCTGGGAGCCCGTGGCGATGATGACCGCCTTGGCGCGGTGGACCTTGCCCATGGTGTCGGTGACGGTCTTGATCTCCTCGGCGAGGTCGACCGAGACGATGTCGTCCGGCACCAGCTCGGCGCCGAAGCGTTCGGCCTGGGCGCGCATGTTGTCCATCAGATCCGGACCCATGATGCCGTCGCGGAAGCCGGGGAAGTTCTCCACGTCGGTGGTGTTCATCAGTGCGCCGCCGGCGGTGACGGCGCCTTCGAAGACGAGCGGCTTCAGGGACGCGCGGGCGGTGTAGAGCGCTGCGGTATAGCCCGCGGGCCCGGAGCCGATGATGATCACGTTGCGGACGTCGCTCACGGGTGTCTTCCTTGTCTCTGCCGACGGCTTGCTGGGGTCTCGGAACTCTCACCCCACCCAACGGATCCTAAGGGGCGAGCATTCCCGGCGTGCCACAGCGCACGTGCCGGCGTTCAGTCTCGTCGATACGAGTGGGTCAGCAGGACCTTCCCCGGAGCCGGCGGGCTGCTGGAGATACAGGAAGCAGTGACGACGTAGGCGGACACGCTCTTCGGGTCGGAGGGATGCGGCAGCACCACCAGGAACGCGTCCTTGCCCTCATAGACGCCGCGCGTGGAGGCCAGCGGCTGCTCGGGGCGCCCGATGCCCTGGCGTACACACGACGGAGCGGTGTCCGCCTCGCCTCGCAATGGCGTCGCGGGAGAACTGCGGGTGCCGATCTCCGGCGTTTGCTGAGCCTTCTTCGTGGCAAGCAGCTTGTGGACGTCCGTCCCGAGCGTCGCGGCAGTCAGTCCCGAAGGGGATTCTCCGTGGGCTGAGGAGGAGCTGTCCTGCCTGGTGGCTTGAACGCCGCCGCCGCTGCCGCCGCTCTGGATCAGCAGCCCACCGACGCTGAGCACCGCAGCTGCGGCCGCCGAGCCGAGCAGAACCCGTGGCCAGCGTCGGGAGCGAGACGTACGGCGCCCTGGCGTTTGGCGGCCGGGTCCGGAAGCACCGCGGGCTCGCCTGCCCGGTGGTGCGGACGCGGCGGTCCGGGCAGATGCCTGCCCGCTGGTTTCACGTGAAACAGGGGCAGCTGCGGTCGATGTTTCACGTGAAACCAGCACGGGGTCGGTCGATGTTTCACGTGAAACGGAAGCATGGAGCGGCGATGTTTCACGTGAAACAAGAGGCTCGCCCTCGGAGGTGACGGCATCCAGGAGTGCCTCGGCGGCGAGGGCGGCATCGATGCGCTCAGCGACATCGGCCGGCATCCGTGTCGGACCGGGGAGTGTGCCGAGGAGTCCTCGGATCTCGTCCAGGGAGGCACGTACGTCTTCGCACAGTGCGCAGCCAGCGAGGTGGTCCTGCAGATCCGCGGTGTGTGAGGGGGAGAGCAAGCCGTCTGTGAGATCGGAGATCTCGGAGACCTCCGGGTGCTCGCCCGCGCCGGTTGTCGACGTCACGCTCGCCCACCTCCGCCCTTCACGGCATCTGTGCCCTTCGGTCCTGCCGTCGGTGGGACGGATGGCCCCTGCGCCCGGTTCCTTCCCCCGGCCGCGGGATTGTTACCCCCGCCGTCGCCGCGCAGATGGGTGACCAAGGGCAGTAGCCGGGCTCGGCCTCGTGAGCAGCGGCTTTTCACCGTTCCGGTCGGTACACCAAGGATCTCGGCGGTCTCCGCGACGGAATATCCCTGCATGTCGACGAGCACGAGCGCGGCACGCTGCTCTTCGGGGAGGGTGCGCAGCGCGACGAGGAGTTCGCGGTGGAGGTCCTCCCGTTCCGCCGGGAGCGCCGCGGACTCTTCGGGCTCGAGGAGCTGTTCCAGACGCTCTGTTTCGGCGACCGGCGAGGTGCGGCGCGAGGCCGCCTTGCGGGCCCGGTCGAGGCAGGCGTTGACGGTGATGCGATGAAGCCAGGTCGTCACGGCGGACTGACCGCGGAAGGAGTGTGCGGCGCGATAGGCGGAGACGAGCGCGTCCTGGACGGCATCAGCCGCCTCTTCGCGATCACCGAGGGTTCGTAAGGCGACGGCCCACAGCCGGTCGCGGTGGCGCCGGACGATCTCCCCGAACGCGTCGGGGTCACCTTTCACGTGCAGCGCAAGGAGATCAGCGTCGGTTGGTGTCGAAGCCTCGTCACTGTCGGTGGACACGGGCCCCCCGGCCGTAGCTGCCTGATCTCGGTCCCATTGAAGCCCGCCCGGTGACGAATGTAAATGCTGGGAGAGACACCTCGGCGAGTGGAGATGATCTACGTGTGCAGAGGGGCGTGGACACGGAGGTCGGTGCGGCCTCGCGGCCGGTCGACTGCCGTGTCCACGCCCCTCGGACGGTGTGCGTGCTCAGCTGGTGAAGGACACCTCGGTCACGCCCTGCTTGTAGCCGGCGCCGCTGTAGGTGTCCTGCGGCGAATAGGGCATCGCCGTGATCCACACGACGACGTAGCGCGTCTTCGCGGGGGTCTTGAGCGTGACCTTGGCCGTGCCTCCCGACGTCTTGGCCGTACCGAGCTCCTGCATGGAACTCAGCGGTTCGGACGGTGAGAGGGAATCGGCCGCGTAGAGCGTCACCGTCGTGTGGTCACCGGTGTAGTGCAGCCCGATGGACGCGGTGCTTATCTGCTGCTTCGAGCCGAGGTCGTAGACCAGCCCGACGCCCTTCTTGAAGGCCGGGTTCAGATCGGGGCCCTCGCGGTAGCTCTTGCTGCGCCAGTAGGTCGAGGGGTCCCTGTCGTAGGTGTCCCGCGCCTCGTCGGGGTGTTGCGGCTGCCCGTCCGGGTAGTACTCGGCGCCGTCCACGATCTTGATGGCCTTGCCGTCGGGCTTCGTCCCGCCGCCGGCGGTCTGGGAGTTCCCCGGACCGTCCTGGTCGTTCTCCCGCTTCAGCAGGGTGTCCGCCAGCTGCCAGCTGCCCAGGCCCAGTGCGGCGATCAGGAGCGCGGACACCGACCACTTCAGCGCCTTGCCGGTGCGGCTCTGCAGCGGGGGCGGCGGCGGTGCGACGGGCTGCGTCGCTTGCACCGACTGACCGTTGTGGCCTCGCGGCTGGCCGTAGGAACCCTGCTGGTAGCCCGTGCGCTGGTACGGCGGCGGAGTCGAGAACGCGGTCTCCGGCGGACGGATGCGCGGCATCGCGGCGACCGCCTTGGCCAGCTCGTCCGGTGTGGTGCACGCCGGCTCCTGGCGGGATGCGGTGGCCCCGTCGTTGACCAGGGCCCGCATGGCGAGCTCGGACAGCCCCCGGTGCACGCCCGCGCGCACCTGGTCGGGTGCGATCAGACCGACGCCCTTGGGCAGGCCGGTCAGGCCGTAGGCGTCGTTCTCGTAGGGCCAGCGTTGGGTGAGGGCGGCGTAGAGCAGCGCGCCGATCGCCTCGGTGTCCGTGCGCTGCGGGTGCTCGCAGGAGATGCCGCGCAGCGCCGCCATGACGGCCAGGCCGCGGATGCGGTACTGCCCGGACTCCGTGCGCAGCACCGAGCTGGGGGTGAGGCGCAGGTGGGACAGGCCCTCGCGGTGGGCGGCGGCCATCGCCTGCGAGACCTGGCTGACGAGCTGGTACGCGTCGTGCGGTTCGAGCGGCCCGTTGGCGAGGACCGTGGCCAGCTCGGTGGCGTCCGGCAGCCACTCGTGGACGACGTAGACCAGGTCGTTGTCCTCGACGGCGTCGAGGACCTGGACGAAGCGGGGGTCGCCGAGGAGGGCGGAGGCCCGGGCGGCCGAGAGCACCGGACGGGCCCTGGGGTGGTCCGCGGGCAGGACGTGCACGCCCACTGCCCGGCGGAGCTTCTCGTCCACGGCGCGCCAGCTGCTGAATCCGTCCAGACGGGTGACGCACTCCTCGAGGCGGTAGCGTCTGGCGAGTTTGTGGCCGCTGTGGAGTTCGGGTGGCTTGGAGTCGGTCGCTTCGGCACCCTTGTCGCCGGCGCCTGCAGTGTCCGTTTCCGTGCTGGATACCTTCTCGGCCTCCGCACCGTCGTCCGTGGCCTGACCCGCCTTGGCGGTCAGCGGCTCTTCGCCGCTCGTGTCGGCCACGTCGACGGCAGCCGTGCTCCGTTCCGCCACCGTCGTTCCTGCCTCCCCATCCGTTGCAGGCTCAATGAGCCAAGACAATTGTGCCCACAGTCCGCCACTATGCACGACACACGGTGGCAGCCGATGGTTGTGCGCGGTCAGCGTCCGAGCTTGGATCTGACCATGCCGACCAGGGCGTTCAGCTCCTCGATCCGCATTTTTCGGGCGGCGAGGTAGAAGACGGCCAGAAGTGCGGCGGCGCCGCCGATGAGGGCGGCGAGTGATCCGACGAGTCCGGTGCCGAGTGCCTGCATCAGGACGTACACCAGGGCGCCGGAAACGATCGTGGCGGGAATGCTGGCGCCGGCCAGCCGCGCGTAGGTCCGCACCACGTGCGCGGTGTCCAGGTCGCCGTCCATCCGCTTGCTCAGCCGGCGCCAGGCCACCCCGACGCCGATGACGTACGCCAGCCCGTAGGACGCCGCCATGCCGATCACGGCCCAGCGGGCGGGCAGGAGCAGGAAGCAGAGCGCGGAGGCCGCGGCGTTGACGCCGGCGACGATCACCGTGTTGTAGAAGGGGGTGCGGGTGTCCTCGTACGCGTAGAAGGCGCGCAGGACGACGTACTGCACCGAGAACGGGATCAGGCCCACGCCGAAGGCCATCAGCATGTAGCCCATCGGGATGCCGGCGCCGGACGAGCCGTAGACCAGCGTGCATAGCGGGATGCCGAGTGCGAGGAAACCGAACGAGATCGGGACGATCGCCACGGCCGAGGTCCGCAGGCCCTGGGAGATGTCATCCCGGACGGCGCCGGTGTCGCCGTCGTGGGCGGAGCGCGCGAGCCGGGGCAGCAGCGCCGCCATGACGGAGACGGTGATGATCGCCTGCGGCATGTTCCAGATCAGCTGGGCGCTGGCGTAGGAGATGAAGCCGGTGCCCGGGTGGCCCTGCCGGTCCGCGGTGTTTCCGGCCCAGGTGGAGAGCTGGGTGACGACCAGGACGCCGGCCTGGTTGGCGAGGACGAACAGCACCGTCCACTTCGCGAGCTTGGCGGCCTTGCCCAGGCCGTGGCCGCGCCAGTCGAACCGCAGCCGCAGCTTGAAGTCGGCGTCCCGCAGGTACGGGATCATCGCCAGCGCCTGGACCACCAGGCCGAGGAGCGTGCCGATGCCGAGCAGGCGGATGCCCTCGTCGGGGATGGTGGTGACGCCGATGTGGCTGGTCTTCGCCGTGCCGTAGACCCAGATGAACAGGCCGAAGGTGGCGATCATGACGATGTTGTTGAGGACCGGGGTCCACATCATCGCGCCGAAGCGGCCGCGGGCGTTGAGGATCTGCCCCATGACGACGTGCAGGCCCATGAAGAAGATCGTGGGCACGCAGTAGCGGGTGAAGGCGACCGCGACCTCGTTGGCGGCTGGATCCCTGGAGATGTCGAACGAGACCAGCTTGACCAACAGTGGCGCGGCGAACACCGCCAGTACGGTCAGGACGCCCAGGACGACGACGACCAAGGTGAGCAGCCGGTTGGCGTACGCCTCGCCGCCGTCTTCGTCCTCCTTCATCGCGCGGACGAGCTGCGGGACGAAGACGGAGTTCAGGCCGCCACCGATGGTCAAGATGAAGATCATCGTCGGCAGCTGGTAGGCGACCTGCCAGGAGTCACCGAGCACCGCGCCGCCGAGCGCGGCGACGATCAGCGCCGAGCGGACGAAGCCGGTGAGCCGGGACACCATCGTGCCGGCGGCCATCACCGCGCTGGACTTCAGCAGTCCGGAGGCGCGGCCCCCGGACTGCTTGCCGGCCGCCGCCACGGGGGCGGGCTCCGGCTCGGGCTCCTCGGTGAGCTGCTGCGCCACCGGCTCCGGGCCGGTGGGGGACGCCATCGGCGCCACCGGCGCCTGTGGGGCCTGCGGCCCTTGTGGGGCCACCGGGGCCCCGGTGGCCGGCGCAGGGTGCGGCGGTTGGTAGGGCTGTTGCTGGTCCCGGAAGAGGTGGGCGAACGCGTCCCGCTCGGGCTGCTCGTCGGTCCCGTGGGCCGTCAGCGCGTCACCGCCGGCGAACTGCATCGTCGCGTCGGGATCGCCGTACGAAAGGTCCTGGGTCGGGGCCTGGGGTCCCGCCGGTGCGGGCGCCGGCCACTGCTGGGGGCCGGGCGGCTGCTGGTACAGGGGGTGTGCGGGGTGTCCCGGGGGCGGCGGGGGCGCGGCCTGGCCGTAGCCCGGCTCGGCGGTCGGACCCTGGCCCGTAGGGGCGGGCGACGTGTACGGATCGTTGCGGTAGGGGTTCTGCGCGTACGGGTCCTGGGCGTACTGCTCTTGATCCGCAGGGGGCGGTGGCGTCGGAGGGACCGCCCCCGAGGGATCGCCGTGGGCGCCCCGGCCGCGGTCACCGTCATACGGCGCATTCATCGCTGCCCCACCTCATCCGTCGCCGGCCATCCGGCCCCGTCGTCTATCAACGGTCCACTTTCTCACCTGAGTCGGACGGCCCGGACTTCTCCGAACCGGTGTCCGGCGTGGGCTCACCCGGCTGCCCGGGGGCGTCGCCGCCGGTGCCGCCGTCGTCGCCGTCCTTCTCGTCGGCGGCGGAACCGCCGTTGTCCTCGCCGTTTTCCTCGTCGTCGGTCTCCTCGGCCGCCGCCCGCTTGCGCTGGAGGTAGATCCGCACGCCGGCGAGCACCAGCAGGAGGACACCGCCGGCGATGACGAGCATCACAGTGGCGGTGATCTCGGTGACGTTCACGCGGAACGTCATCGGCTCACCGTAGGGCTTGCCGTCCGCGGTGTAGAGCTGTGCGGTCACCCAGGCCAGACCGTTGGCGTTCGCGGTGGTCTCGAACTTGAACGACTGGCTGTGGCCGCCGTCCACCTTGATCTGCTGGCTCTTGCCCACGTCCAGACGGTTGGGCTGCGACGAGGTCAGCCGCAGGGTCAGGCCCTGGACGCCCTGGAGGAGGTTGTTCTGGACCGTCACCGGGATCGTGGCGCTGCGCCCGGAGAGCGTCGCCTCCGACTTCGGGATCAGGCGGACCTTCTTGGTCAGGCCGTCGAGGTAGCCGCGGACCGAGGTGCGGAACGCCGCGGCCCCCTTGTCGTCGCCCCGCCACGACGTGGACATCTCCCGCATTATGGCGTTGCCGAAGGGGGTGACCACGCGCTCCGGCTGGGCCAGGACCACCTGGAAGTCGTCCAGCGCGGTCTGGGTGTCCTCGATCTGCTGGAACGCCTCGATGGGGAGTTCCTCCCGCCGCAGGAAGGACGGGTAGGCGGAGCGGCTGGGGATCTGGCGGTTGGCGTGCGGGTCGGGCTTGGCCTTGGCCGCGTCACCGAGCTTCGTCGGCTGGACCCAGTTGGCCTGCTCCAGGTTCCGCAGCGCGCTGGCCATCGCCTGGGCCTGGGGCGCCGAGGGCATGCGCTGCGGCGCGACGACGACGCTGCGCTGCTGCTCCGGGTTCTCCAGGCCGATCATCTGGGCCTCGGCGAGGAACTCCTGGATCGCCAGGCTGGCGTTCCCGGACTTCGACATGTCGCCTTCGAAGGCCCGGGAGAGCTGGGTGTCGGCGACGATGGCGGTGTTGCCGCCGCCGATGGGCCGGGCGGCCGTCGGGGTGTAGGAGAGGCTCTCGTCCCGCAGGCTGTCGCTGCGGGTGATGACGTTGTGGGCACCGGCCGACGTGGCGACGTCGACGATCGAGGAGTCGATGGCGCCGTTCACCGGCCAGGTGAAGTCGGTGCGCGGCTTCACGCCCAGGATGGTGTCGACCGTCTTCGAGGCGAGTTCGGTGGCCGGACCGAGGTGGCCGAGCGCACTGGGCACGCTCTTGCCGTGGTGCGCGAGCGAGGCCAGGTCCGGGTCGCCGAACGGCAGGGCAACGACCTCGTGCCCCTTCACGGCGTTCTCGAGATCGTTGAGCCACTGCATGGCGACGGCCTGGTTCTTGCCCATCGGGCCGTCCGGGCCGTGCACGCGGTACGTCTTGGTCATCGCTTCGACGGACGCGAGCAGGTCCGGATCGATGACGAAGGTCACCCGGAGGTTCTTGCCGAGCTCGATCATCTTCTGCAGCCGGCCGCCCGGGGCGATCTCCGCCGCGAGGTCGTCGTTGCGGAACACCGGCGTCTGCTGGGCGTCCGCGCCGGTCTCGGCCGTCAGGTGGGTGGTGGAGATCAGCGGCCACAGGTAGGTGAGCTGGGTCTTCTTCGCCGGGGCGGCGTCCTGCCAGGGCAGGAAGGTCCGGTCGATGCCGAGCACCTGGTCGTACGACGAGTTCGACGTGTGCCCGGACAGGGTGACCCCGAGCGGGTAGACGCCGTCGTCGTTGAGGCCGAGGTCCTTGACCGGGACGTTCACGGTGAAGGTGCGGCTGGCGCCCGGGTCCAGCCGGTCGACCTTCTCGGTGTGTTCGGCGATCTCCGCGCCGTCGGCTGCCGGCAGGTACCCGGTGCGCTTGGTCACAGCCTCGATCGAACTGCGGTCGTTCAGCGCGGCCCCGCGGTGCAGCCCGACGTGGGCGCCGGTGATCGGGTTCTTGCTGTCGTTGGTCAGCGTGCCGGAGACGGTGACCGTGTCGTCCTTGCCGGGCGCGGCCGGGGACATCGCGTTGATCGTGACACTGACCGGGTGGGAGCCGGCCGAGTCGGCCCGCGCCGTGGCCGCCTGCGGGAGCTGCAGTGATGCCACGAGCAGGGGCACTCCGGTGAGCAGCGTCACGGTCCTTCGCAGCCACCGGCCACGCGGCCGTTCAGTCGCCTGGAACCCTGCCGCATCGGCCACGCGCTCGCCCGTCCCTCGTCGTGATCAGTGGTCGTCGGATTGTGCGTCCACGAATGGTAACGAGGCCCGGCGCGCCGTAGTGCCGCGGACTGCGCCACATGATCACTACTCCGGGAATCCGTGTGCGCTTGTCCCCTTTATCAACGTGACGCCGCCTGCCGCGCGGCCACGTACCCTTTTCTGTTGTGCCGAACGCCAACGATGACTTCCCCACCCCGCAGCCCGAGCGGACCCCGCAGCAGACGGACGCGCTGAACCACGTGCAGCGCCGCGCCGTGAGCGAACTGCTGAGGGTGTCCCCCGTCGCGGACGACCTGGCCCGCCGCTTCCAGGAGGCCGGTTTCACGCTTGCCCTGGTCGGCGGATCGGTCCGGGACGCGCTGCTCGGCCGGCTCGGCAACGACCTGGACTTCACCACGGACGCCCGGCCGGAGGACGTGCTGAAGATCGTCCGGCCGTGGGCGGACGCGGTCTGGGAGGTCGGCATCGCCTTCGGCACCGTCGGCTGCAAGAAGAACTCGTTCGACATCGAGATCACCACCTACCGCTCCGAGGCGTACGACCGCACCTCGCGCAAGCCGGAGGTGTCGTACGGCGACTCGATCGAGGACGACCTGGTCCGTCGGGACTTCACGGTCAACGCGATGGCGGTGCTGCTCCCGCAGAAGGAGTTCGTCGACCCGCACGACGGTCTGGAGGACCTCGCGGCCCGCGTGCTGCGGACGCCGGGGACGCCGCAGGAGTCGTTCTCCGACGACCCGCTGCGGATGATGCGGGCGGCGCGCTTCGCCGCCCAGCTGGACTTCGAGGTGGCGCCCGAGGTCGTCGAGGCGATGACCTCGATGGCGGAGCGCATCGAGATCGTCTCCGCGGAGCGGGTCCGTGACGAGCTGAACAAGCTCATCCTGGCTCCGAACCCGCGCAAGGGGCTGCGCCTGCTGGTCGACTCCGGGATTGCCGACCGGGTGCTGCCCGAGCTGCCGGCGCTGCGCCTGGAGAGTGACGAGCACCACCGTCACAAGGACGTCTACGAGCACTCGCTGACCGTGCTGGAACAGGCCATCGACCTGGAGGACGACGGTCCCGATCTGGTGCTGCGGCTGGCGGCGCTGCTGCACGACATCGGCAAGCCCAGGACGCGGCGCTTCGAGAAGGACGGTCGGGTCTCCTTCCACCACCACGAGGTGGTCGGAGCGAAGATGACCAAGAAGCGCATGACTGGCCTGAAGTACTCCAACGACATGATCAAGGACGTCGCGCGGCTGGTGGAGCTGCACCTGCGCTTCCACGGATACGGCACCGGAGAGTGGACGGACTCTGCGGTGCGTCGCTACGTCCGGGACGCCGGTCCGCAGCTGGGGCGCCTGCACAAGCTGACCCGCTCGGACTGCACTACCCGCAACAAGCGCAAGGCCGGCGCCCTGTCCCGCGCCTACGACGGGCTGGAGGACCGCATCGGGCTGCTTCAGGACCAGGAGGAGCTGGACGCGATCCGCCCGGACCTGGACGGCAACGCGATCATGGAGATCCTCGACATCGGTCCTGGCCCGCAGGTCGGCAAGGCGTACAAGCACATGCTGGAGATGCGGCTGGAGCACGGTCCGATGGACCACGAGGCCGCGGTGGCAACCCTCAAGGAGTGGTGGGCCGCTCAGAGCTGAGCGTGCCGAGACGCGCGCGGCCGTGAAACCGACGATGTTTCACGTGAAACCGGGCGGAGTGCGATGGGGCGGTGTTTCACGTGAAACATGCCGGTAGCTGACCGGCCGTTTCACATGAAACACCGCCCCTCGGCGTTCCCGTGCTACTTCAGCGGCTCAAGGCAGAGCACGAACCGCGTGGTGGAGGAGCGGCGGTGGCGCTGGGTCTCCGTGTAGGCCGTGGTGTTCTTGGAGCAGAGCCCGAGGTCCGTGGTGTCGGGGTGGACGGCCTGCACCTTGTACGTGGCCCCCGCCGTGCCGCAGTCCACCACCTTGAGATCGGGCTTGATCTCGTTGCCCTCGTTCTTCATGCAGTTGCCGACCTCGGCGGTATCGGCGTCGTCCCAGGAACTCACCCAGGCGATTCCGATGACGATCAGGCCGACGACCACGACGATCCCCTTCAGGATCGCCTTGGGGGAGCGGGACGGCCGAGGGTTCTGCGGTGGAACGGGCGCCCCGCCCTGCATATAGGGCTGCTGCGGCGCCGGAGGGAAACCCGGCTGCGGCTGCTGGCCGTAAGGAGGCTGTGGCGGCTGCGGGTAGGCGTACCCGCCCTGCGGCGGCGGCCCGCCCTGCGGTTGACCGCCCGGGGGCGGTCCGTACGGGGCCTGAGGCTGCTGCGGGTAGGGCGGTTGGCCGTACGGCTGGTGTCCGTAGGGGTTCTGGCCGTACGGGTTGGGCCCCTGCGGCGGCGTGGTCATGGGAGTTCCCCCGAAATTGGTGTGCCCGGAAGTGAGCTGTCCGGGCGCGTGAATCAACGCCCGTAACGTACCGGCTCCGGCGACGGCGTCGCACGGGCGAGCGCTCCCGCTGGGGGGAGAGCCGCGCTCAACGGCGTCCGAAGCGGATCAGCGCCGCGGCGACCAGGGCGTAGAGCGCGGCGACCACGACGATCAGCACGGCGGACCGGCCGTCCGGCGGCAACATCAGGGCGGCGACCGCGGCGGCGCCGACGAAGGCGACGTTGAACAGCACGTCGTAGAGGGCGAAGATGCGGCCGCGGAAGGCGTCGTCGACCGACGACTGGACCACGGTGTCGGTGGTGATCTTGGTGCCCTGGGTGCCCAGGCCGAGGACGAACGCGGCCGCCAGCATGGGCGCCGGGCGGAAGAACAGTCCGAGCGCGGGGGTGAGGACCGCGCCCGCCACGGCGCAGCAGGCCATCCAGCCGAAGGGTGTGAACCGGCCGACCGCCCACGGGGTGACCACCGCGGCCGCGAAGAATCCGGCTCCCGACACCGCGACGGTCACTCCGAGCAGGGCCAGGCCCCCCGACGTGGTGTCGGACCAGGCGTACCGACACAGCATCAGCACCATCACCGTCAGCGCGCCGTAGCAGAAGCGGACCAGCGTCATCACGGTGAGCGCGCCCGCCGGGGTGGGGCGTGCGGCGAGATGGCGGAGCCCCTCCGCGAGTCCCCGCACTGTGCTCAACAAGGCTTCCTTGACGTGTGGTTGCAGGGAAGTGGGGTCGGGGCCGAGCAGCTGCGGCGTCATCCGCAGGGCGGTGAGGGCGGAGCAGAGGTATAGCAGCGCGGCCAGCAGGACCACGAACCCGTCGAGGTCCGCACCGGCCAGTCGGATGGCGAAGGCGAGTCCGCCGCCGACCGTCATGGCGAGCGTGCCGGCCGTGGGTGCGAGGGAGTTGGCCATCACCAGTTGCGTTCCGCCGTCGACCACGCGGGGCAGGGCGGCCGACAGCCCCGCCAGGACGAAGCGGTTCACGGCGGTCACGCACAGGGCGGAGACGTAGAAGAGCCAGTCCGGGACCTGCATCGCGATCAGGGCCCCGGTGAGCACGGCGAGCACGGTGCGCAGCAGGTTTCCGTACAGCAGGACCTGGCGTCGGCGCCAACGGTCCAACAGGACACCGGTGAACGGCCCGAGGAGGGAGTACGGCAGCAGCAGGATCGCCATGGCGGAGGCGATCGCCTGGGGGGACGCCTGCTTCTCGGGCGAGAAGATGACGAAGGTGGCGAGCGCTGCCTGGAACACGCCGTCGGCGGCTTGGGAGAGGAGCCGTGCGGCCAGGAGCGAACGGAAGTCGCGTAGCCGGAGTAATACGCGGAGAGCGCGCACAGCATGCATGAGGCACAGCCTCACACAGGCCGCCGGCCTCCGGGAGGAATACCCGGAGGCCGGCGGAGGGAGGGTGGGGCGGGCGTTTAGCGCTCGACCTCGCCACGGATGAACTTCTCGACGTTCTCCCGCGCCTCGTCGTCGAAGTACTGCACCGGCGGCGACTTCATGAAGTACGAGGAAGCGGAGAGGATCGGACCGCCGATGCCCCGGTCCTTCGCGATCTTGGCGGCGCGCAGTGCGTCGATGATGACGCCCGCGGAGTTCGGGGAGTCCCAGACCTCGAGCTTGTACTCGAGGTTCAGCGGGACGTCGCCGAAGGCGCGGCCTTCGAGGCGGACGTAGGCCCACTTGCGGTCGTCCAGCCAGGCCACGTAGTCGGACGGGCCGATGTGGACGTTCTTCTCGCCCAGATCGCGGTCGGGGATCTGGGAGGTGACGGCCTGGGTCTTGGAGATCTTCTTGGACTCCAGGCGGTCACGCTCGAGCATGTTCTTGAAGTCCATGTTGCCGCCGACGTTCAGCTGCATCGTGCGGTCCAGGATGACGCCCCGGTCCTCGAACAGCTTGGCCATGACGCGGTGCGTGATGGTGGCGCCGACCTGCGACTTGATGTCGTCACCGACGATCGGCACGCCGGCCTCGGTGAACTTGTCCGCCCACTCCTTGGTGCCGGCGATGAAGACCGGGAGGGCGTTGACGAAGCCGACCTTGGCGTCGATGGCGCACTGGGCGTAGAACTTCGCCGCGTCCTCGGAGCCGACGGGGAGGTAGCAGACCAGCACGTCGACCTGCTTGTCCTTCAGGACCTGGACGACGTCGACCGGGGCCTCCGGGGACTCCTCGATCGTCTCGCGGTAGTACTTGCCCAGACCGTCGAGGGTGTGGCCGCGCTGGACCTGGACGCCGGCGTTCGGCACGTCGCAGATCTTGATGGTGTTGTTCTCGCTGGCGCCGATGGCGTCCGAGAGGTCCAGGCCGACCTTCTTGGCGTCGACGTCGAAGGCGGCGACGAACTCGACGTCGCGGACGTGGTAGTCGCCGAACTGCACGTGCATGAGGCCGGGCACGCGGCCGTCCGGGTTGGCGTCCTTGTAGTACTCGACGCCCTGTACCAGCGAGGCGGCGCAGTTGCCCACGCCGACGATGGCTACGCGAACCGAACCCATTCCGGTTGCTCCCTGTGTTCTCGATGAGGACCTGTCGGACAGGGCCTCATGTGGTGGTGTCATTCGGACGGATCCGGCCGGGAACCACCCCGGTGCCGGGGCAGGCCGCCCGTATCTGCTGACTGGTCGTTCTCGCCCTGCGCGGTGGGCTCCGGAGCGCGCTGATCGCGCCCGGCTCGCTCGCTCTCGATGAGCTCGTTCAACCACCGCACTTCGCGTTCCACGGACTCCATGCCGTGCCGCTGCAGTTCGAGGGTGTAGTCGTCCAGCCGCTCGCGGGTCCTGGCCAGGGAGGTGCGCATCTTCTCCAGGCGCTCCTCCAGCCGACTGCGGCGGCCTTCCAGCACGCGCATCCGCACGTCCCGCGACGTCTGACCGAAGAATGCGAAGCGGACACCGAAGTGTTCGTCCTCCCAGGCCTCCGGTCCGGAGTGGCTGAGCAGCTCTTCGAAGTGCTCCTTGCCCGCCGGGGTCAGTCGGTAGACGATCTTGGCGCGGCGTCCGGTGAGCGCCGTGGCGGGAACCCCGTCGGGGCCACCGCCCGTTTCCTCCACCAGCCAGCCGTGCGCGACCAGCGCCTTGAGGCAGGGGTAGAGGGTGCCATAGCTGAACGCCCGGAACACCCCGAGCGAGGTGTTGAGCCGCTTCCGCAACTCGTAACCGTGCATCGGGGATTCCCGGAGCAGGCCGAGGACGGCGAATTCGAGGATGCCCGAACGCCTGCTCATCCTCCGCCTCCTAGGTCCTGTGCGGTCTTTATCTCGTGCTGATGTATCGACTCGATACATCCAGACGATAGAACGGCGCCCTGGGCGGAACAAGTGGTCGGACGGTGAACGGCGTCACATCACTTATTCGTGCGAGCCAACCTGACTGTTTTGGAGTGAATTTCAACACTGGGCAGGTTTTGGCCGTGCGTAGTCTGTGCGGCATGCAGACTGCCGGGAACCGTGGGCTTATACGTGACGTCCCTGACCTCGGCGTAGTGCGGCCCGCGCGTCAGGAACGGGTCGTGCTTCGGGGGGATCTGAAGACAACTACCGCCTTCAGGCGACGAGAGAGCGCGCCTGCCCGAGGAGTATTCGTTCCATGAGCGAGCACCGTCGCAAAGCACCCCAGCCGCAAGGTGGCGGGCGTGCTGCTGCCAGACGCGCCGCACCATCCTCCGGGCGCCGAGCGGCCCCTGGGCAGGGTGCCGGTGCCGGGGCCACGCCTCAGCCGCCTCAGCCGCCGCAGCAGCCGCGGCCGGGCGGACGTGCCGAGGCCCGCCGGGCTGCCCAACGCGGCAGTCGTCGGCGGGGATCCGAGCCCGCGGCGATGGCGTCCGGCGGTGGTGCCGGTCGCGGCGGCGGCCGCCGTGGCGGAGGCGGTGGCGGAGAAGGAGGCCGGGGGCGCGGTCGGGGCGGGGGCAAGCCGCCCAGAAAGCGTTTCCTCGACTACCCGCGCGCCCGCCACACCGGTTGGCGACGCTGGATGCCCTCCTGGAAACAGGTGGCCAGCATGTGCGTCGCGGTCGCCGGCCTGGTCGTGGGGGTGGCCGGCGTCGGCCTCGCACTGGTGCAGGTGCCCGACGAGAACAAGGCCGCCAGGTCGCAGAACAACGTCTACCTCTGGGCCAACGGCAAGACCATGGCCCGGGACGGCGAGACCAACCGCCAGGTGGTCGGGATCAGCGAGATCCCGCTTTCCATGCAGGAAGCGGTGATTTCCGCCGAGAACGCCTCGTTCCGGAAGGACCACGGCGTCGACCCCATGGGCATCCTCCGCGCGCTGTTCAACATGGCGCGGGGCGGCGACACCCAGGGCGGCTCGACCATCACTCAGCAGTACGTGAAGAACGCCATGCTGAGCCAGGAACAGACCCTGGACCGGAAGTTCAAGGAACTCTTCATCTCGGTCAAGGTCGGCTGGAAGCAGTCGAAGGACGAGATCCTCCAGGGCTACCTGAACACCAGCTACTTCGGTCGGGGTGCCTACGGGATCCAGGCCGCGGCCCAGGCGTACTACGGCAAGAACGCCTCCCAGTTGAACGCCAGTGAGTCCGCCTTCCTGGCCTCGGTGCTCAAGGGCGCGAACCTGTACGACCCGGCCGGTGGCATCGGGGCGAACGCCACCCCCGCGCTGAACACCGCCCGCGCCAAGGAGCGTTGGTCGTGGATCCTCGACCGCATGGTGGCGAACAACCACCTGACGTCGGCGGAGGAGGCCAAGTGGAAGGCCCAGGGCTTCCCCATGCCGCAGAAGCCCAAGGCGGGGGCCAGCAAGGGCGGCCAGGTCGGCTACCTCATCGACGTCGCCAAGAAGTACGTCCTCAAGCACACGGACATCAGTGAGGCCCGCTTCGACAAGGGCGGCTACACGATCCAGACGACCTTCGACGAGAAGAAGACCAAGGCGCTCGCCGCCGCGGTGCAGAAGGTCAACGACCGGTACATCAACCTGAAGAAGCGGCCCGAAAAGGACAAGTACGTCCAGTTCGGTGGTGCTTCGGTGGTGCCGGGGGACGGCAAGATCGTGGCCCTGTACGGCGGTGAGGGCTACGACAAGGGGCACTTCAGCAACAACGCCGACACCTACGGCGTGCCGGTCGGCTCGACCTGGAAGCCGTTCGTCCTCGCCGCGGCGATGAAGTACGGCAAGGTCGGTAGTGGTCAGCCGCTCTCGCCGGCGAGCAAGTACAACGGCGACGACCACCTCAAGGTGAGGAACCCGGACGGCACGTACGTCCTGAAGAAGGACAACACGCCCTTCTACCAGGTGAACGAGAGCGACTACCCCTGGGGCTACATCCCCTTGCGGAAGGCGATGGAGCAGTCGGTCAACACCCCGTTCGTCCAGCTCGGCATGGACGTCGGGATGGACAAGGTGCGGGACATGGCCCAGGCCGCGGGCATCTCGCCGGCCAGCTTCGACCGGAACCTCAACCCGTCCTTCGCGCTGGGCACCTCGACGCCGAGCGCGATCCGCATGGCCGACGCCTACGCCACCTTCGCCGCCTCCGGAACGCAGGCGGAGCCCTACTCCGTCACCAAGGTCACCTCCGAGGGCAAGGAGCTGCCGGGCTTCGAGAAGCCGAAGCCGCACACGGCGATCGACGCGAACATCGCCAACAACGTCACCGACGTGCTGGAGAACGTGATCCAGAACGGTACGGGCAAGTCGGCCAAGCAGCTGGGGATGCCCGCCGCGGGCAAGACGGGCACCACGGACGAGAACAAGTCGGCCTGGTTCGTCGGCTACACCAAGCAGCTGTCGACGGCCATCACCATGTTCCGCGAGGACGCGCAGAACCCCCGCCAGCTGTCCATGAACGGCGTCGGTGGCTTCGACTCGATCCATGGTGGTGCACTGCCCACCGAGGTGTGGACGCAGTACATGCTGCAGGCGATGAACGGGCTCACCTCGGAGCCCTTCCCGCCGGCCCAGTCGATCGGGCAGGTCATCAACGAGTCCGGTATGCCCACGCCCACGCCGACGCCCACGCCGACGCCCACGCCCACTCCGTCGGACAAGCCGAGCAACACGGCCTCCCCGACGCAGACCCCGACCGCAACTCCGACCGAGACCTGTTCTCCGTGGGACGTCCGTTGCAAGAACCACGGGGGGAACAACGGCGGCGGCAACGGCGGTGGCCCCGGTGGACCGGGTGGTGCCACCGGTGGTTCGCCGCCGGCATCGCCCGATCCGACCGGCGGTGGGAACAACAGCGGAGGTGGCATCTTCGGCGGCCCCACCGGCTCTGACAACAACTGAGCGTTTCACGTGAAACGGTGCCGACGTTTCACGTGAAACACGGCGCCACGAAGCCCCCGACCCGGACGACCGGGTCGGGGGCTTCGTCGCGTTCGTCCCCGGTGGGTACGGCAGGATGGGGCCATGACGAGCCTGCGACAGGACGAGCCCGTACGGCCGACGCGACGGGACGAGGTGGCGGCGGCCGGCAGCGAGCTGATCGGCGGGCCGATCGGCCGACGCGCTTTGCTCGGGGCGCACTGGCTGTCGCCGGTGCGGGTCGTCGCACTCGTCGCCATCGGGATGTTCGCGCTCGGCATGGTGCAGAAGCTGCCCTGCTACAACGGCGGCTGGTTCTTCGGTGCCACCAGCCAGTACGTGCACGCCTGCTACTCGGACATCCCGCACCTCTACTCGGGCCGGGGCTTCGCCGACGGCCTGATCCCCTACTTCGACAAGCTGCCCGGTGACATGCAGTACCTGGAGTACCCGGTGCTGACCGGGCTCTTCATGGAGGTTGCCTCCTGGATGACGCCGCACGGCGGCACGATCCAGGACCGGGAGCAGATCTACTGGCTGGCCAACGCCGGCATGCTGATGGTCTGCGCCGCGGTCATCGCGGTCTGCGTGGCCCGCACCCACCGGCGGCGTCCGTGGGACGGGCTGCTGGTCGCCCTGGCACCGGCGTTCGCCCTCACCGCCACCATCAACTGGGACCTGCTGGCGGTCGCGCTGACCGCCGCCGGGATGCTGCTGTGGTCCCGCAGCCGGCCGCTGGCGGCGGGCGTCCTGATCGGGCTGGCGACCGCGGCGAAGCTGTACCCGGTCCTGCTGCTGGGCCCGCTGCTGGTGCTGTGCTGGCGGGCGGGGGCCTGGCGCGCGTACGGGCGGGCCGTCCTCGGCACGGTGGTGTCCTGGCTGGTGGTGAACCTGCCGGTGATGATCGCCCACGATGCCTCCGGCTTCCACCTGAGGGAGGGCTGGGCGAAGTTCTACACCTTCAGCCAGGAACGGCCCATCGACTTCGGCTCGGTCTGGCTGTTGATCTCGCAGCGGACCGGCAACCCCCTGGAGAACGCCAACCTCTACGCGTCGCTGCTCATGGTCGTCGGCTGCGGAGCCCTCGCGCTGCTGACCCTCTACGCACCGCGCCGACCGCGCTTCGCGCAGCTCGCCTTCCTCGTGGTGGCGCTGTTCGTCCTCACCAACAAGGTCTACTCGCCGCAGTACGTCCTGTGGCTGATCCCGCTGGCCGCGCTCGCCCGGCCGCGTTGGCGGGACTTCCTGATCTGGCAGGCGTGCGAGGTCATGTACTTCCTGGGGATCTGGATGTACCTGGCCTACACCGGCAGTGGCGACAAACACCAGGGACTGCCGCCCGAGGGCTACCAACTGGCCATCGCCCTGCACCTGCTCGGCACGCTCTACCTCTGTGCCGTGGTGGTCCGGGACATCCTCCTGCCGGAGCGCGACGTGGTCCGCAAGGACGGCGACGACGACCCCTCGGGGGGCGTGCTGGACCGCAGCCCCGACGTGTTCGTGCTCGGACGCGCGTCCCAGGAGCCACGGCACGCGCTGCACTTCGAGGCGGCGCCGCGGGTGCGCTGGGGCGTCGTACAGGACTGAGGGCAGCGGCGGAGAGCGTCAGGGCCCGGTGTGCGGAACCTCCCGCACACCGGGCCCTGACGTCGGTCTGGAGCCGTACCGACGGCT
Organism: Streptomyces lunalinharesii; assembly: GCF_039532155.1. Lineage (NCBI taxonomy): Bacteria > Bacillati > Actinomycetota > Actinomycetes > Kitasatosporales > Streptomycetaceae > Streptomyces > Streptomyces lunalinharesii. Next base: position 268,426 of record NZ_BAAARK010000005.1, read on the forward strand.
CAGCGGTCCACGAGGCGGTCGTACTGCGTGGTGGTGTGCCGCAGGTGGGCGACCAGTTCTTCGCCGACCTTGGGCTCGGGGGCCTCGGACGGGACGAACAGGATCGACACCTGCATGTGCGGGGGCTCGGCGAACCAGCGCTGCTTGCCGGCCCAGACGTACGGCGCGAGGTTGCGGTTGACGGTCGCCAGACCAGCGCGGGCCACGCCCTTGGCGCGCGGCATCATCCCGTGCAGCGCCTTGGGGGACTCCAGGCCGACGCCGTGCGAGGTGCCACCGGCCACCACGACGAGGTAGCCGTCCGAGGCCACCTTCTGCTGGCGGTAGCCGAACCGGTCGCCCTTGGCGACGCGCGTGACGTCCAGCACCGAGCCGCGGTACTCGGTGGCGTCGTGGTCACCGAGCCAGAGCTGGGTGCCGATCCGCGCGCGGAAGCGGGTCTGCGGGAACTGCTGCTGGAGGCGGGCGAATTCCTGGGGCTTGAGGTGGCTGACGAACATGGTGTGCAGCGGGAGACGGGCGGCGCGCAGCTGGTCCATCCACCCGATGACCTCGTCGACCGAGTCGGTGCCGTCGGCGCGGTCCAGCGGCAGGTGGATGGCGAACCCCTCCAGCCGGACGTCCTCGATGGCCGCGGCCAGCTTCGGCAGGTCCTCCGGCTTCACGCCGTGCCGCTTCATGCTGCTCATGACCTCGATGACGACCCGGGCGCCGACCAGTCCGCCCACGCCCTCGACCGAGGAGACCGAGCGGATCGCGCGGTCGGGCAGCGGCACCGGCTCCTCGCCGTGCCGGAACGGGGTCAGGACCAGCAGATCACCGCTGAAGTAGTCCTTGATCTGGGCTGCTTCGTAGGTCGTGCCGACCGCGAGGACGTCGGAACCGAGCCGGGTGGCCTCGTCGGCGAGGCGTTCGTGGCCGAAGCCGTAGCCGTTGCCCTTGCAGACCGGGACCAACCCGGGGAACTGCTGGAGAACGCTCTGTTGATGCGCCCGCCAGCGTGCGGTGTCGACGTAGAGGGTGAGCGCCATGGCCGGCCCGGAACCTTTCTCGTGGCTGGGGTGTGTCAGGAGTGCGGTGGAGCGGTCAGCGGCGCGACATGTAGATGTCGAGCGCCTTGTGCAGGAACTTGTTGAGCGGGAAGTCCCACTCGCCGAGGTACTCCGCCGCCTGCCCGCCGGTGCCGACCTTGAACTGGATCAGACCGAAGAGGTGGTCGTTCTCGTCCAGCGAGTCGCTGATGCCGCGCAGGTCGTAGACGGAGGCGCCGAGCGCGTAGGAGTCCTGCAGCATCCGCCACTGCATCGCGTTGGAGGGGCGGACCTCGCGGCCGATGTTGTCCGAGGCTCCGTAGGAGTACCAGACGTGCCCGCCGACGACGAGCATGGTCGCGGCGGAGAGGTTCACCCCGTTGTGGCGGGCGAAGTAGAGCCGCATGCGGTTGGGGTCCTCGGAGTTGAGGGCGGACCACATGCGCTGGAAGTAGCCGAGCGGACGCGGCCGGAACTGGTCGCGCTTCGCGGTGATCTCGTAGAGCCGCTGCCATTCGGCCAGGTCCTCGTAGCCGCCCTGGACGACCTCGACGCCGGCCTTCTCGGCCTTCTTGATATTGCGGCGCCACAGCTGGTTGAAGCCCTTGTGGACGTCCTCCAGCGGGCGGTCGGCCAGCGGCACCTGGAAGACGTAGCGGGGCTGCACGTCGCCGAAGCCGGCGCCGCCGTCCTCGCCCTGCTGCCAGCCCATCCGGCGCAGGCGGTCGGCGACCTCGAAGGCGCGCGGTTCGATGTGACTGGCCTCGACGTCCCGCAGCCGCTTGACGTCGGGGTTCTGGATGCCGCCCTTGATCGCGGTGGAGTCCCAGCGGCGGATGATGACCGGCGGGCCCATCTTCACGGAGAAGGCGCCCTGCTGCTTGAGGTGGCTGAGCATCGGACGCAGCCACTCCTCGAGATTCGGCGCGAACCAGTTGATGACCGGGCCCTCGGGGAGGTAGGCGAGGTAGCGCTTGATCTTGGGCAGCTGACGGTAGAGGACCAGACCGGCACCGACCAGCTCGCCGGACGCGTCGAACCAGCCCAGGCTCTCGGACCGCCACTCGGCCTTGACGTCAGCCCAGGCCGGGACCTGCATGTGGCTCGCCGCGGGCAGGCTCTGGATGTATGCCAGATGCTGCTCTCGGCTGATGGTCCTCAGGGTCAGGCTCATGCGGGGCGCTCCTCGGCTGGTGTGTCCCCATCGGTCGGGGCTCCGGCTCTCGCGCCGAAGCCTACTGTGACCGGGGAGTACCCCGTCTGGGCCGTACGGGGCCGGGCCCCGTACGGCCGCAGCGCGGTGGTCTAGCCGACCACGCCGCCGAAGAGGCCGCCGTGTGCGAGACCGAGGTAGAAGCCGACGCCGGCGGCTCCGAGCCCGATGATCAACAGGAAGCGTTCAGCCGTCGTCGAGGAGATGTACTGGCCCCACAGGCCCGTTCCGATGCCGATCAGGCCCACCCAGGAACTGACCAGGTGCAGGCCGGGCGAGAGCGCGCTGAGGGCGGCAATCGCACCGAGTACCAAGGTCACGACCGCGAGAGTGTTCTCCACGGGATGGGATTGGCCGTCGCTGTTGAGAAGCGCGAGCAGATTCCGTTGGGTCCGTGCTGCCTGTGCCATGCGGCACCTCCACTGACAGGGCGGCGCACTGTAACGCCGCTCACACCCGTTGTGTTCCAGATTGAGGGGTCCGCCGGGCGGATTTCAACCGGAAGCGCGGAGGCAGGTACTCTGTACGGTCTGCGCACATGTCTGCCCGGATTCTCCGGCGGGCCGGGCGCGGAACGCATCACGACCCTCCTGCCACGGAACGACCGTGGCCGCTGAGTCCAAAGGAGGTGGGTTAACCATGCGTCACTACGAGGTGATGGTCATCCTCGACCCCGATCTGGAGGAGCGCGCTGTCGCCCCCCTGATCGAGAACTTCCTCTCCGTTGTCCGTGAGGGCAACGGAAAGGTGGAGAAGGTCGACACCTGGGGCCGTCGTCGTCTCTCGTACGAGATCAACAAGAAGCCCGAGGGCATCTACTCGGTCATCGACCTGCAGGCCGAGCCTGCGGTCGTCAAGGAGCTCGACCGTCAGATGAACCTGAACGAGTCGGTTCTTCGGACCAAGGTCCTCCGTCCCGAGACCCACTGAGCGCGTACGCGCCCAGCGGTAACCGGGTTCGAGTAGCAGCAACACCAGCAGCCAGCAGCACACCCGCCGAGAGGTTCCCCTAATGGCAGGCGAGACCGTCATCACGGTCGTCGGCAATCTTGTCGACGACCCCGAGCTGCGCTTCACCCCGTCCGGTGCGGCGGTCGCGAAGTTCCGCGTCGCGTCCACTCCCCGCACCTTCGATCGCCAGACCAACGAGTGGAAGGACGGCGAGAGCCTGTTCCTGACCTGCTCGGTGTGGCGTCAGGCGGCGGAGAACGTCGCCGAGTCCCTTACGCGGGGTACCCGCGTGATCGTCCAGGGCCGCTTGAAGCAGCGGTCGTACGAGGATCGCGAGGGCGTGAAGCGCACGGTCTACGAGCTCGACGTCGAGGAAGTGGGCGCGAGCCTGCGCAACGCGACGGCGAAGGTCACCAAGACCAGTGGTCGTGGTGGCCAGGGCGGCGGCTTCGGCGGCGGCCAGGGCGGCGGTCAGCAGGGCGGCGGCCAGGGTGGCGGCGGTTGGGGCGGTGGCTCCGGCGGCGGTCAGCAGGGCGGCGGCGCTCCGGCCGACGACCCGTGGGCGACCGGTGGTCCTTCTGGCGGTGGCCAGGGCGGCCAGGGTGGCCAGGGCGGCGGCGGTGGCTGGGGCGGCGGCTCCGGCGGCGGCTACTCGGACGAGCCGCCCTTCTAGGTCCGGGCGATGCGTTCGTCCGCCGATGTTTCACGTGAAACGGCTCGTTTCACGTGAAACGAGGCAGGCGAACGGCCTGGGGCCTTGAGGGCGTCAGCACACACTTCTTGAACTCACTGGAGAGAGACAATGGCGAAGCCGCCTGCTCGCAAGCCTAAGAAGAAGGTTTGCGTGTTCTGCAAGGAGAAGATCTCCTACGTCGACTACAAGGACACGAACCTGCTGCGGAAGTTCATTTCCGACCGCGGCAAGATCCGTGCCCGCCGGGTGACCGGCAACTGCACTCAGCACCAGCGCGATGTCGCCACGGCCGTGAAGAACAGCCGTGAGATGGCGCTGCTGCCCTACACGTCCACCGCGCGATAAGGGAAGGGTGACCGACAAATGAAGATCATCCTCACCCACGAGGTCTCCGGCCTCGGTACTGCTGGTGACGTTGTTGACGTCAAGGACGGGTACGCCCGTAACTACCTGGTTCCGCGTGGTTTCGCGATCCGCTGGACCAAGGGTGGCGAGAAGGACGTTGCGCAGATCCGTCGCGGTCGCAAGATCCGCGAGATTGCCACGATCGAGCAGGCCAACGTGGTCAAGGCTCAGCTCGAGGGCGTCAACGTGAAGCTGGCCGTGCGTGCCGGCGACGCGGGCCGCCTGTTCGGCTCCGTCACCCCGGCCGACGTCGCCTCGGCGATCAAGGCTGCCGGTGGTCCGGACGTCGACAAGCGTCGCGTGGAGCTCGGTTCGCCGATCAAGACCCTGGGCGCGCACCAGATCTCCGTGCGTCTGCACGCCGAGGTCGTTGCGAAGCTCGGCGTCGAGGTCGTCGCCGCCTGAGCGCAGTTCGCAGCAGCACGTTGAAGGGCCGCACCCCACCACGGGGTGCGGCCCTTCGCGTGGAACGGGGGCGCGGGGCCGGGGGTCAGTCCTCGTTCTGGGCGCGCTTGTAGAGATTGGCGATGTCCTCGTCGAAGTACGAGGCGTAGGAGACGTCGTCCTCGTCGCCGCCGCCCTCGTGGCCGCCGAGGATGCCTATGACCGTGCCGGTGTGGCTCTTGGGGTCGTAGTCGGCCAGCCAGGGGCTGCCGCTGGTGCCGCCCTCGAAGTCGGTGCACTGGATGCGCATTTGGGTGTCGCTGAACTTCGTGGTGCGGTTCTGGCAGGAGATCGGGGTGTCGCGGCTGGTGGGGTAGCCGGTGATCTTCACCTGGTTGTCGAAGCCGCGGTCGATGCCGAGGGTGTTGCCGCCGAGGACGTCCTGGATCTCCTTGCCCTGCTTGGCGTCGAGGACGAGGAAGGCGACGTCGAGGTCCTCGTCCTGGGACTTCGCCCAGCGGTCGTCGACCACGACCTTGCTGACCTTCCACAGGCCGGTCGGCTCGTCGCCGTTGCGGTAGTCGGGGGCGAAGACCAGGTCGTCCACCGGCTTGCCGGCGTCGGCGTCGAAGGCGCAGTGGGCCGCGGTGATCAGCATGTTCCGGCCCGGGCTCTGCACCACGCTGGCGGTGCAGAAGTGGGAGCCGTGGTCGTCCTTCTCGAAGACCGCGCCGATCCGGGCGTTCTCCTCCGTCCTGCGCGGCGTGTAGGCGTTGCCGTTCTTGGGCGGGGCGCTGGCAGAGGGGTCCTGGTCCTCGGGCTCCTCGCTCGACGCGCCGGACGTGCCGTGACCGGTGTGGCTGCCGGTGGCTCTGCTCGGATGGGTCTCCTCCGCCGCGTAGCCCACCACTGCAGCTGCCCCCACGATGACGAGCGTCAGGGGCAGGACGGATTTCCTGGCAAGCGAGCGCACAAGGTCATTATCTGCACGGGCCCGGGATTGGCGAGGTGGTTCACCGGGAGGCACCCGTCACAATCCACCGGCCGGACCGCGTGCGCAGCCACAGCGTGAGCATCCGGGTGGTCATCATCAGGGCCATCGCCCACCACAGGGCGACGAGGCCGCCGCCGAGGGCGGGGACCGCCAGGGCGGCCGGGGCGAAGACGGCGAGCGTCACCACCATCGCTCCGGCGAGGTAGGGTCCGTCCCCCGCGCCCATGAGGACCCCGTCGAGGATGAAGACGATGCCGGCGACGGGCTGGGTGACCGCGACGACCAGGAGCGTGGTGAGCAGCGGGGACCGGACGGCGGGGTCGGTGGTGAAGAGCGGGACGAACAGCGGCCGGGCCAGCACCACCAGCACACCGAGGACGATGCCGGAGGCGATGCCCCACTGGACCATGCGGCGGCAGGCGGCACGGGCGCCGTCCTGGTCGCCGGCCCCGAGGTAACGTCCGATGATGGCCTGGCCGGCGATGGCGATGGCGTCCAGGGCGAAGGCCAGGAGCTGCCAGAGGGACAGGACGATCTGGTGGGCGGCGACGTCGGCGTCGCCGAGCCGGGCGGCGATCGCGGTGGCGATCATCAGCACCGCGCGCAGCGAGAGCGTACGGATCAGCAGCGGGACGCCGGCCTGCGCGCAGGCGCGGATCCCGGCGGCGTCCGGGCGGAGTGAGGCACCATGGCGACGGGCGCCGCGCACCACGACGACGAGGTAGACCGCGGCCATGCCGCACTGGGCGATGACGGTGCCCCAGGCGGAGCCGGCGATACCGAGTCCGGCGACGTAGACGAGTACGGCGTTGAGGGCGGCGTTGGCGGTGAAGCCGCCGACGGCGACGTACAGCGGGGTCCTGGTGTCCTGGAGGCCGCGGAGGACTCCGGTGGCGGCCAGGACGACCAGCATCGCGGGGATGCCGAGGGCACTGATGCGCAGGTAGGTCGTGGCGTACGGGGCGGCGGCCGGGGAGGCGCCGAAGGCTTCGACGAGCCAGGGTGCGGTGGGCAGGACGGTGACGATGACGGCCGCGCCGAGGAGGAGGGCGAGCCAGATGCCGTCCATGCCCTGGCGTATCGCGGAGGGGAGGTCGCCGGCGCCGACCCGGCGGGCGACCGCGGCGGTGGTGGCGTAGGCGAGGAAGACGAAGACGGAGACGGCGGTGGTGAGGAGGGCGGCGGCGACGCCGAGCCCGGCGAGCTGGCGGGTGCCCAGGTGGCCGATGACGGCGCTGTCGACCATGACGAAGAGCGGTTCCGCGACGAGGGAGCCGAAGGCGGGCAGCGCCAGCGCGACGATCTCGCGGTCGTGGCGGCGGAGGGCGCGCCGGGGCGTCGCGGGGGCCTGGGTCATGAGGGGCAATCTAATCGTCCACAGGTAACAGATGCAACCGTGTTGCGGTCCTTACTTTACGCTGTGTGTCGCTACCGTCCGCGTGGCGTTGGCGCCGATCATGAACAGGTTGCCGAAGTTTTTCTCCCCCACAGCCTATGGATGAGAAACGTGCAGGTCAGAGGGGTGCTGGTGGCGTGATTGTGTGCTTGTCCACAGAAGTTTCCCCCAGCCCGTGCACAGGATCCGGGGACTTCTCCACAGCTATGAGGCGGTCATCCACATGGCCTGTGGATAACCAGATTGGCGGACGGTGCGTGCGGGCCTACCGTGGTCCGGCACCCGCCGCCTGTTCCGACCTTGAGACCCCGTCCGAACTCGACGCGCCGTAACCGGAGTCGGGCGTCTCGAATGTCAGGGCTGTGCCGTAAGAAAGAACCGCACAGCAAGGTCCGCGTCGCGGACGGGAGGAGGTGCCGGGGTGAGCATTCCCGAGCCCATGGACGACCCCTGGGCGGACTCCGGTCCCAGCGACCTGCTGCCGGCCGCCCGCTCCCGCCGCGGTGACGGCAAGGGCCGGGGCCGTGGCGGCGACCGTGCGGAGCGCGACGAGGACGGCGGGAACTCCTGGGCCGGCGGGTTCGAGCGCGTCCCGCCGCAGGACCTCGACGCCGAGCAGTCCGTGCTCGGCGGCATGCTGCTGTCCAAGGACGCCATCGCGGACGTCGTCGAGGTGCTCAAGGGGGACGACTTCTACCGTCCCGCCCACGAGCTGATCTTCCAGGCGATCCTCGACCTGTACGCCAAGGGCGAGCCGGCCGACCCGATCACCATCGCGGCCGAACTCACCAAGCGCGGCGAGATCGGCCGGGTCGGCGGCGCCTCCTACCTGCACACCCTGGTGCAGTCGGTACCGACGGCCGCCAACGCCGAGTACTACGCCGAGATCGTCCACGAGCGGGCCGTGCTCCGCCGCCTCGTCGAGGCCGGCACCCGGATCACGCAGATGGGATACGCGGCCGACGGCGATGTCGACGAGATCGTCAACAAGGCGCAGGCGGAGATCTACGCCGTCACCGAGCAGCGGACCAGCGAGGACTACCTGCCGCTCGGCGAGATCATGGAGGGCGCGCTCGACGAGATCGAGGCGATCGGCTCGCGGCAGGGCCAGATGACCGGTGTGCCGACGGGCTTCACCGACCTCGACGCGCTCACCAACGGTCTGCACCCGGGGCAGATGATCGTGATCGCGGCCCGTCCTGCCATGGGCAAGTCCACGCTCGCGCTGGACTTCGCGCGGGCCTGCTCGATCAAGAACAACCTGCCGAGCGTGATCTTCTCGCTCGAAATGGGGCGCAACGAGATCGCGATGCGTCTGCTGTCCGCCGAGGCGCGGGTCGCGCTGCACCACATGCGTTCCGGCAGCATGACGGACGACGACTGGACGCGGCTGGCGCGCCGGATGCCGGACGTCTCGGCCGCCCCGCTCTACATCGACGACTCGCCGAACCTCTCGATGATGGAGATCCGCGCCAAGTGCCGGCGGCTGAAGCAGCGGAACGAACTCAAGCTCGTGGTCATCGACTACCTCCAGCTGATGCAGTCCGGTGGTTCGAAGCGGGCCGAGAGCCGTCAGCAGGAGGTCTCGGACATGTCCCGAAACCTCAAGCTGCTGGCCAAGGAGCTGGAGCTGCCGGTCATCGCGCTGTCGCAGCTGAACCGTGGCCCCGAGCAGCGCACGGACAAGAAGCCGATGGTCTCGGACCTGCGTGAGTCCGGTTCCATCGAGCAGGACGCCGACATGGTCATCCTGCTGCACCGCGAGGACGCCTACGAGAAGGAATCGCCCCGGGCCGGTGAGGCCGACCTGATCGTGGCGAAGCACCGTAACGGCCCCACCGCGACCATCACCGTGGCGTTCCAGGGCCACTACTCGCGCTTCGTGGACATGGCACAGACCTGAGCCGGGGGTTGTGGGGTCTCGGACTTCGTGGCCGAATCTCACGGGCGACGGGCAAGCGAGGGCAGGTCTGACACGGATCTCGCATACGCCGGGCTGCTGCGTACGGCTGGAGGGCGGTTCGGGCTTGGTCGTCGATGTCCGGTCGGCGGACCGGGTCGGCCCGGAGGAACACCGAGCCAAGCCGGGAGACAGCGGGAAGCTGCTCAGCGCCTCGTCTCGTACCTGGTCAGGACCACGCCGCCGGGAAACGTCCGCGTCTCCACGAGGTTCAGGTTCACCCAGCCGTCCAGCGCGGTGAAGAACGGCGTGCCGCCGCCCACCAGGACCGGATGGGCGGCGATCACGTACTCGTCGATCAGCCCGGCGCGCAGGGCCGCCCCGGCAAGCGTTGCGCCGCCGATGTTCATCGGGCCGCCGTCCTCGGCCTTGAGCCGGGTGATCTCGGCGATCGCGTCGCCGGTGACCAGGCGGGTGTGCCAGTCGACCTCGTCGATCGTCGAGGAGAACACCACCTTCGGTGTGTCCCGCCAGTTCCGCGCGAACTCGATCTCCGCCGGGGTGGCGTCGGGCTGCTGGTCGCCGGTCGGCCAGTAGGAGCTCATCGTCTCCCACAGCTTGCGCCCGTACAGCGACAGGCCACTCGCCTGCTCGTGGTCGAGCCACCACTGGAACAGCTCGTGGCTCGGCGGTCCGCTCCAGCCGATGTCGTCGCCGGCCGCGGCGATGTAGCCGTCCAGCGTCAGGTTCATGCCGTAGATCAGTTTCCGCATGGTCCAGCCTTCCGTCCGTGGGTGTCCGGCGTAGAGACCAGCGCGGCTCGGGAAACTCATCGGTGCGCGATCTGGGCTCGCCGGTGGTCACGCGCGGCGAGACCCTACAGGGGCGCCGTAGGGTCTCAGGTTTCGCGGCACCGTCTCGGTCGCGGGAGGCGAGGCGCCGCGGAGATCCATCAGAAGCGCCCTAGTAAACCTGGTCCGTTGTGGACTCCTGGAACTCCACCACGGCCGCGCCGTGCTCGTGGGCCCACTGCGTCAGTACGGCGATCGGCTGCACCAGCGTCCGGCCCAATTCCGTCAGCACGTACTCGACCTTCCCGGCCTCGGCGCGGCGGTCGACCAGGCCGTACCCCTGCAACCGCCGCAGCGTCTGGGTCAGCACCTTCCGCGAGATTCCGCCGATCAGGTCGACCAACTCGCCGTGCCTGCAAGGTTCCCGGCTCAACGCGAACAGCACGACCACCGACCACTTGTCGGCGATGATCTCGATCGCCAGCCGAGCCGGGCAGTCGGCGAGGAAGACGCTGCCGGGGTACTCATGCATGCCCCGACGGTAGCCCGCCGCCAGGTACCTGGAGGTACCCACCGCCTCACTAGCGTCCACGGCGGAAGCCACCGAGCAGGGGGACCGCATGAGAGCAGAGACCACATGGCCGGGCGGGCGGAAGGTCGTCGCGCTGGTCACCGTCGCGTTGGAGCTGTGGTCACCAGGGCACTGGCCCGCCTACGCGCCGATGGCCGCGGCGTGGCCGCTGTCCGGCACCGACGACACGCACAGCACCTCCTGGGCGGAGTACGGCGTCACCACCGGCATCTGGCGGCTGCTCGACGTCCTCGGTGACCTGCCCGCCACCGTCGGCGTCAACGGACTGGTGGCCGAGCGGCACCCCGAGACCGTCGCGGCCGTGCACGAGGCGGGTCATGAGATCGCCGCACACTCCTGGGCCCAGGACGTGGTGCCCGCGCTGCTCGACGTCGATGCCGAGCGGAGCAACATCCGTCGTTGCACCGACGTCCTCCGCCGGGTCACCGGCGTGCGCCCGACGGGGTGGATGAGCCCCCGCGCCACCGGTTCGAGGCACACTGACGGCCTGCTCGCCGAGGCCGGCTACCGCTGGACCGGCGACCACGGCGACCACGACCTCCCGCAGGTCCTGCCCACCGCGCACGGTCCTGTGGTCTCCCTCATGCACAGCGACCACTCCGACGTCCGCGACACCGCGGCCGGCCCGCACGCCTACCGCGACCTGCACCGTGAGCTGCTGGACCAGCTGCTCGCCGCCCCCGGCCCAGGCGTCTTCCACCTGACCGTCCACGCCCACGTCGGAGGCCGACCGCTCCTCGCGGGCATGGTCGGCCAGATCCTCGACCACCTCCGTGCGTCCGGCGACGTCTGGGTCGCCACCCACGCCCAGGTGGCCGAACACGTCCTGACACACCAGGGAAGAACGCCATGACCCACGTCCTCGTCGTCGGCGGCACCGGAGCCATGGGCCGCCACGTGATCCGGCACCTGTTGGCCACCACCGACGCCACCGTCACCGTCCCCACCCGCCACCCGCAGTCCGCCCACGCCACCGAACTCGCCGCCAGCGCGCCCGACCGCGTGCGACTGGCCCGCTCCGACGAGGCGGCCCTGGAGGTCCTGATCGGGCAGGCCGACCGGGTGTTCGCCAACACCGACTTCTTCGCGACGGGCAGCGCCGTGGGTGAGTACCGGCAAGGGCTGCACCTGCTGGCCGCCGCGGAGCGGGCCGGCGTGGAGCGCTTCGTCTGGTCCTCGTTGGACAGCGCGGTGTCCCTGACCGGCCACCCCGTCCCGCACTTCGACAGCAAAGCCGCCGTCGCCGCCCACATCGACCTGATGCGGTCGGAGGAAATGCTCCGCAAGGAGACCGACGGCTGGTACACGGACCACGTGTCGGTACTGACCACCGCGCCGTACTTCGAGAACCTGCGGGACCGACTCACCCCGAGACCGGACGGTCGGGGCGGCCTGACCTTCAGGCTCCCCCTCGGCGCCGCCCGCTACCCGCTCGTCGCCCTCGACGACATCGCCTGGTTCGCCGGCCACATGTTCGACAACTGGCAGTCCTGGGGCGCGCGCGACCTCGCGGTGATCGGCGACAGCCTCACCGGCGACCAGATCGCCGCCACCTTCGCGCAGGTCACGGGCACCCCCAGCAGCTACCTCCCGATGCCGCACGACGAACTGCGGGCCGCCGTCCCCGACTTCGCCCACGACTACGCGGCGATGTTCCGGTTCTTCGCCGACCGTGACCTCTACGCCCGGGACCGGGACATCGACCTCCTGCGCCGCCTGCACCCCGACGTGATGACCTTCGAGGACTGGCTGCACCACACCGGATGGACGGGATGACCACCCGCCACGTCGGCGTCCCACCGGCGGCCGGCGGGCGGGCGCCCGGGACGGTCGGCGATCCCGCTGCGGAACGTCCCGGACGCGGGGCTCAACTTCCGGAGGGTGAGGCGCCGTTGCCCCGGTGAGGGACGTCGAACGCCCGTGGCAAAATCAGCGGGTGCAGATCGGGATGCTGGGCCCCTTGGAGGTGCGCACGGCGGACGGCGGCTCGGCCGACGTGCCGGGCGCGCGGTTGCGCGGACTGCTGATCGCCCTCGCGCTCAGGCCGGGGCAAGTGGTCCCGAAGGCGTCGCTGATCGACTGGATCTGGGGGGAGCAGCCGCCCGCCGACGCGACGAACGCACTGCAGCGCCTGGTCTCCCGGCTGCGGAAGGTGCTGCCGGGCGGGACGGTCGAGGGGCACACGGACGGCTACCGGTTGGCGGTGCAGCCCGACGCCGTCGACGCCGTGCGGTTCGCACGCCTCGTCACCGAGGGGCAGGTCCGTACCGAGGACGCGGCCCGACGGGCGGGGCTGCTGCGCGAGGCCCTCGGGCTGTGGCGCGGTGCGGCCCTCCAGGACGTCGGTCTGCAGGACAGTGCCGCGTTCGACGCGGCGGTCGTCCGGCTGGAGGGGCTGCGCCTGACCGCCACGGAGGAGCGGGCCGACGCGGACGTCGCCCTCGGGCGCGGTGCGGAGGCGGTCACGGAGCTGACCGACCTGGTGGCCGCGCACCCGGTGCGCGAGCGGCTGGTCGCCGCGCTGATGCGCGCCCTCGCCGCGGACGGTCGCGACAGCGAGGCGCTGCTGGTGTACCAGCGCGCACGGGAAGCCCTCGCCGACACGCTGGGCGCCGACCCCTCGCCGGAGCTGTCCGCCGTGCACGTCGCGCTGCTGCGGGGGGAGTTGGGGCGGCGCGAGGAGAGCCGCAGGACCAACCTGCGCGCCGAACTCACCAGCTTCGTCGGCCGGGACGCCGAGGTCGCCGCGGTCCGCGGGCTCCTCGCCGAGCACCGGCTCACCACCGTCATCGGACCGGGTGGCGCGGGGAAGACCAGGCTGGCCACGGAGACCGCGCGCACCCTGCTCGGTGCGCTGCCGGACGGGGCATGGCTGGTGGAGCTCGCCGCCATCGGCGTGGACGGCGACGTGCCGCAGGCGGCGCTCGCCGGGCTGGGGCTGCGGGACACGCTGCTCGGCGGGGCCCCGAACGCGGAGCTGACGGACCGCCTCATCGCCGCGATCCGCGAGCGGGAGGCGCTGCTGGTCCTGGACAACTGCGAGCACGTCATCGAGTCGGCGGCGGTCTTCGTCCACCGTGTGCTCGGGGAGTGCCGGCGGCTGCGGGTCCTGGCGACGAGCCGGGAACCGCTCGGGATCACCGGGGAGGCGCTGTGGCCGGTCGAGCCGCTGGCGCTGCCGGCGCCCGACGCGGGCCCGGCGGGGACCGCGAACTCCCCCGCCGTGCAGCTGTTGCGGGACCGGGCCGGGGCGGTGCGCCCGGACCTCGCGGTCGACGGCCACGCGCTGGCGACGATGGGGCGCGTCTGCCGGGCGCTGGACGGGCTGCCGTTGGCCATCGAACTGGCCGCTGCCCGGTTGCGGACCCTGTCCGTCGACCAGCTCGCCAACCGGCTCGACGACCGGTTCCGCCTGCTGACCAGCGGCAGCCGGACCGCGCTGCCGCGGCACAAGACGCTGCGCGCGGTGGTCGACTGGAGCTGGGAACTGCTCACCGACGCCGAGCGGACGGTGCTCCGCAGGCTCTCGGTGTTCTCCGGCGGGGCGAGCCTGGAAGCGGCCGAACGGGTCTGCGCCGGCGACGGGGTCGAACCCGAGTCCGTGCTCGAACTGCTCACCGCGCTGACCGAGAAGTCGCTGCTGCTCGCCGAGGGCGACGGCGCGCCGCGCTACCGCATGAGCGGCACGATCAAGGAGTACGCCGGGCACCGGCTCGCGGAGGCGGGGGAGACGGACCGGGTGCGCCACGCCCACCTGGCCCACTTCACCGAGCTGACCGAGACCGCGGAACCGCACCTGCGCCGGGCCGAGCAACTCCACTGGCTGGCCACGCTGGAGGCCGAGCACGACAACATCGGCGCGGCGATGCGCGGCGCGCTCGCGGCGGGGGAGGCGCAGGAAGCGATGCGGCTCGCGGCGGCCGCGGGCTGGTACTGGTGGCTCGCCGGGCACCGGACCGAGGGCCGGGAGCTGATCGCCGCGGCCAGCCGGACGCCGGGCGAGGTCACCGACGAGGTCCGGGCCATGGCGTACGCCTTCATGGTGCAGTTCGTCAGCTCCGGACGGGGTGACGAGCACCGGGCCGCGGAGTGGATCCACAAGGCGTACCGGTCCAGCCGCCGCAGCCGGCGCCGCTCCCCGCTGCTGGGGCTCGTCGCCCCGCTGGAACGGATGCTGCGGGCGCCCGACACGGCCTTGTCCGCGTTCGAACCGCTCCTCGACGACGAAGACCCCTGGGTGCGCGCCATGGCCCGGCTGCAGTCGGGCAAGATGCGGATCGTGCACGGCCTGGGCGGGACGGAAGCCGACGCCCACCTGGAGAAGGCGCTCGCCGAGTTCCGGTCGCTCGGCGAGCGGTTCGGGATCTCGTTCGCACAGTCCGAGCTGGCGGACCGGATGGCCGCGCGCGGCGCGTTCGCCGGCGCGTGCGCGCACTACGAGCAGGCGATCACGGCGGTCACCGAGGTGGGCGCCACCGAGGACGTCATCCGCATGCGGGCGCGGCAGGCGCAGCTGTACTGGCTGCTGGGCGACGAGGACACCAGCGCGGCCACCCTCGCCGAGGCGCAGCGGTGCGCGGAGCGGGTCACCTGGCCGGACGCACTGGCCGAACTGGCGCTGGCGAAGGCGGAACTCGCCCGGTGGGCCGGCAACGCCGAGGAAGCCCACGAGCAACTCGGCGTCATGGCCGCCTTGCTGGGCGACGAGGCCGAGGGCGCGCAGATCCGGGCGTTGACGCACGACCTGCACGGCTACCTCACCGACGACCTCGACGAGGCCCGGACGCACCGCGCGGCGGCCTGCGCGGCGGCGGCCGAGGCGGGGTACGCGCCGCTGATCGCGCAGGTGCTGGTCGGGGTCGCGGACCTGGCACTGCGCCGCGACCGGCCGGAGCAGGCCGTGCGGCTGCTCGCGGCGAGCACGGACGTGCGCGGGCTCCAGGACCACTCCCAGCCGGACGCGGCCCGGATCGAGCGGGCCGTGCGGGACCGCCTCGGCGACGCGCGGTGCACCGAGGTGGCCCGGGAGGGGACGGGGACCGGCTGGTCCCAGCTGGTCGAGGACGCGCTCGTGCCGTGACGGGGCGGGCCGCCCGCGGCGCGCGGCCGGCGGCATCCCGGCGGACGGTTTGACCTTCAGGTTGGTCGAAGTCCGAGAATCGCGGCCATGGACGAGGACGGCGGGCTCTGAGGCATCGGCGCGTTCGCCCGGCGGGTGGGACTGACGCCGAGCGCGCTGCGCTTGTTTCACGTGAAACGGTGGGCGGGCAGGGGTGTTTCACGTGAAACGGCGGGCTGCGGAAGGCGTGTCGTTTCACGTGAAACCGGGCTCGGCTGCTGCTGGACGTCGCACCATGGCTCAGGAAGCGCCCGGCGGTGTTTCACGTGAAACACGGAAGCGCCGGCGGTGGCGGCCGCGGCAGGATGGCGAGCATGGCGGGCAGCCGCTCGCCGCTGCCCTGGGCCGGCCGCGCTGGCTTGCCGGGTGGGACGTCGCGTTGAGGAGCGTCATGACGGTCGTGGAGTCCGTGGAGCCCCAGGGGCCCGAGCCGAGGGAGAACGGGTGGCGCGAGGTGGTCCCGCGCGGCGGGGCCGTCGTGGACTCGGTCGAAGAGCACCGGGAGCTGATGCCGCAGACACGGCGGGCGCTGCTCCGACGGTTGGCCCTCGCGCAGGCCGAGGGGCGGGCGCCGTCGATGATGGGGGCGGTGGTCCGCGGGGGCGAGGTGGTCTGGACGGGGGCCCGGAGCTCGGTGGACGGGGAGGTGCCGCACGGGGACGTGCAGTACCGGATCGGTTCGCTGACCAAGAACTTCGTGGCCGTGCTGGTGCTCCGACTCCGGGACGAGGGGCTGCTGAAGCTCGACGACCCCATCGGGAACCACCTCGCGGACGTCCCCGTGCCCGAGGCGACCCTCGCCCAACTGCTCTCGCACAATGCGGGGTTGGCGGCCGAGCCCCGCGGTCCGTGGTGGGAGCGGACCGCCGGTGAGCTGCGGCCCGAGCCGGCCGACCTGTTCGGCGAGGGGGCACGGCTGCACCCGGCGGGGCGGCGGCACCACTACTCCAACCCCGGTTTCGCGGTCCTCGGGGCGCTGGTCGAACGACTGCGGGGCGGGACGCCGTGGGGCGAGGTGCTGCGCCGCGAGGTGCTGGAGCCGCTGGGCATGACGCGGACGACCCTTCAGCCGGAGATGCCGCACGCGGGCGGTTGGGCGGTCCACCCCTGGGCCGATGTGCTGCTGCCGGAACCCGCGCACGACACCGGGCTGATGGGGCCGGCCGGGCAGCTGTGGTCCACGACGGAGGACCTGTGCCGGTGGGCGGTGTTCCTGCTCCGGGGCGACGAGCGGGTGTTGAGCGGGGCGAGCCTGGCCGAGATGCAGGTTCCCGCGGTGCCGCCGGAGGGCGACGGCTGGGACGCGGGCTACGGCTTCGGGACGCAGCTCGTCCGGCGGAACGGACGCCGACTGGTCGGGCACGTCGGATCGATGCCCGGGTTCCTGGCGGTGCTGTGGGCCGATCCGGCGGAGGACACGGCGGCGCTCGCGCTGGCGAACTGCACCTCCGGCGTGCCGATCGCCGCGGTGGCGGCCGACTTCCTGGACGTCGTGGCCCACCACGAGCCGCGGATCCCGGAACCGTGGCGGCCCCTGCCCGGCGCGGTGGACGAGGAGCTGCTGGCCCTGACCGGGCCCTGGTACTGGGGCGCCAGCCCGTTCGCGCTGCGGCTGACCGGCGGGCGGGCCCTGGAGCTGGTCACGCTGTCCGGCAACGGCCGCACCTCGCGCTTCCGGGCCGAGACCGATGGGACCTGGACCGGGCTGGACGGCTACTACGCGGGCGAGACGCTGCGGGTGGAGCGGGCACCGGACGGGACGGTCAGCCACCTCGACCTGGGGACCTTCGTCTTCACCCGGGGCCCCTACGCGCCCGCCGGCCCGGTGCCGGGCGGGGTGGACCCGGACGGCTGGCGGGGAGTCTGACCGGGGCGTGCGCACCGACCGCGGGTGCCGGCGGGCGCGGCCCCGCGGCGGGTGGCCCGAGGCCCGGCGTCGGGCGCTCGGGCCCGTCCGGCGGGGGCGAAACGGGCGGACGTACAGTCGAGCCAGACGTCAGGAGCCGCCGCAGCGCGCGGCTCGCTACCGCTGGAAGGCCACTGTGACTGCCGTGACTGCGAACGCCGACACCCCGGTTCTGCTCGATCTGCCTCCGCTCGACGCCGCCCGTTTCGCGCGGATCGAGGACAAGGTCGCGGCGCTGATGCGCACCCGCTGCGATGTCGTCACGACGCAGGGCGAGGCGCTGCTGCCCCTGGAGGCGTGCATCCGCTCGGCGGTACGGCCCGGCAGCACCGCCCTCAACGTCATCACCGGCCCCTACGGCGAGACGTTCGGTGGCTGGCTGCGTTCCTGCGGAGCCGAGGTGGTCACCCTCAGCGCGCCGTTCACCGGCGCGGTCACCCCCGAGCAGGTGGCGGACGCGCTGCGGGAGCACCCCGAGATCGACTTCGTGAGCCTGGTGCACGCCGAGGCGGCGACCGGCAACACCAACCCCGTCGCCGAGATCGGTGCGGTGGTCCGCGAGCACGGTGCGCTGCTGATGCTCGACGCGGTCGCCTCCGTGGGTGCCGAACCGCTGCTCACCGACGAGTGGGGAGTGGACCTGTGCGTCATCGGCGGGCAGAAGGCGCTGGCCGGTCCGGCCGGGGTCTCCGTGGTGTCGGTCAGCGCCCGCGCCTGGGAGCGCATCGCGGCCAACGAGCAGGCCCCGCGCCGCTCGTACCTCTCGCTGCTGGACTGGAAGGAGCGCTGGGTCGACGCCGGGCGCACCGCCCTGCCGCACGCCCCGGCACAGCTGGAGATGCTGGCGTTGGAACAGGCCGTGGACCGGATCGAGGCGGAGGGGCTGGAGACGGTCATCGTCCGTCACCGGGCCGCCGCCGCGGCGGTGCGGGCGGGTGTCGCGGTGCTCGGCGGCCCGGTGCCGTACGTGATCCGGGACGAGCACGCGGCGCCGGCGGCCACCACGCTCCGCACGCCGGTCGGGGTGGACGCCCGTGAGGTGGTGTCCGCCGCGCTCGCCGCTGACGGTGCGGTGCCGCTGCAGGCCGCTGCCGGGGCCCTGGCAGCGGAGATGATCCGGGTGAACCACTACGGACGGGCCGCGGACCGAGCGGTGGTGCTGGCCTCGCTGGCGGCGCTGGCGGCCGGCATGCGGGCGCTGGGCGTGGCCGTCGACGAGGACGCCGCGGCCGCCGCGGCCGGTGCGGCCTGGGACGGGGTCGTCGCCGCGGCCTGAGCCGTGCCGTTGCGCTGACCCGCCGACGGAGGCGGGTCCGACCGTAGGACGCGCCCTCGACAGCAGGGCCAGGGTGCGGTCCGTTTCACGTGAAACGGACCGCACCCTTTTTGCTGCCCAGTTCCGTGCCCCGGCGCTTCCGAGCCCCTGCCGGGACGGGGCCCCGGGTTCACTCGGCCGTCTTCCTCGCCCCCGTCGCGTCCTCCGCCGCTTCCTCCCCACCACGGTGCGCCGTCCTCCGCCGTTGCCCCGTTCCGGCTCCCGTTCCCAGCCCCCTCTCCTCGGCTCTCCGCGGCTCTCCGCGGCTCTCCTCGGCTCTCCGCGTGGCCCGCCGGCCTCGCGCGCCGATCCGCACGCATGTTTTAAAGCCCTCGTAGAATCGGAACGATCGACCCGGTTCTTTCCCGGGGGTGGAACGCGGAGGAGCACGGTGGTCTCAGCAGGGGCGCGAAGGGCGGACGGCGGAGCGGTGACCGCCCGCGCGGATGCCCGACGGAATCGTGCGCTGGTGCTCCAGGCGGCCCGATCCGCCTTCGAGGAAAGGGGGTTGGGGGTCCCGCTCGACGAGATCGCCCGGCGCGCCGGGGTCGGTGCCGGCACCGTGTACCGCCATTTCCCCTCCAAGGACGTGCTGTTCCGCGCGGCCGTCAGGGAGCGGTTGCAGCTGTTCGCCGATGCCGCGGAGGAGTTGGCCGAGGCGGACGACCCGGGAGGGGTGTTCTTCCGCTTCCTGGCGTCGGTGGTGCGGCTGGCCGCCCCCAACAGGGCGCTCTGCGAGGTGCTGGAGGCGGCCGGGGAGGCCGGCGCGGAGTCGCCGGCGGGGCCGGAGCTGGAGTTCCTGGTGGCGCTCGGCGTCCTGCTGGACCGGGCCCAACGGGCGGGTGCCGTAAGGGCGGACGTCGATCTGGCGGACGTCCGCACGCTGCTGGGCGGGTGCCTGGCGATGGAGCGCCGACGCTCGATCGGGCGGGAGCCGGCGGCACCGGATGCGGGCGGCGGCGCGGTCCCGGCGGGCCGGATGACGGCGCTGCTGCTCGACGGTCTCCGCGCTGCCCGGGCCGTAACGGAACTTCCGGTGGCGGCCCCGGAACGTAACGGAACCGGCTGTGCGGTGTGCGGTGCGGCGCTCGTCACCGCGCGCACCGGGCGGCCCGCGCGGTACTGCGGCGGGGCCTGTCGGCAGAAGGCCCACCGGGCGCGCCGTGCCGCTCCCCCGGGCCGCCGCTGACCGTCTCCGGCGGGTCAGAGCTGCCGCTTGAAGCCCAGGTGGGACGCATCGAAACCGAGGCGCTCGTAGAAACGGTGCGCGTCGACGCGGGTGGCGTCGGAGGTGAGCTGGACGAGCTGGCAGCCGAGCCGCTCGGATTCCGCGACCGCCCATTCGATGAGTTCGGTGCCCAGGCCGGCCCCGCGTTCGTCGGCGTGCACCCGCACCGCCTCGATGATCGTGCGGGTGGCGCCGCGTCGGGACAGGCCGGGGACCACGGTGAGCTGGAGGGTGCCGACCACTCGGCTACCGCGGTCGGCGACGACCAGGTGCTGGTTCGGGTCGGAGTCCAGGGCGGCGAACGCGGTGCGATACGGCGTCAGGTCGTCCGGGGACTCGCGGGTGGCGCCCAGCGCGTCGTCGGCGAGCATCGCGACGATGGCGGGCAGGTCGGCCTCGGTGGCACGGCGTATCTCAAGATCGCTCATGGGCGTGACCTTATGCGGCGGATCCGGGGCGGCCCAGGGGTGCGGGCGGTCCGTGTCGCCGCTCTGGGCGGAATGCGGTGGTCCGGTGCGTTACGCGGAGGTGCCCAGCGCCTCGACCGCGGTCACCAGCGGGGCGAGCTCCGGCCGTTGGGCGGCGTCCCCGAGGGCCTCGCGCAGCGCGGTGTCATGGGTGGGCCGGGCCTCTTCGAGGAGGCGCAGGCCGTCGGGCGTGACGTTGGTGTAGATGCCGCGTCGGTCGTCCGCGCAGAGGTAGCGCGCGAGCAGTCCGCGCTCTTCGAGTCGGGTGACCAGCCGGGTGGTGGCGCTCTGGCTGAGCACGACCGAGTCGGCTACCTGGTGCATCCGGAGGTGCCCGCCCGGCCCGTCGTGCTGCTGGCTGAGCACGTTGAGGACCGAGAACTCCCGCACGCTGAGGTCGTGCCCGGCCTGGAGGGCGCGCTCGATGTGCGACTCGATGCGGCCGTGCAAGGAGGAGAGCGCGCACCAGCCCTGCGCGAGGCCCCCGGCGGCCGCTTCCTGCGTCGTGGCCGTCTCCCGCGTCCGCTGCGTCATCGCAGACCTCCCCATCCGTCGTACGCCCAGGGTAGGGCACATGTGAAATATCCGGCGCACGCCAATAAAAGGCGTCAGCAATAATTGTTAACGCCGGTTAATGGGGTGTGCGATGAGGCGGCGGGGCCGGCCGTCCCCCGTGTGGTCGGCCGCCGCGTCGGGTGCGCCCCCAGGGCTTGAGCACGGAGAGCGCGGTGAGGAAGAGGTAGAGGGCCGAGGCGACCGCCGGCGCGACGAGGAGGCCGGGAT
Organism: Streptomyces lunalinharesii; assembly: GCF_039532155.1. Taxonomy (NCBI): domain Bacteria; kingdom Bacillati; phylum Actinomycetota; class Actinomycetes; order Kitasatosporales; family Streptomycetaceae; genus Streptomyces; species Streptomyces lunalinharesii. The sequence continues at coordinate 289,595 of NZ_BAAARK010000005.1, forward strand.
CGGGTGCCGGCTGGTCGGCGGCGGCCGCCGAGGCGAGCCGGTCGATGCCGGGGCGGAGCGCGAGCACCGTCATGCCGACGGCCGGCAGCGTCAGCCAGAACTTGGTCAGGACCCAACGGTGCCGGGCCAGTCCCCACGGGGTGCCCAGGGCCAGCACCACACCGCTCGCCAGGGAGAGCACGGCCACCGGGAGCACCAGGTAGTCGGTGAGGATCCGCATCGCCCCGTAGGCGCCCGCGGCGGTCTGCGGGGCGTCGGCCGTGAAGCCGGTGACCCCGAGGGCGAGGAGCCCGGTGGTGAGCCCCAGCCAGCCGACGGACACGGCGACATGGGCGACGAGGAGGGCCCGACGGGCGGGCCGGCTGAGCTGCATGCCCCCACGGTGGCGGGCGGCGCCCGGCGGGACATCTGACGGCGGGAGTATCCGCGCCTACGCGGCGGCGCGTACGGCCCGGCCGGCGTGCGGCCTCCGCCCGCCAGCGCAGGGCTCCGGGGCAGGCCCTAGGCTCCGCCCATGAGCAAGCTGCATCTGTTCGACATGGACGGCACCCTGCTCCACGGGTCCGCGGCCGCCGTCGAGATCTCCCGGCAGCTCGGGCTGGAACGGGAGATCGCCGTGTTGGAGCGGGCGTTCGCGGCCGGCGAGCTGACCCCGGCGGGCTTCGCGCAGCGGGCCTGCGCGCTGTGGGCGGCGGACTTGAGCGAGGTTCAGGTGGCGGCGGCCTTCGAGGGCGCGCCGTGGCTGGCCGGCATCCGGGAGGTGTGGGCCGACATCCGGGCCCGCGGCGAGCGGTGCGCCGTGATTTCCCTCTCGCCGGGCTTCTTCGTCGAACGGCTCCTGGCGTGGGGCGTCGACACCGCGCACGGCTCCCGGTGGCCCGCGGTGCCGATCCGGGAGCCGCTGGAACCGGCCGGCATCCTCTCGTCGTCAGCGAAGGTACGGATCGCGGACGACCTCTGTGCGCGGTACGGGCTGACCCGGGGCGATTGCGTGGCGTACGGCGACTCGATGTCGGACACCGAACTCTTCGCAGTGGTACCGAAGTCGGTGGCGGTGAATGCGGATCACCATGTCAGCGACCTGGCCACGTACGCGTACACGGGGCGTGATCTGCGCGGGGCATACGAACTGGTGCGTACCGGCGAGTAATTCGTCGGGCCGGGCGTTTTCCGCGGTGGATTCGTCCGCTGTGCACAAGGAAATTGCTGTCTGTGGGGAGGATCACGGATATTGCCGCGGGCGTGCGGAGTGTTCCCAGATCGGGGCTTGTGGTTTCAACTACTGCCGGTATGGTCGAGTCCGGCTTGGCGGGGGTGAGGTTCCCCGTGGGCGCGTGGATGGCCGGGCAAAGCTCGTCAGCCTAGCGGGGAAGCAGCCCGTGTCACCCGGGCTTCCGGCTATTTGTCCGGTGCGGTGGGGCGGGATGGCATGCTGACGGTACGGCATCTGGGCCGCTTGGTACAGGGAAGTGAGATGTGTCTGCTTTAGGGGATGTTGCCGGAATCGCTTGAGTCGATTAAGAATTCCGGTCAGGGCGGGGGAATTCCGGCAGTTCCGGTCAGTGGAACGGCGAAGACAACCGAAAGACGTTCGAGGCGAGGCAGACCATGGACGCTCCGACCACCACGTCGGCCGATAGCGGCTCTTCTGGCGGCAGCAGTGGCGATTGGGGTTGGTTCACTCCGCCGTCGAAAAAATCTTCCGGAGATCAACAGGACCGGCAAAACAGCCGGGACGGGCAGCAATCGCCGCAGGACGACCCCAATGCACCGGACGAACGGGCCGCATCGGAACGGATACCCAGCCGTCCGGTGAATCCGATACGCCCGGTGGGCACCGCCGCCGAGCGGGAGCGCGAACCGGAACCGCAGCGGGTGCCGCGCCAGGCCCCGCAGCCCCGATGGGAGACGTCCCGTCAGCCCGCCGGCCCCGCGCCCGCCGAGCGGCCCGCGCCGCCCGCCCCGCGCCAGGAGGCCGAGCCGGAGCCGGTCCACGAGCCCGCCACGCAGTCCCCGTTCGACGCGTTCGGCCTCGTCGCCCCGCCGCCCGAAGCGGCCCCTTCGGCCACCGCCGGGCCCCCCGCAGGCGTCACCACCCCCGCGGCCCCGCCCGCCCCCTCGGCCCCGGCCGCACCCCCGGCCGCGCAGGCACCGGCCACCGCGGCACCCTCCCTCGCCACGCTGGCGGCCACCGGCCCGTCCGACGCGGGGGCCTCACCCGACGCGATCCTCATCCGTCGCACCATGGCCGAGATCGAGCCGGTGGCCGACAAGGTCACCTCGTACTTCTACGCGCTGCTGTTCGTCCAGCACCCGGACCTGCGGGCACTGTTCCCCGCCTCCATGGACGCCCAGCGCGACCGACTCTTCAAGGCGCTGCTCACCGCGGCCCAGCACGTCGACAACGGCAAGGTGCTCACCGAGTACCTCTCCCAACTCGGCCGCGGACACCGCAAGTACGGCACCCAGGCCGACCACTACCCGGCCGTCGGCGAGTGCCTGTTGAGCGCGCTGTCCCGTTACGCCACGTCCAGTTGGAGCCCGGAGGCCGAGGGCGCCTGGGTGCGCGCGTACACCGCGATCTCGCAGATCATGATCGACGCGGCCGCCGAGGACGAGGCGGTCGCCCCCGCCTGGTGGCAGGCCGAGGTCGTCTCCCACGAGCTGCGCACCCCCGACACCGCGGTACTGACGGTCCGCCCGGACCAGCCGTACCCGTTCCGCGCCGGCCAGTACACCAGCCTGGAGACCCCGTGGTGGCCGCGGGTCTGGCGGCACTACTCCTTCGCCTCGGCGCCGCGTTCGGACGGCCTGCTGGCCTTCCACGTGAAGGCGGTGCCGGCCGGCTGGGTCTCCAACGCGCTGGTGCACCGCGCCCGTCCCGGGGACGTCCTGCGGCTGGGCGCGCCGGGCGGCTCGATGACCGTCGACCACTCCACCGCCGGCGGCCTGCTCTGCGTCGGCGGCGGCACCGGCATCGCGCCCATCAAGGCGCTGATCGAGGACGTCGCGGACCACGGCGTCCGGCGCCCGGTGGACGTCTTCTACGGCGCCCGCAGCGACCACGACCTGTACGACATCGACACCATGCTGCGGCTGGAGCAGACCCACCCCTGGCTCTCCGTCCGCCCGGTCGTCGCCATCGGTCCGGGCACCCGGGGCGGCCCCGGCACCCTGACCGGCCAACTCCCGGACGCGGTCCGGCAGTACGGCCCGTACCACGCGTACGACGCATATCTTTCCGGACCGCCGGGGCTGATCCGCAGCGGTGTGGAGGCATTGATGGGGGTCGGTGTCCCGGCCGAGCGGATCCGGCACGACTCCATCGAAGAGCTGGTATCGACAGGAGACTGAAGTCTTGGCAGCAGACGGTGAATACGGTCGGCCGACGGAGGGGAGGGGGCTGCGCCAACCGGCGGAGCGCCCCGGGAGCGACGGTGAGCACCTGGTGCAGCAGAGACTCGGGACGTCCGGGCGCGCCGACCGCTTCTACGCGGACCAGGTCCTGGACCACCTCAACGTGCGGATGCAGGAGTTCGTGGCCCGACAGGAGATGTTCTTCCTGGCCACGGCGGACCGGCACGGCGAGTGCGATTCGACGTTCCGGGCCGGCCCGAGCGGTTTCGTGCAGGTGCTGGGCGACCGGCTGCTGGCGTACCCGGAGTACCGCGGCAACGGCGTCATGGCGTCCGTCGGCAACCTCTCCGAGAACCCGCGGCTGGGCATCCTCATGATCGACTTCACCCGGGATCGGATAGGACTGCACCTCAACGGCCGCGCGCGGGTGGTGCTGGACGAGGAGATGCGGGCGCACTTCCCGGACCTCCCGGTGGACCCGATCCCCGGCCGCCGGGCGCAGCTGTGGGTGATGGTCGAGGTGGAGGAGGCGTACATCCACTGCGCCAAGCACATCCCGCACCTGCAGAAGGTCCCGGTGAACGAGCGCGGTGCCCGGGCCTGGGGCACCGACGACTTCAAGCGCAAGGGCGGCGACTTCTTCGGGGCCGCCGCCGAGGCGGACGGGCGCCGTCCGTTCCGACGTCCGCAGCACGTCAACGAGCACCTGCGCGGCGGACTGCACGAGGACCTCCCGGCGCCCGGCCACGGGGCCCAACCGGGCTCCGTGCCCGGTCCGCGGTCGTCGCGGCACGACCTCGCAGCGGAGCTGAACGGGGAGTTCCTCGACCGGGTCGAGCGAGTGCTGGCCCGTGCCCAGCCGCGTCGCCCCGCGGAGGACGGGCCGGAGTTCCGCGGCTGGTTCGACCGGCGCGACGGCTGACCGGCGCGACGGCCGACCGGCGGGCGGCACCGTCGGCGGCGGGCACCACCGCGCCGCCGCCGGCCCGACCCGCCCTAGCCCAGGTCGGGGGCGTGCATCGCCCGCACGCCCTCGATGTTGCCGTCCAGGTAGTGCCGCAGGGACAGCGGTACGACGTCGACCGAGGCGATCCCCACCCGGGTGAAGGGCACCCGCACGATCTCGTACTCCCCGCACGGCTCCTCGACCTCGGGGCCGTGCCGGCGGGACGGGTCCATCGAGTCCAGCCGGCAGACGAAGAAGTGCTGGACCTTCACGCCGTCCACACCGCCGTCGGTGAGGTGCTCGACGGTGTCCACGAAGACCGGCACCACATCGGTGACCTTGGCGCCGAGTTCCTCGTCCAGCTCGCGGTGGAGCGCCTCGATGACCGTGGCGTCCTCCGGCTCGACGCCGCCGCCCGGAGTGATCCAGTACGGGGCCCGTCCCGGCTTGGTGCGCTTGATCAGTACGAGGTCCGCTCCGTCGAGCAGGATCGCGCGGGCGGTGCGTTTGACGACTGGCCGTACGGTCATAGGGGACAGATGCCGCAGTCACGGCCCGGTGAAACCCCGTCCCGCCGCTCGCGTCACCAGCCCGCGGCGGTGCGCAGCAGCCACTCGTGGGCCCGGGCGATGTGCGGCAGCCCGAGCGTGCCGGTCCGTACGGCCAGGAAGTAGGTGCGCAGCGGGGGCACCGGCGGGTCGAGGAGGGCGACCACCGCGCCGCTCTCCAGCGCCTCGGTGCACAGGTACCGCGGCAGCACGGCCATCCCGGCGCCCGCCGTGACGCAGGACAGCACTGCCCGCAGGTCGCCGGCGACCACCGCGGCGGCGGCGGTCGGCTTGGCGTCGAAGACGGCGGCCCAGTAGCGGGCGATCAGCGGCAGGCTCTCGTGGACCTCGACGAGCGGGACCGGGTCCAGCAAGCGGACGCCGCGGTCCTGGAGGGCGCCGGGGCCGCCCAGTCGGGTCGCCCAGTGCGGCGCGGCGACCAGTACGTGTTCCTCGTCGCACAGGGGGGTGGCGGTGAGCAGTCCGCCGCGCGGTCGGGTGGTGGTGACGGTCATGTCGTGGTGTCCGGCGGCGAGGCCGTTGAACAGTTCGTCGGCGGCGCCGAAGGCGGTGCGTATGGACAGGCCCTGGGAGACGAGCGGGCTCAGGGCGGGTAACGCGCGTTCGGCGGTGAACTCCGGTGGCCCGCCCAGGTGGAGCGTGCGGGTGGGGGAGTCCTGGTCCAGCCCGGTCTCGGTGATCTCGGTGAGGGCGTCGAGGTGCGGCGCGACCTTGTGGGCGAGCTCGTCGCCGACGGTGGTGGCGGTGACGCCACGGGCGCAGCGGACAAAGAGGGGGCGGCCCAACTGCCGCTCCAGCGTGCGGATCTGGCTGGTCACCGCCGGCTGGGAGAGTCCGAGCAGCGCGGCGGCCCGGGTGAAGGAGCCGGCCCGGTGGACCGTGACGAAGGTACGCAGTAGCGCCAGATCCATCGGGTACCTCCTGCGCCCCTCGGAAGCCTGGTCGCGGGACAACTATAAATTTGTCGATAGGGCTGTGTCGCTAGCGTGATTGGACACTGACGCTCAGTCAACTAGCCTTGTTGAAGCGGTTCGTTTCACGTGAAACACCGGTCCGTGGAAACGTCCGGACCGGATTCACGGGAACCGCCGGCCGGCAGGGTGACGAGGGGGGATACCCTGCCGGCCGTTCTGCGCGCTACGCCTTCGCGTTACGCCTTCGCCTCGTCCAGCGCCCGCAGGACGTCGGCGACCAGGTCCTCCGGATCCTCCACGCCGACCGAGAAGCGGACGAAGCCCTCGGGCACGTCGTCCCCGCCCCAGCGGGCGCGCCGCTCGGCGGTGGACCGCACGCCGCCGAAGCTGGTCGCGTCGTCCACCAGCGTCAGCGCGGCCAGGAACCGCTCCGCGCGGGCCTTGTCCGGCAGGACGAAGGACACCACGGAGCCGAAGCGGCCGGGCCGCATCTGCCGGACGGCGAGCGCGTGCGACGGGTCCGACGGCAGGCCGGGGTGGCGCACTGCACGGACTTCGGGGCGGTCGGCCAGTGCGGTGGCCAACGCCATGGCGCCCTCGGCCTGTTGGCGGACGCGCAGCGCCAGGGTGGCGAGCGAGCGGTGGGCCAGCCAGCTCTCCATCGGACCGGGGATCGCCCCGACGGTCTTGCGCCACAGCCGGACGCCGTCGGCCAGCGCCGCGTCCCGGCAGGTGGCGTAGCCCAGCAGGACATCGCCGTGGCCGGTCAGCGCCTTGGTGCCGCTGGCGACCGAGAAGTCCGCGCCCAGGTCCAGCGGACGCTGGCCGAGCGGGGTGGCGAGGGTGTTGTCCACGGCGACCAGCGCCCCGCGGGCGTGCGCCGCGTCCGCCAGCCGTCGCACGTCACAGACGTCCAGGCCGGGGTTGGAGGGCGTCTCGATCCACAGCAGCCGGGCGCCGTCGAGGACGTCGAGCTGGGCGTCGTCGGCGGTGGGGGCCGTGCGGACCTCGATGCCGTAGCTCTCCAGGCGGGAGCGGACGGCGGGCAGCAGTTGGTAGCCGTCGTCGGGGAGCACCACCGCGTCGCCGGCGCGCAGTTGGGAGAAGAGAACGGCGGTGATCGCCGCCATCCCGGAGGCGAAGGCGACCGTGTGGGCGGGTTCGTCCGGCGACTCCAGCTCGCCGATGGCGGCTTCCAGTCGGGTCCAGGTGGGGTTGGTGTCGCGGCCGTAGGTGTACGGGCCGGTGGCCTCGCCCGGGAGGTGGAAGTGGGCGGCGAACACCGGTCCGGGAAGGGCCGGTTCGTAGGCCGCGGGCTCCGGGAGCCCGGCCCTCACCGCACGGGTGCCGTCGCCGGTCATGCGCTCTCCTCGTGGTGGGGGTGGTGGAGGCCGGGCCGGGGCTCGGCGGGGCCGGGCGTCGTGGAGGTGACCTCGGCGCGGACCGCCTCCAGGAGGCCGTCGCAGGCCGTCTCGATCATCTCCAGGCACTCCTCGAAGCCGGCGAAGCCGCCGTAGTACGGGTCCGGCACGTCGAGGTCCGCGGGGTCCGCGGCCGGGCTGGTGCCGCAGCTGTAGGAGCGCAGCAGCCGGACCTTGGCGGCGTCCTCGGCGGTCGGGGCCAGCCGGCGCAGTGCGCGCAGGTGGCCCGAGTCGAGCGCGATGACCAGGTCACGGCGGGCGAACCAGGAGGCGCGGAACTGCCGGGCGGCGTGCGTGCTCGGGTAGCCGCCGGTGCGCAGCACGGCGAGGGTGCGGGGGTCGGCCGCGTCGCCCTCGTGCCAGCCGCCGGTGCCGGCGCTGTCCACCTCGACCAGCGCGTCGAGCCCGTCCTCGGTGATCCGGGCACGGAAGACGGACTCGGCCATCGGCGAGCGGCAGATGTTGCCGGTGCAGACGAAGCAGACGCGGTAGCAGGGGGACAAGCGTCAGTCCTTGTCGGGGAGCATCACGTGCATCGCCCAGGAGACGATGGAGACGATCACGCCGCCGAGCAGCGCCGCCCAGAAGCCGTCCACGTGGAACGCGAGGTCGGCCTTGCCGGCCACCCATGAGGTCAGCAGCAGCATCAGCGCGTTCACGACCAGCGTGATCAGACCGAGCGTGAGGATGAACAGGGGGAACGAGAGCAGCTTGACCACGGGCTTGACCAGGAAGTTGACCAGCCCGAAGATCAGCGCCACCAGGATCAGCGTGAGCACCTTGCGGCCGGTGTTCTCTCCGGTGAGCGTGATGCCTTTGAGGAGCCAGATGGCCACGGCCAGGGCCGCGGCGTTGGCGAGCGTCTTGACCAGAAAATGCTTCATGGTGAGATCGTCGCAGACGACTGCCGACTGGTGAGAGGTGCGAACGGGATGAAGGCTTTCCGACTGGACGAACTGGAAGCGGAACGGGTCGCGAACGACGGCGCGTATCTGCAGTTCCTCCGGGAACGCACCATGTCGGTGGGGCTGTACGCGCTGGACGCCGGCACCGCGGACCCGCAGCAGCCGCACACCCAGGACGAGGTGTACCTGGTGGTGAGCGGCCGGGCGGCGATCACGGTGGGGACGGAGACCGAGTCGGTGGCCCGCGGCAGCGTGGTCTACGTGCCGGCCGGGGTGCCCCACAAGTTCCACCACATCAGCGAGGACCTCCGGGTCGTGGTGGTCTTTTCTCCGCCCGAGAGCTGAGGGCCCGACCCCGGAACCCGTAAGGGTCAGCTCAGGGGAGAGCCGGGGCTGTCGGGCCCCCACGGCGCCAGCCGGCGGCCTAGCATCGATGGTGTACAGGGGGAACCGGAGACGCGGCGCGACGGATGCGGAGCACGCGGACGGTGCCACCGGAGCGGTACGGACCGACAACGGCGCGACAGAAAGAAAGCAGGGCAGAGCAGTGGCTGGTAAGGGGATACTCGCAGGGCTTCCGTGGTGGGTCACCTGGGTCGTGGTGCCCGTCATCCTGATCGTCGTCTTCGGCGGACTGATCGCCACCGCCGTGGGATTCCTGATCGGCCTGCTCTTCAAGGTGCTGATCGCGGCGGCGCTGATCGCCGGTGTGATCTACCTCGTGCGCAGGTTCACCGGATCCTCGTCCTCGTCGAAGAGCGACTGGTAGGCCGAGCCCCCACTGATCGGCACTGTCCGACCCGCACCCCCGAAGACGCCCTGCCCCCGCCCGGGAGCAGGGCGTCCGGCGTTCCGGTGGCCGTCCGACACGCCTTGCGCCGGGGCCGAACGAGGATCGGAATCCGGCCCACCTGCTGTTCTCGCGCCGGTGGGGTGCACGGCGTTCCGCCTGCTCACCAAGAGTGTGTACCGTGCTTCGTAGCGTCATCGGGGCCGGGCACGCCGTCGAGGCGGGGCAACTCCCCGATTTTCGGCTCCCGTTCCGGATCGCCCGGGTTACAGTGCGGACGCAGGCGTCTTCCGGATGTTGACGTTCCGGAAAATACCGAGCGATCGGGCCGGAGTTATGCCGGCAGTCCGGGGAGGCGCACGGCCGCGGGTGGGGATCCCGCGGCCCGGGCCACGGGGCCATGGCACTCGGACCTGGGGGTTGCGTTGGCGATCGGCAACGACGAGTCCGGCTCGCACCCCACCCTGATCGGGTCGGTGCAGCGGGCGCTGCGGCTCCTGGAGGCGGTGGCCGCGCACCTCGACGGGGCGCCCGCCAAGCAGCTGGCCAGGGAGGCCCAACTCCCCCTGCCCACGACCTATCACCTGCTGCGGACGCTGACCCACGAGGGCTATCTGCGCCGGGAGAACGGCGTCTTCGTCATCGGCGAGGGCGCCGAGTCCATCGGCCGGGCGGGGGCCCGTCGCCGGCAGCGCCGGCAGTTGGCCGACGCGCTCGCCGTGGCGGGTCGCGAACTCGGCGCCGCCGTCTACTTCGCCGTCTACCGCGAGGGCGAAGTGGAGGTGGTGGCGATAACTGCCGATCCGGCGCGACCGCCCGTCGAGGAATGGGCCGACTTCCGCTCCACCGCCCACACCCACGCGATCGGCCAGTGCCTTCTCGCGCAACTCGACGAACCGACCAGGAAAGAACACCTGTCCCGTTATCCGGTGCAGTCGATGACGCCCTTTTCGGTGCGTTCCGAAGGCGATCTACTGAATCGGCTGGCTACCGTGCGTCGCGGCCAGGTTGCCTACGATCGCCAGGAATATGCCCTGGGCACGGTGTGTTCGGCGATCCCGATCCGTGTCGGCTCGGCCGCCGCGACGCTGGCGGTTTCTCTTCCTGCGACGGAAGTGCATCGATTGCAAGCAGTTACGGACCGGCTACGGAAAATGGCGGAGAGGGTACTAACGACACTCGCCTTCTCTATCAGTATCTGAAAACTCACTCCTTGTGATCTGCCTGCATGTGACCGACGATGGCGTCAATAGGGCTTCCGGGGATGATTCCCGGCCATCTCCGATCAAGTGCGGGGCAGTGGTTGATGAACGACACGGTTCAGGCAGAAGTGATCATGAGCTTCCTCGTCTCGGAGGAGCTCGCCTTCCGGATCCCGGTGGAGCTGGAATTCGACAGCGCCGATCCCTACGCCGTCCGGCTCACCTTCGATCTCCCCGGAGACGCGCCCGTGACCTGGGTGTTCGGCCGTGAGCTGTTGCTGGACGGGCTGACCCGGCCGGCGGGCGAGGGCGACGTCCGGGTCGAGCCGTCCGCCCCCGAGCACCTCAGCGACGTCTACATCAGCCTTCAAGTCGGCCCCGAGCGGGCGCTGTTCCGGGCCAGTGCGCCGCCGCTGATCGCCTTCCTGGACCGCACCGACCGGATCGTCCCGCTCGGCAAGGAAGAGGTCTGCGACACCCTGGAGGCCGCGCTCGACCGGATCCTCACGGAGGCGCCGGCCGGCTGAGCCGCCGGCCCCTCTCCCCCGTCATCGCCGTCCCGTTGCCGGTCGCCCCTGCCCTGTTGCGCCCACGTCCGTCACACCGCCCCTCTCGCCCCGGCCGGCCTCCGTCGCCCGCCCGCCTTCAGTGCTTACGGCGCCGTCCGCGCGCCGCACGTCGCCCGCCGCGTCCACCGACGGCCGCCGCCCGCCCCGACCCGTCCGGCGCCGGCTGGTCCGCCGAGACCACCAGGGCCGCCAGCAGCGTGGTCACCGGCACCGAAGCGACCAGCCCGATGCTGCCCACGAGGGTGCGGACGATCTCCTCCGCGACGACCTCGCTGCCGGCGACCCGCCCCACGCTGCTCTGCGCGATCGAGAACAGCAGGAGCAGCGGGAGCGCGGCGCCCGCGTAGGCCATGACGAGGGTGTTCACCACCGAGGCGATGTGATCCCGCCCGATCCGCATCGCCGCGCCGTACAGCTTGCGCCAACCCGCCGTCGGATCGGCCTCCTTGAGCTCCCAGACCGCGGCCGTCTGCGTCACCGTCACGTCGTCGAGCACCCCCAGCGAACCGATGATGATCCCCGCCAGCAGCAGACCGCGGATCTCGATGTTCGGGTACAGCCCGTGCACCAGCCCGGTGGTGTCGTCCGTGTTGCCGGTCAGCAGCGCCCAGTGGGTGAAGACCGAGCCCAACAGGGCGATGAGCAGGAGCGAGGCGAGGGTGCCGAGCACCGCCACCGACGTGCGGGCCGTCAGCCCGTGGCACAGGTAGAGCGCGATCAGCATGATCGCGCTGCCGCCGACCACCGCCACCACCAGCGGATCGGAGCCCTGGAGGATCGCCGGCAGAATGAACAGGGTCAACAGGCCGAAACTGGCCGTCAGAGCCACCAGCGCGAGCACTCCGCGCAGCCGTCCGATGATCACCACCGCGAAGGCGAAGAGCGCTGCCAGCACCCACATCGGCACCGTGCGGTCGACGTCGGTCACCGCGTACTGAAGCTCCCTCGGCGCCTTGGGGGAGTAGGAGACGATCACGTCCTGGCCCGTCGTGTAGTGCCGCGGGGCGTCCGGCGTCACCACCGTCTGGAAGGTCCGACCGGTGTTCTCCCCCGTGGTGACCTTGATCGTCGCCTGTTCGCAGGGCTTGCCGCGGGACGCTCCCTCGGCCGGCGGCCGGCCCCCGGGGGCGGTGGGCTGCGGCTGCTGCTCGGCGTGCACCGCCGCGCAGTCCACCTCCTCGACCTTGGTGACCCGGGCCTTCTCGGTGGGCTGGTCGAAGCCCACGCCGGACGGCTTGTGGGGCGGCGCGCCACCGGGCCAGAGGACGAGCAGACCGACCGCCACCGCGGCCGCGAACGGGATCAGGACGGCGGCGATGACCTTGCGCAGATGCCGGGACACCGGTGCGGCCGGCCCGTGGCCGTGCGCGTGCGCATGGCCGGCGGTGGCGTGCTGGGTTTCGGGAGGGCTCACCGCCCGATCATTGCAAGAACCCGTGGGCCCCCTGTTCACACCGCCGCCCCGGCCGCTACCGTGGTGGCACCTTTGCAATCGCGGGAGCTCGGAGCACCGGGCTGAGAGGGCGCTGACCTCCGTCCCAGCGGTGTTTCACGTGAAACACCGGATGACGGAAGCCGCTGCGTCGACCGCCGAACCTGTTACCGGGTAATGCCGGCGTAGGGAGTTGGGTCTACATGACTCTGCAGGATGCACGCACGCCTGAAAACGGCTCGACCGACGGCGAAAAGCCGCAGATCGGCTGGCACAAGGGCTACGTTTCCGGATCGCGTCCGGACCTCCGGGTCCCGGTCCGGCGGGTGCACCTCACCAACGGCAAGGACGTGACGCTCTACGACACGTCCGGGCCGTACACCGATCCCCAGATCGAAACCGACGTCCGCCGCGGCCTGGCGCCGGTGCGCGAGAACTGGATCATCGCCCGGGGCGACACCGAGGAGTACGCGGGCCGCCCGCTGCGTCCCGAGGACGACGGGATCAAGCACACGTCACCGCGCGGTGGCCTGCGGAACCTCGACGCGGTCTTCCCCGGCCGGCCGCGCCAGCCGCGTCGCGGCCGGGCCGGCACCCCGGTCACCCAGCTCGCGTACGCGCAACGCGGCGAGATCACCGCGGAGATGGAGTACGTGGCCGTCCGCGAGAACGTCTCCCCCGAGTTCGTGCGGGACGAGATCGCGGCGGGCCGGGCGGTGCTGCCGGCCAACATCAACCACCCGGAGATCGAGCCGATGATCATCGGCAAGAACTTCCTGGTGAAGGTGAACGCCAACATCGGCAATTCCGCGGTCACTTCGTCGATCGAGGAGGAGGTGGAGAAGATGACCTGGGCGACCCGCTGGGGCGCCGACACGGTCATGGACCTCTCCACCGGCCGCAACATCCACACCACCCGCGAGTGGGTGCTGCGCAACTCCCCCGTTCCCATCGGCACCGTCCCCCTCTACCAGGCGCTGGAGAAGGTCGACGGCAAGGCCGAGGAGCTGACCTGGGAGATCTACAAGGACACCGTCATCGAGCAGGCCGAGCAGGGCGTCGACTACATGACGGTGCACGCCGGCGTGTTGCTCCGCTACGTCCCGCTCACCGCCAACCGGAAGACCGGCATCGTCTCCCGCGGCGGTTCGATCATGGCGGCATGGTGCCTGGCGCACCACCAGGAGTCCTTCCTCTACACGCACTTCGAGGAACTCTGCGACATCCTCGCCGCCTACGACGTCACCTTCTCCCTCGGTGACGGCCTGCGTCCCGGCTCCATCGCGGACGCCAACGACGCGGCGCAGTTCGCCGAGCTGCGCACCCTCGGCGAGCTGAACACCATCGCCAAGCGGCACGGCGTGCAGACCATGATCGAGGGCCCGGGCCACGTCCCGATGCACAAGATCAAGGAGAACGTCGACCTCCAGCAGGAGATCTGCGAAGAGGCCCCGTTCTACACGCTCGGCCCGCTCACCACCGACATCGCGCCCGCCTACGACCACATCACCTCCGGCATCGGCGCCGCGATGATCGCCTGGTGGGGCACCGCGATGCTCTGCTACGTCACGCCCAAGGAGCACCTGGGCCTCCCGGACCGCGACGACGTCAAGACCGGCGTCATCACCTACAAGATCGCGGCCCACGCGGCAGACCTGGCCAAGGGACACCCCGGCGCCCAGGAATGGGACGACGCGCTCTCCGACGCCCGCTTCGAATTCCGCTGGGAGGACCAGTTCAACCTGGCCCTCGACCCGGACACCGCCCGCGCCTTCCACGACGCGACGCTGCCCGCCGAACCGGCCAAGACGGCCCACTTCTGCTCGATGTGCGGGCCGAAGTTCTGCTCGATGAAGATCTCCCAGGACATCCGCCGCGAGCACGGCAGTGCCCTGGCCGTCGACGCCGACGCCGAGGCCGGCATGGCGGAGAAGTCCAAGGAGTTCGCGGCGGCCGGCAACCGCGTCTACCTGCCGATCGCGGACTGAGCCGGCGGGACGGACCGGGCGGGTCGGGCGTGAACCGCAGGACCGGTCGGGAACGGCCCGAAGACGTGCGTCACGTGCGTCTTCGGGCCGTCCGTTCGTCACCACGACCGGGCACCGCGGCGCACCGACCCGGTGCCCGCCCGGCGGCTACTCGGACCGGTGTTCCGACCCCCCGTAGTCCGGGCTGGTGAAGTCCGGGCTGGAGTAGCGGGGGCGGGCCCAGGACGCGTCGGTGTCGCGGCTGCTGAAGCGGGGACGGGTGTAGCCGAGTGTGGGGGTGCGGCGCTCCTGGGCCGGCGCGGGACGGGGCACGTACCGGACCGGATCGTCCTCGGGGTCGGCCGCGGGATCGGCCAGCGCCTCGCGCAGGAAGGGCAGCAACCCGCGGTCCAACAGGGCCTGCCGCCAGGCGTCGTGCGCGCTGTCCAGCGCGGCGGCCCGCTCCTCGACCGCCGCGTCCCGGGCCGTGCCGTTGCGCAGCGCGGTGACGACCACGCAGCCCATGGCGACCAGGGCCCCGGCGGCGGCCAGCCCCGCGAAGACCCAGCCGACGCTGACCAGGGGCCGGGAGACGTCCGGGTCCGGGTCGACGGCGCGCAGCACGTAGCCGATGACGAGGAAGAGGACGGCCGCGATGCCGGCGAGTACCGGCACGAGGACGGTGGCCATCGCGGCGAGCCCGAAGCCGGCAGGATCGGAATCCGGTTCGTCGTCCGCGGTGGCCGGTCCGGTGCGTTCGTCAGAGGTCTGGTCCGCTGACGGACCGCCCCCTGTGGCGCCGGCCGCGGCGGACGACGGGGCGCGCAGCTCGGTGCGCAGCTGTGTGAAGCGTTGGTATTCGGCCGTCGCGCAGGCGGCGATCGCGCTGGTCGCGCTGAGCGCCATCATGCGCAACTGCTCGCTGCTGAGCCGGTTTCCGGCGGCGGTGGCGAGGTCGTCCGGGCGGTTTTCGGCGGTGCGCAGCGCCTCATCAAGGATCCGCGCGAATTCCGCGTGGTCCTCGTTCAGCAGGTGCGGAGCGCTGTTCATGTGGATCCCCCGAAGCTCCGTAGGGCCGTACGGGCCGGCCGGGGGCCGGGCGCCGGGCGGAAACGGAGGAGAGCCTGCTACGGATAGACCGATGGTAGAGCGCCGCCGGCGCGGGGTGACAGAGAGTTTGCGGAATTTGCCTGATGCCGCGACCGATTCCCGTCCTGTCTGATAACAGGTCGGGTCGGCATCGGACCATCAGAGGAACCGTCAGCCGGCCAGCGGGAGTTGGCAGACCAGTAGCTTTCCGGCCATCGTGACACCGCCGTCCATCGCGATGGCCAGACCGTCCGCGTAGACGTGCGGGCCGTCCACGGCGACGCCGTCGTCCTCGCCGTCCTCCCCGCCGACCTCGCCCAGCAGGTACGGGATCGGGCTGTGGCCGTGCACGACGCGGTTGCCGCCGTAGGCGTCGAGCAGTTCGCGCACGGCCTGCGCACCGGCCTCGTCGCGGAAGGCGAACCTCTTGGTGAACTTGCGGAAGAGGTCCCAGACTTCGTCGGCTTCGCTGCGCGTCAGCACGTCGTGGACGGTGTCGTTGACCTCCTCGATCGACGCGCCGTATTCGAGGTAGGCGGTGGTGTCGGAGTGCACGAGCAGGTGCCCGTCCTCCTCCATCACGGCGTCCAGGCGGGCCATCCACTGGAGGTGGTGGTCCTCCAGGCGGTCCATGTCGTTCTTCTGGCCGCCGTTGAGCAGCCAGGCCGCCTGGAAGGAGGCGGTGCCGGCGCCGGACTGCACGGGCGTGTCACCGAACCGCTTGGCGCCCAGCAGCAACAGCTCGTGATTGCCCATCAGGGCCTTGCAGTAGCCGCCGGCCGCCGCGGCCTCGGCGGAGAGCTGCATGACCAGGTCGATGACGCCGATGCCGTCGGGACCGCGGTCGGTGAAGTCGCCGAGGAACCAGAGCCGGGCGTTGCCGGCGGCCCACGTGCCGTCGGCGTCGATCAGCCCCTCGGCCTCCAGCGCGGCGCGCAGCTCCTCGTAGTAGCCGTGCACGTCGCCGACGACGTACAGCGGGCCCAGGCCCTCCGTTTCGGGGGCCGGCTCCTGCGCCGCCAGCACGGACGGGTGGTCGACGAGGGTGTCCGTGCGCGTGATGACCGGCAGGTCGCGGGCGGTCGGGGTGTACTCCTCGGGCATCTGCACCGGAGGCGCGACGGGCGGCGCGACCGGGGGCGCGGCCGGCGCCGGGACCGGTTGCCCGGCGGGCGCCGCGGGCGGTGGAACGGATGCCGGAGGTTGTGCCCCCATGGTCCACACCATGGGTCCCTGACTGGCCCCCTGAGTCATCGACCCCTCCACCGTTGCGCCGCCGTGCACCTCTCGGACCTTTGCCTGGTCGACGGCGGTCCGCAGTGTCGTGCGCCCATCATAGGAACGCCGCTCGCGGGTTGTGACGCACCCGGGGGTGATCAATCCCGCGAAGCCCGGCGTTCACGATGGATTTCTCCCGTGATCAGCCCGTTTTTTCCTCGGCGGAGCGGGCGCCCGGAGTGCGTCGGAGCGCCCGACCCGTCGTGCCGGGGCACGCTCAGTCCCCGGCCGGGCCCCGCGGCGGGCTGACCGTCGTCCTCGGGGAGCGGCGTTGCGAGGAGGTGCGCACGATCAGATCGGTCGGTATCACCTGCTCGACCGGGCACGTGCTGTCGAGTCCCTCGATGGCGTCGATCAGGATCTGGACCACGGCGGTGCCGATGCGCCGCGGCTTGAGCGAGAGCGTCGTGATCGGTGGTTCGGTGGTGGCGTAGACGGTGGACTCGCTGCAGCACACCAGCAGCAGGTCGTCCGGTACCCGCAGTCCGTAGCGGCGGGCCGCGGCGAGCAGGTCGGTGCCGTTGGGGTCGAAGAGCCCGTAGACCGCGTCCGGCCGGTCCGGGCGGGCCAGCAGCCGGTCCGCGGCCACGGCGCCCGCCCGCGGGTCGTACGCGGGGTACGACTCGTAGACCGGGTCCTGGCCGACCCGCTCGCACCAGTTCAGGTAGGCGGTGGTCGACAGCCGGGTGTAGGTGTCGGTGGTGGTGCCCGTGAGCAGTCCGATGCGGCGGGCGCCGGCCTCGGCGAGGTGGTCGAGCAGGCCGAGGACGGCCGCCTCGTGGTCGTTGTCGACCCAGCCGGTGACCGGGATGGTGCCGCCGGGGCGCCCGTCGGAGACGACCGGGATGCCGTGCCGGACGAGTTCGGTCAGGACCGGGTCGCCGTCGGCCGGGTCGATGACGACGGTGCCGTCGAGGGCGACGTTGGACCAGACGTCGTGCCGGGAGGTCGCGGGCAGGATGACCAGGGCGTAGCCGCGGGCCAGCGCGGCGGAGGTGGCGGCTCTGGCCATCTCCGCGAAGTACGCGAACTCGGTGAAGGTGAAAGGTTCATCCCCGTAGGTGGTCACGGTCAGGCCGATGAGGCCCGACTTGCCGGTACGGAGCGTGCGGGCGGCCGCGGACGGGCGGTAGCCCAGCCGGTCGGCCACCTCGCGGACGTGGCTACGGGTGGCATCCGGAAGCCGGCCCTTGCCGTTGAGCGCGTCGGAGACAGTCGTGATCGATACACCGGCTGCGGCGGCCACGTCCCGGATGCCCGCGCGTCCCAGTCGGCGACCGGACGACCGGCCCACCTGGTGCTTCCCTGCTGCTGTCATGGCGAGCCGATAGTAGGGCTCGCTACGGCCATTCGCGGGTGACCGATGGCGACGTTGAGAAGGCACGTTTCTGCATGGTGATGTGTCATCAGTTTCCTTGCAATTGAAGGAACTTGCCGGCCCTGATGGCCCGATGGGGGGAGCGTGAGGTGCTCTGCCTGGCGATACGTCCAGGTCTCGAAGAGGTCTCAAGTCACCTTGACGAGGGACGCGCGCCACGGAGCGAGCCACCGGCGCGCGGTGCATCGCCTAGCGCTCCCCCTCGGATGCACGCCCGGCGCTCGCCACCGCGGAGCCCACGGGAGGGCCGTCACTTTTGGGCCTGACGCCGGACGGGTCAATCCTCATAAGGTGTGCAGTATTGGAGTCGAGAGGGATGGTTGAGGAGGACCTGCGGTGAGCGAGAAGACCCCGAGGCTGCGTGCTGCGCTGGACGGCATCCCCACCTACAAGCCGGGGCGGCCGGCGGCGGCCGGTGGCCCGGTCGCCTACAAGCTGTCCTCCAACGAGAACCCCTACCCGCCGCTGCCGGGCGTGCTGGAGAGCGCGGTGGCGGCCGCCGGGTCGTTCAACCGCTACCCGGACATGGCGTGCACCGGCCTGATGGCGGAACTGGCCGACCGGTTCTCGGTGCCGGTGGACCACCTGGCGACCGGCACCGGATCGGTGGGGGTGGCCCAGCAGCTGGTCCAGTCGACGGCCGGCCCCGGGGACGAAGTGATCTACGCCTGGCGCTCGTTCGAGGCGTACCCGATCGTCACCCAGGTCTCCGGTGCGACGCCGGTGCAGGTGCCGCTGACCTCCGGTGAGGTGCACGATCTGGACGCGATGTTGGCGGCGATCACCGAGCGGACCCGGCTGATCTTCGTTTGCAACCCCAACAACCCCACCGGCACCGTCGTGCGCCGTGCGGAACTGGAGTCCTTCCTGGACCGGGTGCCGGACGACGTGCTGGTGGTGCTGGACGAGGCGTACCGCGAGTTCATCCGCGACGCGGACGTACCGGACGGGATCGAGCTCTACCGCGACCGCCCCAACGTGTGCGTGCTGCGCACCTTCTCCAAGGCGTACGGCCTGGCGGGGCTGCGGGTGGGCTTCGCGGTGGCGCACCCGGAGGTGGCCGCCGCGCTGCGCAAGACGGCGGTGCCGTTCGGCGTCAGCCAGCTCGCGCAGGAGGCCGCGGTGGCGTCGCTGCGCAGTGAGGCGGCGCTGCTGGAGCGGGTCGAGGCGCTGGTCGTCGAGCGGACCCGGGTGCACGACGCGCTGGTGGCGCAGGGCTGGACCGTCCCGGCGTCGGAGGCGAACTTCGTCTGGCTGCGGCTGGGGGATCGGACCACCGCGTTCGCCGAAGCGTGCGAGCGGGCCGGGGTGGTGGTGCGGCCGTTCGCGGGCGAGGGCGTGCGCGTGACGATCGGCGAGGAGCCGGCGATGGACCTGTTCCTGCAGGCGGCGGCGGAGTTCCGCAAGGCTCTGTAGTCGTCTTCCACTCCGCCGGCGGCGTGGCAGCCGTCGTGCGGTGGCGTGTTCCGAGGCCGTGGGTCCCTGTCCGACCCGCGGCCTCCGGCGTGTGCGGCCTTCAGGCCTTCTGGACGTGGATGGCGTCGCCGTTGCGGACGGTGGCCAGTGCCCGCGGGTCGCCGTCGATGCGGCCCAGGACGTTGCAGGGGGAGGCGAGTCGGGACTCGTCGCCGCGGGATATCGGGGTCGGTCCGTAGGGGAGCGCGAGGGCGTTGCCCTCGGTCCAGAAGGCGACGGTGCCGGGGTCGACGACCTGGCGGGCGTCGGACTCCAGGGCGGGGGTGAGCCCGGTGTCGAAGTAGACCTCCTCGCCCCAGGTGTTCGCCGTGCCCTGGAGTGGGAGGGCGGCGAGGAGCGCGGTGGTGGTCGGGGTGTCGTCGAGGGTGGCGGTCACGTGCCCGGCGGGCCAGGAGATGCGGATCTTCATGGCGACGAATTCAACAATATGTTGAAGCTGCGCGGAAGGGCGCGGACATAACCTCGGCATAAACGTTCACGGGCCATGGATTCAAGCGTGACCGCAGTCACGTACCCCCCTTCCCCAAGGCAAGAGGCGCATGGGTAATAATGCTTGTGAATGTGAACGCGTTCACAAGCTCACGTCCTGAGGTGTGCGTCTCGCGCGCCATAAAAGGGACATATCCGCCGTGAAGCGGCGATGCAAGGACGTAAGGAGGTCGCGACGTGGAACTGGCTCTGGCGCCGGAGACTATGGCGCGATGGCAATTCGGCATCACGACCGTCTACCACTTCCTGTTCGTCCCGCTGACGATCTCCCTCGCCGCCTTGGTGGCCGGACTTGAGACCGCATGGGTGCGAACCGGTAAGCAGAAGTACCTCAAGGCCACCAAGTTCTGGGGCAAACTCTTCCTGATCAATATCGCGATGGGTGTCGTCACCGGCATCGTCCAGGAATTCCAGTTCGGCATGAACTGGTCGGACTACTCGCGGTTCGTCGGGGACGTCTTCGGTGCGCCGCTCGCCTTCGAAGCCTTGATCGCCTTCTTCTTCGAGTCCACGTTCATCGGCCTGTGGATCTTCGGCTGGGACAAGCTGCCGAAGAAGCTCCACTGCTTCTGCATGTGGATGGTGTCGATCGGCACGATCCTCTCGGCGTACTTCATCCTCGCCGCCAATTCCTGGATGCAGCACCCGGTCGGTTACAAGTACAACCACGTCACCGGGCGGGCCGAGCTGACCGACTTCTGGAAGGTGCTGACGCAGGACACCACCCTCGTCGTCGTCTTCCACACCCTGACCGCGGCGTTCCTGACCGGTGCCGCCTTCATGGTCGGCGTCTCCGCGTACCACCTGATGCGCAAGAAGCACGTCAAGGTCATGCGGACGTCGCTGCGGCTCGGCCTGATAACCCTGGTCATCGCCGGCATGCTCACCGCGATCAGCGGCGACTCGCTCGGCAAGGTCATGTTCAAGCAGCAGCCGATGAAGATGGCCTCGGCCGAAGCGCTGTGGGACAAGGCCGCGCCGGCGCCGTTCTCGGTCTTCTCGTACGGCGACGTCGCCAAGGGGCACAACAAGGTCGCCATCGAGATACCGGGCCTGCTCTCCTTCCTGGCGCACAGCGACTTCTCCTCGCCGGTCCCCGGCATCAACGACGTCAACAAGGCCGAGCAGCAGAAGTTCGGGCCCGGTGACTACCGGCCCAACATCCCGGTCACCTACTGGGGCTTCCGCTGGATGATCGGCTTCGGGATGACGTCCTTCGTCATCGGTCTGGCCGGCCTGTGGCTCACCCGCAAGAAGTTCTGGCTCGCGCCCGCGCTGCGGACCGGCGACGAGGAACCACCGCACCTCGCGCTCACCAAGGACAGGGTGCTGGGCGAACGCCTGGCCAAGTGGTACTGGCGACTGGCCTTCGTCACCCTCGGCTTCCCGCTGATCGCCAACTCGTGGGGCTGGATCTTCACCGAGATGGGCCGCCAGCCCTGGGTCGTCTACGGCGTGCTGCGCACCCGTGACGCGGTCTCGCCGGGCGTCACGCAGGGCGAGGTGATCACGTCCCTGGTCGTCTTCACCACGCTCTACGCGATCCTCGCCGTGGTCGAGGTGCGGCTGCTGGCGAAGTACATCAAGGCCGGACCCCAGGAACTCACCGACTCCGACCTCAACCCGCCCACCAAGATCGGTGGAGATTCCACCGACGCCGACCGGCCGATGGCCTTCTCGTACTAGGAGGCGACCGTGCAACTCCACGACATCTGGTTCGTCATCATCGCCTTCCTCTGGACCGGGTACTTCTTCCTGGAGGGCTTCGACTTCGGGATCGGCGTGCTCACCAAGCTGCTGGCCCGTGACCGGAGCGAGCGGCGAGTGCTGATCAACACCATCGGCCCGGTCTGGGACGGCAACGAGGTCTGGCTGCTCAGTGCGGGCGGCGCGACCTTCGCCGCCTTCCCGGACTGGTACGCGACCCTCTTCTCCGGGTTCTACCTGCCCCTGCTGCTGATCCTGGTCTGCCTGATCGTGCGCGGGGTGGCGTTCGAGTACCGCGTCAAGCGGCCCGAGGAGCGCTGGCAGCGCAACTGGGAGCACGCGATCTTCTGGACCTCGCTGCTGCCCGCGGTGCTGTGGGGCGTGGCCTTTGGCAACATCGTCCACGGCATGAAGATCGACGCCCACAAGGAGTACGTCGGCGGCCTGCTCGACCTGTTCAACCCGTACGCGATCCTCGGCGGTCTGGTGACGTTGACGCTGTTCACCTTCCACGGTGCGGTGTTCGCCTCGCTGAAGACCGTGGGGGATATCCGGAAGCGGGCGCGCAGGACGGCGGGTGTCCTCGGACTGATCACCGCCGTGCTCGCGATCGGGTTCCTGACGTGGACCCAGGTCGACCGGGGGAACGGCAGCAGCCTGGTCGCCATGGTCGTCGCGGTCGTGGCGCTGGTCGCCGCGCTCGGGGCCAACAAGCTCGGGCGGGAGGGCTGGGCGTTCGCGTTCTCCGGGGTCACCATCGCGGCGGCGGTCGCGATGCTCTTCCTGACGCTCTTCCCGAACGTCATGCCGTCCACGTTGAACGAGAGCTGGAGCCTCACGGTCAGCAACGCCTCGTCCAGCCCCTACACCCTGAAGATCATGACGTGGTGCGCCGGGATCGCCGCGCCGCTCGTGATGCTCTACCAAGGGTGGACCTATTGGGTGTTCCGCAAGCGGATCGGCACCCAGCACATCGCCGAAGCCCACTAGCTGAGTCCCGCCCCGCCCGGCCAGGGCGGGGCTCGGGAGAACGGAAGGTTTCACGTGAAACCGGTCGACCCGCGCCTGCTCCAGTACGCCCGTGCCACCCGTGGTTTCCTCATCGCGGTGGTGGTGCTGGGGCTTGCCGGAGCGGGCCTGGTCATCGGTCAGGCCATGCTGATCGCGGAGATCGTGGTCGGCGCCTTCCAACACGACCTTTCCTTCCACGCGTTGGTCACGCCGGTGGCGCTGCTCGCCGCGATCTCCGTCGGCCGGGGGTTGGTCTCCTGGCTCACCGAACTGGCCGCGCACCGCGCCAGCGCGGCGGTCAAGTCCGAACTGCGGATGCGGCTGATCGAGCGGGCCACGGCGCTCGGGCCCGGGGCGGCGGTCCGGCGCGCGGACGGGACCGAGGACGCCGGCACCCTGGAGCTGCGGACCGGGGAGCTGACGACCCTGGCCACCCGCGGCATCGACGCCCTCGACGACTACTTCGCCCGGTACCTGCCGCAGTTGGGGCTGGCGGTCGTGGTGCCCGTCGCGGTGCTGGTCCGGATCGTCACCGGGGACTGGATCTCCGCGCTGACGATCGTGGTCACCCTGCCGCTGATCCCGCTCTTCATGGTCCTCATCGGCTGGACCACCCAGTCGCGGATGAACCGCCAGTGGCGGCTGCTCGCCCGGCTTTCCGGACACTTCCTCGACGTCGTCGAGGGCCTGCCGACCCTGAAGGTCTTCGGCCGGGCCAAGGCCCAGGCCGCTGCCATCCGCGCGATCACCAACGAGTACCGCCAGGCCACCCTGCGCACCCTGCGGATCGCCTTCCTCTCCTCGTTCGCGCTCGAACTCCTCGCCACCATCTCCGTGGCGCTGGTCGCGGTCGGTATCGGCATGCGCCTGGTGCACGGCGAACTCGACCTCTACACGGGGCTGATGGTGCTGGTCCTGGCGCCCGAGGCGTACCTGCCGCTGCGGCAGGTGGGGGCGCAGTACCACGCGGCGGCCGAAGGACTCTCGGCGGCGGAGGAGATCTTCGCGGTGCTGGAGACCCGGCCGCGGACGCCCGGCACGGCGCCCGCGCCCGACGGCACCGGGCTGACCGTCGAGCAGCTGGTGGTCCGCCACCCCGGGCGCAGCGCGGCATCGCTGCCGGCGACCTCGTTCGAGGTCCGGCCCGGCGAGACCGTCGCACTGGTCGGCCCCTCCGGCGCCGGCAAGTCGACGCTGCTGAGCGTGGTGCTCGGCTTCACCGAACCGTCCGAGGGGCGGGTCCTCGTCGACGGACAGGACGTCGCAGACCTCTCCCCCGCCGACTGGCGCAGCCGGATCGCCTGGGTGCCGCAGCATCCGCACCTCTTCGCCGGCACCATCGCGGAGAACGTCCGGCTGGTGCGGCCGGACGCCGACGACGCGGCGGTCCGCACGGCGCTGGGCGAGGCCGGGGCGCTGGACTTCGTCGACGCGCTGCCCGACGGCCCGGCCACCCGGCTCGGGGAATCCGGCGCCGGCCTCTCCGCCGGCCAGCGCCAGCGCATCGCGCTCGCCCGCGCCTTCCTCGCCGACCGCCCGGTCGTGCTGCTCGACGAGCCCACCGCCAATCTGGACGGTACGACCGAGCAGGCCCTGGTCGAGGCGGTGGGCCGGCTCGCGGCCGGGCGCACGGTCCTGATGGTCGTCCACCGGCCGGCGCTGCTGGCGGTGGCGGACCGGACGGTGCGGTTGGCGGCGCCCGAGGTGGCCGACGGGCCCGTGGCACCGACGGTGGCGGCGGTTTCCGCGCCGGGTCCGGCGGCCGATGCGGTGCCGCCCGCCGAGCCGGTCCCGCCGGTGGTCGACGGGCCGGAGCCGAGCGGCTCCGCGCCGGGTTCGGCGCGCTCCGCGCTGGGGCGGCTGCGTGGACTGGCCCGGGCCCGGCGGGCGCGCCTGGGGCTCGCGTTGCTGCTCGGCAGCCTCGCCCTGGGCTGCGCGGTGGGCCTGATGGCGACCTCCGGCTGGCTGATCTCGCGGGCCTCGCAGGAGCCGCCGGTGCTGTATCTGATGGTGGCGGTGACCGCGACCAGGGCGTTCGGCATCGGCCGGGCGGTCTTCCGGTACGCCGAGCGGCTGGTGGCGCACGACGCGGTGTTCCGGATGCTCGCCGACGTGCGGGTGGCCGTCTTCCGCCGGCTGGAGCGGCTGGCCCCGGCCGGACTCAAGGAGCGTCGCCGCGGCGATCTGCTGTCGCGGCTGGTCGCGGACGTCGATGCGGTGCAGGACTACTTCCTCCGCTGGTTGCTGCCGGTCGGGGCGGCGCTGCTGGTCGGCGTGGGCACCGTCGCGTTCACCGGCTGGCTGCTGCCGGAAGCCGGGGTGATCCTCGCGGGCGGACTGCTGCTCGCCGGTGTCGGGGTGCCCGCGCTGTCGAGCGCGCTGGCCCGGCGTGCGGAGCGCCGGCTGGCCCCCGCCCGCGGGGTGCTCGCCACCCGGGTCGTCGATCTCCTCACCGGTACCGCCGAGTTGACGGTCGCCGGGGCCCTCGGCGCCCGCACGGAGGGGGTGCGCCGCGCGGACCGGGACCTGACCCGGATCGCGTCGCGGTCGGCCACCGCGGCCGGGGCGGGGGCCGGGCTCTCGGCGCTGCTGTGCGGGCTGACCGTGGCCGCCGCCGCGGTGGTGGGCATCCAGGCCGTGCACGCGGGCCGGCTGGCCGGTGTGGAACTGGCCGTCGTCGTGCTCACTCCGCTCGCCGCGTTCGAGGCGGTCGCCGGGCTGCCGCTGGCCGCGCAGTACCGGCGCCGCACCCGGCACGCCGCGGACCGGGTGTTCGAGGTGCTGGACGCGCCGGCGCCGGTCCGTGAGCCGGAGGCACCCGTGGCCGCGCCCGGCGGGCCGTTCCCGCTGACCGTGAGCGGGCTGACCGCACGCCACCCCGGGCAGGAGGACCCGGCGCTGGACGGCGTCGGCTTCACCCTGGCCCCGGGCCGCCGGCTCGCCGTCGTCGGCCCGTCCGGATCCGGCAAGACGACGCTTGCGCAGGTGTTGTTGCGCTTCGTGGACCGCGAGTCGGGGACCTACACCCTGGCCGGGACGGACGCGCAGGAGATGGCCGGCGACGCGGTGCGACGGCTGGTCGGGCTGTGCGCGCAGGACGCGCACCTCTTCGACAGCTCGCTGCGGGAGAACCTCCGGCTCGCCCGGCGGGACCGCAGCGCCGGTGCGGGCGGTGCCGAGGACCAGGACCTCTGGGACGCGCTGGGTCGGGCGCGGCTGGCGGACTGGGTGCGCGGGCTGCCCGACGGCTTGGACACCATGGTCGGGGAGCACGGCGCCCGGCTCTCGGGCGGCCAGCGGCAGCGGCTCGCCCTGGCGCGGGCACTGCTCGCGGACTTCCCGGTGCTCGTGCTGGACGAGCCGGCCGAGCACCTCGACCTGGCCACCGCCGACGCGCTGACCGCCGATCTGCTGGCGGCCACCGAGGGTCGGACCACGCTGCTGATCACGCACCGGCTCGCCGGGCTGGACGCGGTCGACGAGGTGCTGGTGCTGGACCGCGGCCGGGTGGTGCAGCGCGGTGGTTACGCGGAGTTGGCCGTGGCCGACGGTCCGTTCCGGCGGATGCTGGAGCGTGAGCGGGCGGTGGACGCGGCGTATCCGCGGATGGTGACCGGCGGGGACGGCAGCGCGCGGGAGGACGCCGAGCGGGTGCCCGCAGGGGCGTTGACCGGTGCATCCGCTGAGGTGGCCGCGTTCCCGGGCTGACGGTCGCGACCGGCGCCGGGCCCGGGTGGCGCGGGCCGGTCGTCCGCGGCGGACCGGCCGTGCCGGAGAGCTGAACTTTCCCCTGAAATGGGCCCTTATTAGGCTCGGGACATGGCAGTCACGGCAGGATCGCCCCCAGACCCCGTGGACACCGCACGCGCCGGTGGACGCCCGGACCCCATGGACGCCGCCACCGAGGCCACCCGCAGCCTCCAGGGGCTGTCGTCCGAGCTGACCGCCCGGGTCCCGCAGCTGCTGGAGGCGATGCGCACGGTCGGCGCTGGGCTGGACCTGCACATCACCCTGGACCGGATCGTGGAGACCGCCGCCGAACTCGCCGATGCACGCTACGCCGCGATCGGGATCATCGACGACGCCCGCGAAGGGCTGTCGGACTTCGTGACCTACGGCGTCACCGGTACGCAGCACGAACGCATCGGCGCGCTGCCCGACGGCCACAAGGGCCTGCTCGGTGCGCTGATCCACGACCCGAAGCCGGTGCGGCTGGCGGACCTCACGCGGGACCCCCGCTCGGCGGGCTTCCCGCCGGGGCACCCACCGATGCGGTCGTTCCTCGGGGTGCCGATCCGCGTTCAGGGCGAGATCTACGGCAACCTCTACCTGACCGAGAAGCGCGGTGGGGAGTTCAGCGAAGAGGACCTGCACATGGTGCGGGTGCTGGCCACCGAGGCCGGGATCGCGATCGGCAACGCCCGGTTGTACGCGGCGACCCGGCAGCGGGAGCGGTGGATCGACGGTTCGGTGGCGGTGACCACCGAACTCCTCGCCGGCAGCGACGTCGACGACGCGCTCGCGGTGGTCGCCGAACAGGCCAGGAAGCTGGCGGACTCGGCGGCCGGCATCGTGCTGCTGCCGGACGAGGAGGGCGGGCTGGAGGTCGTCGCGGTGTCCGCCGACGACCCGACCGGAATCCTGGGGACCCAGATCCCGCCCGACAGCCCGGTGACCGAACAACTCCTCGCCGGCGAACCGGTCTTCGTGCACGACTCGGCCAGCGATCCGCGGATGGTCACCGCGCTCGCGCCGCGGTTCGGCCCGAGCATGCTGCTGCCGCTCAAGAGCGGTGGGCGGGTGCTCGGCACCCTCGCCACACCGCGGGGCCGTGGCGCCCGGGCGTTCTCCGCCGCCGAACGGACCCTCGCCACCCAGTTCGCCGCACAGGCCGCGCTGGCGCTGGTGCTGGCCGATGCGCAGCGCGACCGGGAGCGGCTGGCGGTCTACGAGGACCGCGACCGGATCGCCCGTGACCTGCACGACCTCGTGATCCAGCGGCTGTTCGCGACCGGGATGATGTTGGAGAGCGCGCAGCGCAAGACCGTGGTGCCGGAGGTGGCCCGGCGCGTCGGCAAGGCCATCGACGAACTCGACATCACCATCCAGGAGATCAGGACCGCGATCTTCGCCCTCCAACAGAGCCCGGCCGAGGCGCCGTCGGGGCTCCGGACCCGGGTCCTGCGGGAGATCGGCACCGCTGCCGTACCGCTCGGCTTCCAACCGTCGGCGCAGTTCGTCGGGCCGGTGGACTCCCGGGTCGGGGAGCGGGCCGGCAAGAACCTGATCGCCGCGCTGCGGGAGGCGTTGTCGAACGCCTTCCGGCACGCCGAGTCGTCCCGGATCGAGGTGGTGATCGACGCGACGGTCAGCCTGCCGGACGGCACTCCCGGCGTCCGGTTGACCGTCGCCGACGACGGGGTGGGGATCGCGCGGGGCGGGCGTCGCAGCGGCCTCAAGAACCTCGCCAAGCGGGCGGAGTCGCTGGGTGGGTCCAGCACGTACGGTCCCGGGCTGGGCGAGGACGACGGGGGGACGATGGTGACCTGGGAGGCGCCGCTTTAGGAGGCGGCGGGGGATGGTGGCCGGCCCGGCCGGAGGCGTTGTTTCACGTGAAACAGCCGTCATTCTCCGGGAGTTGACCGTTTCACGTGAAACATCTCGGTCCGGAAAGCCGTCGTGGTTTCACGTGAAACCACGCGCACTGCGGGAAACCGCTGAACGAACGCGTCAGCTGAGCGAGGGCGTCAGCTGAGCGAGGGCGTCGACCAGCGGTCCGTCGCTGCTCCGGGAGCGGCCGGACCGCTGGTTGACGCCCGCACCGTCCTCGACGTGCTCACCGCTCGTGCAGGATCTGTTCGATCACGGCGGCCACGCCGTCGTCGTTGTTGGACGCCGTGCGGCCCGTGGTGGCCGTCAGCACGTCCGGGTGGGCGTTGGCCATGGCGTACGAGGTGCCCGCCCAGGTGAGCATCTCGATGTCGTTCGGCATGTCACCGAAGGCGACCACCTCGTCCGGCGAGATCCCGCGTTCCGTGCAGCAGCGGGCCAGGGTGCCGGCCTTGCTGACGCCCAGGCCACTGATCTCCAGGAGCGCGGTGGGACTGGACCGGGTGAAGGACGCCAGGTGGCCGGAGGCGGCCCGGGCGAGGGTGAGGAAGGCGTCGGGGTCCAGCTCGGGGTGGTGCGCCAGCAGCTTGAGCACCGGGTGGTCGGAGGCGGCGCCGTTCGTCGGACCGGGGTTGGCCGGTGCGGCGAAATCCTCGGCGAGGAGCTTCTCCGCGGGCGCGATGACCGCGGCCGGGTCGAGGAGGAAGGGCGGGTACTGCGGCTCGTAGTGGATGCCGCTGGTGCGCTCGACGGCGAAGGTGGTGCCGGGAGCCGCCGCGCGCAGGGCGTGGACGACGTCGAGCGCCACCGTGTGGTCCAGCGGGCTGACCTCGACGATCCGGTTCTCCCGGTGCAGATCGACGACGGCCGCACCGTTCGCGCAGATCGCCAGACCGTGACCGTGCACGTGATCGCTGACCACGTCCATCCAGCGGGCCGGGCGCCCGGTGACGAAGAACACCTCGATGCCCGCCTGCTCCGCGGCGGCGAGCGCGGCGATCGTGCGGCCGGAGACCGTCTTGTCGTCGTGCAGCAGCGTGCCGTCGAGGTCAGTGGCGATCAGCCGGGTGGGCCGGGGCGGCGTGGCGGGGGCATCAGTCACGGGGCCATCTTCGCGTACCGGCACGTACAGGCGTGCGGTGGGTGGCCGACGGGAGCCCGGTGCGGAGGCGGCCGGGCGGGGTTTCCGCGGCGCCCCCGTACGCTCGAACGCATGCGACTGAGCACTGTGATCCTGCCCGTCCGCCGCTGGTCCGAAGGCGGGAAGGAGACCTGGCAGCGCGCCGAGGACCTCGGGTTCCACGCCGCGTACACCTACGACCACCTTTCCTGGCGGAGCTTCCGCGACCTGACCTGGTTCGGTGCCCTCCCGACGCTGACCGCGGCCGCCGCCGCGACCTCCCGGATACGCCTGGGCACCCTCGTCACCTCGCCGAACTTCCGGCACCCGGTCACCCTCGCCAAGGAGCTGATCTCCCTCGACGACATCAGCGCGGGCCGCGTCACGCTGGGCATCGGCGCCGGGGGCAACGGCTTCGACGCGACCGCGCTGGGCCAGGAGCCCTGGTCGCCGCGGGAGCGGGCCGACCGCTTCGCCGAGTTCACGGCGCTGCTGCACGAGTTGCTGACCCAGGACGCCGTCTCGCACGAAGGCACGCACTACTCCGCGGACGAGGCGCGCAACGTCCCCGGCTGCGTGCAGCGCCCGCGGCTGCCGTTCGCGGTGGCGGCCACCGGCCCGCGCGGGCTGAAGCTGGCGGCCCGCTACGGCCAGGCGTGGGTGACCACCGGTGACCCCAAGGTGTCGAACGCGGGCGGCACCCCGGCCGAGTCGCGGGAGGCCATCCGCAAGCAGGTCGACGGCCTCGCCAAGGCGTGTGCGGACCAGGGCCGTGACCTCGCCGAACTCCAGAAGATCATGTTGACCGGCTTCACCCCGGACCAGCCGTTGGACTCCTTGGACGCCTTCGTGGACTTCGCCGGCCGCCATGCCGAGCTGGGCATCGACGAGCTGGTCCTGCACTGGCCGATCGCCGATTCGATCTTCGCCACCGACCCGGCGGTCTTCGAGCGGATCGCCACCGAGGGGCTGGCACAGCTCGGCGCGTAGCGGCGTCCGGCAGCGCATCGGCGACGAAGAGCCGCACGTCCGGGTAAAGCCCCGGCCTCCGGCCAGGGCTTTACCCGGTATATAGCCACCAAGAGGGAGAATTGAGGCAGCGGCGCAGTGTGCGGGACCTGGCGCTCGTCGAATGACGGCGCGTGCCCGGGTCGGCGCACTGCGCGAAGTGCGGCGCGTAGTGGAGGAGCCATGGCACAGACCCGATTCGCCCCGGACCGTGGGCTGACCTCGCGCATGGTCATGACGATGTTCTTCATCGGGCTGCTGTACGTCGTGGTCGTCAGTGCGCTGGTGGTGCTGCTCAAGGGCGCCTGGGTGGTGGTGCTGTTGATCGCCGGGGCCATGTTCGTCGCCCAGTTCTGGTTCAGCGATCGGATCGCGGCCTTCAGCATGGGGGCGCACGAGGTCACGCCGGAGCAGGCGCCCGAGCTGCACGGCGCGGTGGACCGGCTCTGCGCACTGGCCGACATGCCCAAGCCGAGGGTCGCGATCGCCGAGTCGGACGTGCCGAACGCCTTCGCCACCGGCCGCAACCAGAAGAATTCCATGGTCTGCGCCACGACCGGGCTGCTCAGGCGGCTGGAGCCGGAGGAGTTGGAGGGCGTCCTGGCGCATGAGCTCTCCCACGTCGCGCATCGCGACGTCGCGGTGATGACCATCGCTTCGTTCCTCGGCGTCCTGGCCGGCATCATCACCCGCGCCGCCCTGTGGAGCGGCGTGGGGCGCAACAACCGCGACCAGAACGCCGCCATCGCGGTGCTGATCGTCACCGCCGTCAGCGTCGTCGTGTACGCCATCAGCTTCCTGCTGACCCGGCTGCTCTCCCGCTACCGCGAACTGTCCGCGGACCGGGCCGCGGCGATACTGACCGGTCGTCCCTCGGCGCTGGCGTCCGCCCTGACGAAGGTCACCGGCCAGATCGCACGGATCCCCACCGAGGACCTCCGCAAGGCCCAGCCGTTCAACGCCTTCTACTTCGCCCCGGCGTTCAACAAGGAGAGCTTCAGCCAGCTGCTGTCCTCGCACCCCACGCTGGAGCAGCGGCTCGACCAGCTGGGCCGGATAGCGGCGCAGTTGGGCCGGCCGTGAGCGGCCGCTGGCGGGACGGCAGTGACCGACGCACGGCGATGTTTCCCGTGAAACACGTCGCCGCGTCACCGGAGCGAAGGATCAAGGAGTAAGCCGCGCATGGGTTTTCTGGACGCCATCCTCGGACGCAGCAAGCCGGTACGCCCGGATCTGGACCAGCTCTTCGCGCTGCCGTCCGCTGCGGTCACCTTGCAGGCCGCGGCGGGGTTCCTCCCCACCGGGCTGGGCTCGGTGTGTTTCGCGAGCGTGGAGGGCGGCACCTTCTCGCGCATCCAGGACGAGGCGCGGGCGCTGCTGGACGGCTCGGTGGAGTTCACGCAGGACGCGTACGGCTACACGTGGCTGTTGGTGCGGCACGCCCCGGAGGACGTGGCGGGCCTGGTCAACGATCTGCACGCGGTCAACACGTCGTTGGAAGAGGCGGGGTTCGGGCCGCAGTTGCTCTGCTCCCTGCTCGGGTTCCGCGATGAGCGGCAGCGGTCGGTGGCGCTGGTCTACCTCTACAAGCGCGGCACGTTCTATCCCTTCGCGCCGCGGCCCGGTGGCGGTGAGAAGCGGGACAACCCGCTCGAACTCCAGGTCCGGGCGATGCTCGGGGACGACCTGACGGTCGAGAAGGACCTGTCCCGGTGGTTCCCGGTGTGGGGCGCTCCCGGGCTCTGACCTGCGCGTTTCCCGAGGGGGAGATCAGCCGGGGAAGCGGAGGAACTCCGGCGGGACCCGTTCGGTCAGCCAGACGCCGTTGGTGCTGACGTGGAAGACGTGGCCGGCCCGGTGCATCGCGCCCGCGTCGACCGTCAGCACGACCGGTGCGCCGCGCCGTGCGCCCACTCGGGCCGCGGTCTCGCGGTCCGGTGAGAGGTGCACGGCATGCCGGGACATCGGGCGCAGCCCCTCGTGCCGGATGGCGGCGACGCTGCGGCCCACCGTGCCGTGGAAGAGGAAGCCGGGAGGCGCCGCCGGCGGCAGTCCGAGGTCGATGCGGACGGAGTGGCCCTGGCGGGCACGGATGCGGCCGCGCTCCAGGGCGTAGCGCTGCTTGTCGTTGTCGGCCTCCACGGTCTCCAGCTCCGCTCGGGAGAACGGGAAACCGTGGCGCGCGGCGGCGTCGATCAGCTCCGCAACGGGAACCCAACCGTGGGCGTCGAGGGTGATGCCGATCCGCTCCGGTTCGTGGCGCAGGTGTTTCGCCAGGTACTTCGAAAGGCGCACAGAGCGCTCGTGGTCCATGGCGTCAGCATGCCGCGGCGTCCGTGCCGCGGCACCCGACATTCGGCGTGGGGCGGACGGGCGGCGCGTCACCGCCGCCAGCGGCCGCGCCGTCGGCGGTGCGCGTCGGACGCCGCACTCACGCGTCGCCGGGCCGCTCGGTGGTCGGCTCCCCGTCCGACTCCGGCTGCCCCGCCTCGTACCGGGCGCGGGCCAGCTCGCTGGCCTTCCTGGCCTTGGCGCTGGTCACCTCGTCGGCGGCCCAGCGGGCCCACTCCTCCATCGTCGCGGACAACCGCAGGCCGTACTCCAGCGCGATCTTCCCGTAGACGGAGATCATTTCGTCGTCCCACTCGGTGCTTTCGTCGACCTGCTTGTAGGAGTCGTGCGCACGGGCGGCCATCTTGGCCTGCGTGAGGAGGTAGGTGCGCGCTTCGAGCGGGGTGAGGATGCCGAGGAAGAAGACCCGCAGCAGGGCGTCGTGGCGCTGCGGGCCGCTGGGGGCGACCTCGGTGAGCCAGTGGCGCAGCTCGGTCAGGCCGTCGGTGGTGATCGCGTATTCCTTGCGGCCGCGCGGGCCGTGGGCGGAGATCTCGACCAGGCCGGCGGTCGTGAGTTTGTTCAGCTCGCCGTAGACCTGGCTCTGGGTCGCCGGCCAGACGCTGGTGAGCGAGGCGTTGAACAGCTTCATCAGGTCGTAGCCGCTCGCCGGGGACTCGGAGAGGAGGCCCAGCACGGCATGTCTCAGGCTCATGACTCGCACATTACCTTCCACAACTGACATGTCAAAGCTGGACTTTCCAACTTCGACATGTCACTGTTGGAATGTCGCTGAGGGTGGGAGCACCCGCCCCGACGCAGCTGCCACCGCGCCCGTCGGCCGGTGCAGCGTCGAGCAGTCGCCCGGCGTGAGCGGGCACGACCGAAATGGGGGGATCATGAACTACCTGCGGAGCTTCATTCCATGGCTGGTCTTCGCGGGGGTGTCCGTGGCCGGCTGGCAGTGGGGGGCGCTCGCCGGACTGGTGGCCTCGGCGGCGCTGCTGATAGCGGACCGCGCGGCGGGACTCGACCTGGAATCCCGGCTGTTGGAGTACGGCACCATCGTCTTCTTCGTGGGCCTGACCGCCGTCGCCTTCGCTCGACCCGACAGCGGACTCCAGGCGTACAGCGGTGCCCTGTCGGTGGGGTGGCTCGCGCTCATCGCCTGGGTGTCGCTCGCCGTACGGCGCCCCTTCACCATGGCGATCGCCCGGCGGATGGCACCTCCCGAGGTCTGGCACACCCCGCTGTTCCGGCGCATCGGCGTCGTCCTCACCGCGGCATGGGCCCTGTCCTTCACCCTCAGTGCTGCTGCCCAGGCCGTGATAGCCGCCTACGGCCTCGGTGCGGGCTGCTCGGTCCTCGTGCAGATCGCCGGATTCGTCCTTCCCCTCCGATTCACCGCCGCTTATCCGGACCGGGCACAGGCCCGCTTCCTGCAGCAGTCCGGCGCGCGGCTCGATGCCCAGGGAGGCATGACCTCATGAGCACACCGCCGTCCACCACGATGCCCGCATCCTCGGCCGCGCCACCGCACCTGGCCGGCAACTTCGCCCCGGTCACCGACGAACTGACCGCCTACGACCTCCCGGTCACCGGCGCCATTCCGCCGGAGCTCACCGGCTGGTACCTGCGCAACGGCCCCAACCCGCAGGACGCCGACAGCCCGCACTGGTTCTTCGGGGACGGCATGGTCCACGGCGTGCGCCTGGAGGGCGGACGGGCCGTCTCCTACCGCAACCGCTGGGTGCGCACCTCGACCTTCGTCGACCGCGTCCCCGTCATCGACGCGCAGGGCCACCACGACCCGACCGCCGGCGTCGCGAACACCCACGTCGTCCGGCACGCCGGTCGCACGATGGCGCTGGTCGAATCGTCCTTCCCCTACGAGATCGACTGCCGACCCGGGCACGAGGGGGAAACCGTCGGACCCCACGACTTCGGCGGCCGACTCACCACCGCCATGACCGCCCACCCCAAAATCTGCCCCACCACCGGTGAGCTGCATTTCTTCGGCTACGGCCGTTCCACGGCCCCCTACCTGACCTATCACCGTGCCGACGCCGCAGGGGAGTTGGTGATCAGCCGTCCGATCGACGTCCCCGCTGCCACGATGATGCACGACTTCCACCTGACGGCCCGCCACGTCGTCTTCATGGACCTCCCGATGGTCCACGACCGCCGAGGTCCCGGCATGCCGTACCGCTGGGATCCGGAGTACGGGGCCCGGCTGGGAGTACTGCGCCGGGACGATCCGCACGGCGAGGTCCGCTGGCTGGCCATCGACCCCTGCTACGTCTTCCACGCGCTGAACGCCCATGACGACGGCGAGCACTGGATCGTCCTCCACGTCTCCCGCTACGCCGCGCTGGACGGCCGCTCGATGCCCTGCCTCTGGCGCTGGACCGTCGACCTCGCCTCCGGCACCGTGACCGAGGAGCAAATCGACGACCAGATGGGCGAGTTCCCGCGCATAGACGACCGGCTTGCCGGACAGCCCGCCCGCTTCGGTCACGTCACCTCCGCCGAGGGGCCGGGCACCGGCGGACGGCCCGGCGCGCTGCTCCGCTACGACCTGAGGACCGGCGTGGCGGCGCGGTACGACTTCGGGCCGGGACGCACCCCGGGGGAGGCGGCGTTCGCCCCCGCTGACGACCGGCCGGGCGGACCGGGCTGGCTGATCACCTACGTCTACGACGCGGCGAGCAACACCAGTGACCTGGTGATCCTCGACGCGGAGGACCTCACGGCCGGCCCGGTCGCCACGGTGTCCCTGCCCCGCCGGGTGCCGTACGGCTTCCACGGCAACTGGCTGCCGGATCCGGCCGTGTGACGCACCCCG
This sequence comes from Streptomyces lunalinharesii, assembly GCF_039532155.1. NCBI lineage: Bacteria > Bacillati > Actinomycetota > Actinomycetes > Kitasatosporales > Streptomycetaceae > Streptomyces > Streptomyces lunalinharesii. The sequence goes on from NZ_BAAARK010000005.1 coordinate 325,009, forward strand.
GAGGGGTGGTCGGGCGGGAGGGCCCGTCCGGCGTGATCCTTGACAACTGCACAGTGCAGCAAGCCGGGCGGGCCCCAGCACAGGGCCCCGTGTGGGAGGGCGGGGCGCGGGCGTGCGTGAGGTCAGACGCCCGGAGGCGCCCGTCGGCCGTCAGGGACCGGGGGTGTCCCCCTCGGCGGGACGGGGTTCCCGGGCGGCTGCGGTCAGGGCGTCCATGGTGCGGGCCTGCACCTCGCGCTGTGCGGCGGCGGCGATGAAGGCGGCCGCACGCTGCGGCCCGACCAGATCGCGTACGGCCTGGACGCACGTGGTGGGCAGCGACACGGCCTCGGTGTCGGTCGCGGGACGGGGGTCCGCGACCTGTTCGGGAGCCGCTGCCTCCGGTAGGGGCCTCGGCTCGTCCTCGGTCCCCGTCGCGGTCCGCCCGCCGTCGTTCCGCGCGTCCGGAACGGGCGGCTCGGGCCACCACACGGTCGCTGCCGAGGCGCTGTCGGACCGTTCCGTCGGAGGGGTGTCGGATTCCGGCTGGGCGGGCGCCAGGGCCTCGGTGAGGTGGTGACGGATGTACCGGGTGGCCAGGGTCCGCATGGCGCGGGCGAGTTCGGCGTCGATGGTCTGTTGGGCGAGCGGTCGGAGTCGGCGTACCAGCGCGGTGGCCTCCGCCGTCTCGGCCTCGGTGGGGGGATGGTTGAGGAACGCCCGGAAGACGTGCTCGGTGGTGAAGTCCAGGAAACGCGCGGCGATGTGCTCGACCTGGCCGCGCACCTCTCGCAAGTGCCCGGAGATCGCCAGGAGTGGGACGCCCGCCGAGTGCAGTTCGGCGGCGACGGCGAGTTCCTGGGGGCTGGGAACCAGGAACTCGTCGTCCCGGCCGGGGACGCGTTCCAGGACACCGAGGTCGACGGCCTCGCTCACCGCTTGTTCGTCGGGGGTGCCACCGAAGGCGGTGTCGAGGTCGGTGCGGGAGATGCGGGTCGGCTCCTCATCGGTCCACGGCCCGTCGATCTCGGCGACCAGGCCCAGGACGCCGCCCAGGTCGCGTCCGGCGTCCCAGGCTTCGAGGAGCTCCTTGATGCTGGCCAGGGTGTAGCCGCGGTCGAGCAGGTCGGCGATCTGGCGAAGCCTTGCCAGGTGGGCGTCGCCGTACACGTTGGCGCGGCCGCGGCGCTCGGGGCGGGGCAGCAGTCCCCGGTCCTGGTAGGCGCGGATGGTCCGGACCGTGGCGCCGGTGAGATGGGCCAGGTCCTCGATCCGGTACTCGGCCGTCGGCGGCTGCTCGGTCGTCACTGCGGTGCTCCTTACGGGCGGCTCCCTCTCCGAGGAGGGCCGGTGTGCCGGTCAGCCGTCACGGGACGGCTGCCTACCTGGCGGTCGCCCGCGGGTCGCCGTGCCGCGGGCGGGGGATGCCGCGGACCTCGGCCGCGGCACCGTGGGCCGTGCCACGGGCCGGGCGCGGCGGTGCCACGATACGGCTGCCCGGCTGCCTTGGCCGAAGCCCGTGGCGGGCACGGGGCCCGGCCCCGCAGCGCCCGGGCGCGGACGGGTTACCGGAGCGCCGCGCGGCCCACCGCACCCGCTGCGGCGCGGGCGGCCGGGGAGGAGGCCAGGTAGGCGACGGCGGCACGGAGCGACCCTTCCTGCGACGGGTGGTAGGAGCGCCGCAGGTAGCGGGGGACCGCCGCGCCCAGTTCCCGCCAGGTGGGCAACAGCCCCTTGCGCACCGCGCGGTTGTGCGCGCGGAGCGAGTAGCGGGCGGGAGCGGTCAGTTGGGGGTCGTGGCGGAGCAGGTAGGCCGCACCCCAGGCCCAGAGGTACAGCAGGACGGGGGCCGTCACGCCCATGGCCAGGACGCGGCGGGCGTAGCGGGCGGGGTCCGCACCGCCGGCGTGCTGGTACATGTCGAAGGCGACCGCGCGGTGCTCGACCTCTTCGGCGCCGTGCCAGCGGAGCAGGTCGAGCATCACCGGGTCCGGGGCGGCGCGGTCCAGTCCGTCGGCGGCCAGGACCCAGGTGCCGAGCACTGCGGTGAACTGCTCGATGGCGGCGATCAGGGCTAGCCGGAAGCGCAGCCACTCCCGTTCGGGGACCGGGACGCCGAAGGGAGGCCGGTCCCCCAGGAGGTGCTCGAAGAGGAAGTCGACGTGCCGGGTGTAGGGGGCGGTGTCGAGGCCCTGGTGGGCGAGGTGGTCCAGGACGTAGGAGTGCTGGACGCTGTGGGTGGCCTCCTGACCCATGAACCCCTTGACGTCCTGGAGGAGTTGATCGTCCCCGACCAGGGGGAGGGCCTCCTTGAAGACCTTCACGAACCACCGTTCGCCGGCGGGGAGCAGCAGGTGGAGCACGTTGATCACATGGGTGGCGGTGGGTTCGTCCGGTATCCAGTGCAGCGGGGTCTCGCGCCAGTCGAAGGTGACCCGGCGGGGCGCGATGGGGTGGTGCTCCTGGGCGTGTGACGTGCTCATCGGCAGCTCCTGACGTGCGGGATTCTCCTGATCTCGGGGTGGCGGTCGGGCCGGCGGCGGCCGGCGCGACCGCGCACCCGGCACGGGCCGCGGGGGCGGCAGCGGGGGCACGGGCGAGCGGCGGCTACACCGGGGGCTCGATGCGGGCGAGGGCACGCAGTGCCCGCGGGGTGAAGCGGGACAGCAGGTGGGCGCCGCGCGCCTCGGGGGTGACCGGGACCACCGCCTGGTTGCGGACCACCGCGCGCAGGATGGCGTCGGCGACCTTCTCCGGCGGGTAGTTGCGCATCCCGTACATCCGCGCGGCCTTGGCCTGGCGGCGCTTCTCCTCCTCGGCGGAGACCCCGGCGAAGCGGGCGGTGCCGGTGATGCCGGTGTTGACGAGACCGGGACAGATGGCGGTGACGCCGATGCCCCGTCCGGCCAGTTCGGCGCGCAGGCACTCGCTGAGCATGAGGACCGCCGCCTTGGAGGTGCTGTAGGCGGGCAGGATCCGGGACGGCTGGAAGGCGGCGGCCGAGGCGGTGTTGACGATGTGGCCGCCCTGGCCGCGGTCCACCATCCGCCTGCCGAAGATCCGGCAGCCGTGGATGACGCCCCACAGGTTGACGTCCAGGACCTTCTTCCAGTCCTCGGTGGTGGTGTCCATGAAGGAGCCGGAGAGCCCGATGCCGGCGTTGTTGACCAGGACGTCGACGGTGCCGTACTCGGAGTCCACCTTGTCGGCGAGCTTCTCCATCGCCGCCTCGTCCGAGACGTCGACGGCCTCGCCCCAGGCCGCCGGTGCGCCGATCAGCCGGGCCATCTCGGCGGTGCGGCCGGCGCCCTCGGCGTCCCGGTCGACGGCGACGATCCGCGCACCGGCCTCCGCGAACGCGAACGCGGTGGCCCGGCCGATGCCGCTGGCCGCGCCGGTCACCAGGACCAGCTGCCCGCCGAAGCGGTCGGCGTGCGGGCCGGCGGCCACGACGTCCTTGGCCGGGTCGCCCTCCTCCTTCGCGGTGATGAACTCGTCGATCCAGGAGGCGAGTTGGTCCGGCCGGGTGCGCGGCACCCAGTGCTTGGCCGGGAGCGTGCGGCGCACCAGCTGGGGCGCCCACCGGTCGAGGTCGTCGTAGAGGCGCTGGGAGAGAAAGGCGTCGCCGGTCGGGGTGATGAGCTGGACCGGGCAGTGCGCGTAGGCGTCGGGGCGGGGGCGGCGCAGGCGGGCGCGGACGTTGTCGCGGTAGAGCCAGGCGCCGTGGGCCGCGTCGGTGGGCAGCGAGGCGGTGGGGTAGTCGCCGTCGGGCACCTTCTCCACCCGTTGCAGGATGCCCGGCCACCGCTTGCCGAGCGGGCCCTTCCACGCCAGTTCGGGCAGCGCGGGGGTGTGCAGCAGGTAGACGTACCAGGACTTGGCGCCCTGGTTGAGCAGCTGGGCGGCGCGCCCCGGGGTGGGGCGTGCCATCCGCCTCTTGATCCAGTGGCCGAAGTGGTCCAGGGACGGGCCGGACATGGAGGTGAAGGAGGCGATCCGGCCCTCGGTGCGCCGCACGGTGGCGAACTCCCAGCCCTGGACGGAGCCCCAGTCGTGGCCCACGAGGTGGACCGGCCGGTCGGGGCTGACCGCGTCCGCCACGGCCAGGAAGTCATCGGTCAGCTTCTCCAGGGTGAAGCCGCCGCGCAGCGGTCGCGGTGCGGTGGAGCGTCCGCAGCCGCGGACGTCGTAGAGCACCACGTGGAAGCGTTCGGCGAGGCCGCGGGCGACCTCCGACCAGACCTCCTTGCTGTCCGGATAGCCGTGCACCAGCACCACGGTGGGCCGGTCGGGGTCGCCGAGTTCGGCGACGCACAGGTCGATCCCGCCGGTGCGCACCCGGCGCTCCCGGGCCTCCGGGAGTCCGGTGCCGGCCGCCGCCGGCCGCCCTGCGCCCCGTCCCTGCCCTCGGCCGCCTCCCTGTCCTTGGCCTCGGCCCTGGTGCTCGTGCCGTCCGCGTCCCGTCTTCACGCCGCCTTCTCCTCCTGCCAGCGCCGCACGTGCGGCAGATCGTCGTCCAACCAAAAGGCGCTTTCCTGCGGGTCCTTGGAGTCCGTGACGACCAGGATCTCCTCGAACTTCGCTCCCGTGCCCCGGAAGCCGAGGTGGGGTTCGACCGCCCACAGCCCGGGCTGCGGCGGGTGGTCGGAGAAGGAGTACGGACTCCACAGCGGGGACCAGCCGTCCCGGTGGCCGTGCAGCGCGTCGGAGGCGAGGCCCTTGAGGGACTGGGTGCCGAACCCGAAGAGGGTGGGGGACCAGCGGCGCTGCCGGACCCGGTCGACCTTGTGCGCGATGACGCCGAAGGGGTAGGCGCGGTGGCGGTTGGCGTAGCCCTGCCGCACCATCAACCGGTCGACGTCCTGGTAGATCTCGCGCAGCGGGCGGCGCTCGCGGACCTCGCGCAGGATCAGTTCGCGGTGGGCTTCGAGATCGGCCAGCAGCCGGTCGTGCACGGGGTTGAGGCCCAGGCAGCCGGAGTAGCCGATGTCGGCGGTGTAGCCGTTGAGGACCGGTGCCATGTCGAGGATGAACGGCATCCCCGGCTCCAGTTGGCGGTGGGTGGGGAAGAACTGCAGCGGCACCCGGAAGTTGACGAACGCGGTGCGGTCGCCGAACCACGCGAACGGCAGGTGGAACCAGTCCCGTACGCCGCGCTCGCGCAGCCACTCGCGCTGCATCCGTGCCGCGGCGCGCTCGGTGACACCGGGCTTGAGCTGGGCGGCCACCGCCTCCGCGCAGGCGTAGGCGAGCTGCTGCACCTCCCGGAATCCCCTGAGCTCGGCGGTGCGTCCTCCCGTTGCTGCTGAGGTCGCTGAGGTGACTGAGGCCATCGCCAACCGTCCGTCCGTAAGCGGTCCATCGCGGTACGTGCCCGTAACTTGCCACTGATGAATGTGACAATGACTGGAGGCTGCGTCAAGGGGTGTGCGGCCGACCGGCCCCACGGCACGGCGCGACGGTGGGGCACGTGGCGGCGGCGAGGGTGCGGCGCGGTGGCGGTTGCGGTGGCGGGGGACACGAGGAGCGGGATCCGCCCGGGAGGAGTGCCCGGGACCGCCCGGGACCGCCGGGGAAGGCTCGGGAAGGCCCGAGGAGAAGAGGGCGAATGCACCGTTCGCTCCCGGTTCCCGTGCCGCTGAAGCAGGAGAACCCCTACGGGCATGTCGTACCCGAGGGGTAGGCGAAGACCACCGCAGGGGTTGACGACGGGTGTGGGGGGCGCCACTACCGTCGAACACGTGACTGTGATCGTGACCGAAAGCCTAACCAAGCGGTACCCGAGGGTGACCGCCCTGGACCGGCTCTCCGTTGACATCGCCCCCGGCGTAACGGGCCTGGTGGGTGCCAACGGCGCCGGAAAGTCGACCCTGATCAAGATCCTCCTCGGGCTGGCTCCGGCCACCGAGGGGACCGCCCACGTCCTCGGACTGGACGTGACCAAGGACGGCAGCAGCATCCGTGAGCGGGTCGGCTACATGCCCGAGCACGACTGCCTGCCACCGGACGTCTCCGCGACCGAGTTCGTGGTGCACATGGCCCGGATGTCCGGCCTGCCGCCGACCGCCGCCCGGGAGCGCACCGCCGACACCCTGCGCCACGTCGGCCTCTACGAGGAGCGGTACCGCCCCATCGGGGGCTACTCCACGGGCATGAAGCAGCGCGTCAAGCTGGCCCAGGCGCTGGTGCACGACCCGCAGCTGGTGTTCCTGGACGAGCCCACCAACGGCCTGGACCCGGTCGGTCGGGACGAGATGCTCGGCCTGATCCGGCGCGTCCACACCGACTTCGGCATCTCGGTCCTGGTCACCTCGCACCTGCTGGGAGAGCTGGAGCGCACCTGCGACCACGTCGTCGTCGTCGACGGCGGCAAGCTGCTGCGCTCCTCCTCCACCACGGAGTTCACCAAGGTCACCGCCTCGCTGGCGGTGGAGGTCACGGACACCGACGCCCATCCCGACGGCACCGGAGCGCTGCGCGCGGCCCTCACCGCGGCCGGCGCCGCGGTGACCACCGGCGCATCCGGCACCGAGGGGCTGGCCGCCCCGGGGCACGTCCTCTTCGTCGAGGCGTCCGGGGACGAGACGTACGACCTGGTGCGCGACACGGTCGCCGGGCTGGGGCTCGGGCTGGTGCGGATGGAGCAGCGGCGGCACCAGATAGCCGAGGTGTTCCGCGACGCGGACGCGCAGGCGGCGGCCGGTGCACCGGCGCGGTCCGACGCGTCGACGACGGCGCGGCACGCAACGGCGGAGCAGGACACCGATCGGTCCACGACCGTGGGCGGAGGGAACGCAGGATGAGTACGGAAACCACGCCCGGCGGCGCCTACATCCACAACATCGGCTACCGGCACTACGACGGCCCTCGACTCGGCCGCTCCTACGCCCGGCGCTCGCTGTTCTCGCAGAGCCTGCGCGGCGCGTACGGCCTGGGGCGGTCGGCGAAGAGCAAGGTGCTGCCGATGCTGCTCTTCGGGGTGATGTGCCTGCCCGCCGGGATCATGGTCGCGGTGGCGATGTTCACCAAGGCCAGCAGCCTCCCGATCGGCTACACCCGGTACGCCATCTTCCTCCAGGCCGTCATCGGCCTCTATCTGGCGGCGCAGGCCCCGCAGTCGGTCTCCCGCGACCTGCGGTTCAAGACCACGCCGCTGTATTTCTCCCGGCCGATCGAGCGGTCCGACTACGTCGTGGCGAAGTACGCGGCGATGGCGAGCGCGCTGTTCGTCCTCACCGCCGCCCCCCTGGTGATCCTCTACGTCGGGGCGCTGCTGGGGAAGTTGGACTTCGCCGCACAGACCAAGGGGTTCGGGCAGGGGCTGGTCTGCGTCGCGCTGCTGTCGCTGCTGTTCGCGGGGATCGGGCTGGTCGTCTCGGCGCTCACCCCGCGCCGTGGCTTCGGCGTCGCCGCGGTGATCGCCGTGCTCACCATCCCGTACGGCGCGGTCAGCGCCATCCAGGGCATCGCCACCCTCCAGGGCAGTGAGTCCGCCGTCGGCTGGCTGGGGCTGTTCTCCCCGATCACCCTCATCGACGGGGTGCAGTCCACGTTCCTGGGCGGCACCAGTTCCTTCCCCAACGGACTGACGCCGTCGACCGGCGCCGGATGCGTGTACCTCCTCGTCTCGCTGCTCGTCATCGTCGGCTGCTACGGCCTGCTGATGCGCCGCTACCGGAAGGCCGGACTGTGACCTCCCGCCCGTCGCCCGCACACCGCCCCGCAAGGAATGGGCTGCACCCGTGAACACTCTTCACATCGACCACGTCTCGCGCTGGTTCGGCAACGTCGTCGCCGTCAACGACATCACCATGACCATCGGCCCCGGCGTCACCGGCCTGCTCGGTCCCAACGGCGCCGGCAAGTCCACCCTCATCAACATGATGGGCGGCTTCCTCGCCCCCTCCAACGGCACCGTCACCCTCGACGGGACGACGATCTGGCGGAACGCCGCGAGCTACCGCCACATCGGCCTCGTCCCGGAGCGCGAGGCGATGTACGACTTCCTCACCGGTCGTGAATTCGTGCTCGCCAACGCCGAGTTGCACGGCCTGGGCCGGGCCGCGGCGGCCCGGGCGCTGGCCGTCGTCGAGATGGAGCACGCCCAGGACCGCAAGGTCTCGACGTACAGCAAGGGCATGCGGCAGCGGGTGAAGATGGCCTCCGCGCTGGTCCACGACCCGTCGGTGCTGCTGCTCGACGAGCCGTTCAACGGCATGGACCCGCGGCAGCGGATGCAGCTGATGGAACTGCTGCGGCAGATGGGCGACGAAGGCCGCACGGTCCTGTTCTCGTCGCACATCCTCGAAGAGGTCGAGCAACTGGCCTCGCACATCGAGGTGGTGGTGGCCGGCCGGCATGCCGCCTCCGGCGACTTCCGCAAGATCCGCCGGCTGATGACCGACCGCCCGCACCGCTACCTCGTCCGGTCCGACGACGACCGGGCGCTGGCCGGGGCGCTGATCGCCGACCCCTCGACGGCCGGCATCGAGGTGGACGTCGTCGAGGGCGCCCTGCGCATCCAGGCCGTCGACTTCGCCCGGTTCACCGCACTCCTGCCGCGGGTCGCCCGTGACCACGGCATCCGCCTGTTGACAGTCTCGCCCTCCGACGAGTCGTTGGAATCCGTCTTCTCGTACCTCGTAGCGGCCTGAGGCCAGAAAGGAGCCCTGAGGCAGCATGTCCACGACCTCTCCCGCGGCCCCGCCGGCGCCTGCCGCCGCGCCCAAGGCCGCGCTCTTCCACCCGACCGTCGCCCGGCTCACCTACCGGGCGCTGCTCGGCCGACGCCGCGCCCTGATCCTCTTCGCGCTGCCGGCCCTCCTGGTGGCGATCGCGCTGATCGTCCGGGGGCTGACCGGTGCCGACGACACCACGGCCGGCGGCATCCTGGGCGGGTTCGCGCTGGGCACGATGGTCCCGCTGATCGGCGTGATCGCGGGGACGGGCGCGATCGGACCGGAGATCGACGACGGCTCGGTGGTCTACCTCCTGGCCAAGCCGGTCCGCCGCTCGACGATCATCGTCACCAAACTGCTGGTGGCGATCGGGGTGACCGCCGTGTTCTCGGCGATACCGGTGCTGGTCGCCGGGTTCGTCCTCAACGGCAACAGCCAGCAGATAGCCGTGGCGTACGCGGTGGCGGCTGCCGTCGCCTCGATCGCCTACAGCGCCCTGTTCCTGCTGTTCGGCACCCTCACCCGGCACGCCGTGGTCTTCGGCCTGGTCTACGCCCTGGTCTGGGAGGCGTTCGTCGGGAACGTCGTCCCCGGGGCGCGCACCCTCAGCGTCCAGCAGTGGGCGCTCGCGGTCGGGCAGAAGGTGGCCGCCGAGGGGGCGCTCAGCTCCGCGGTCCAACTCCCGCTTGCGGTCTGCCTGTTGGTGGCCGTCACCGGCGCGGCGACCTGGTACGCGGCGCGGCGGCTGAAGTCGCTGACGCTGGCCGGGGAGGAGTGAGCGAAGGCCGTTCCGGCCGGCCGGGGGCGACTTCCCGGTCGGCCCGACCGACCTACCGGCCCGACCGACCTCCCGGCCGGCCCGACCGACGTCGGGTCAGCCGCCGGTGGAGGTGTCGCCGGCGGCGGTGTCCTTCTGGGAGTTGTTGAACTCCTGCACGTTGTGCAGGTGCTCCCGGTAGTCGGCGGTGAAGCGGGTGTCGCCCGGTTTGACGGTGACGAAGTAGAGCCAGTCCCCCGCGGGCGGCGCGGCCGCGGCCTTCAGCGCGTCGGCACCCGGATTGTCGATCGGGGTCGGCGGCAGTCCCTGGAACTTGTAGGTGTTGTAGGGGCTGTTGGTGCGGGTGTCGGCGTGGCTGGTGCGCAGCGTGCTGCGACCGAGCGCGTAGTTGATCGTCGAGTCCATCTGGAGCGGCATGTTCCGGGCGAGCCGGTTGTCGATCACCCGGGCCACCTTGCCCATGTCGGCCGGCCGGTCCGCCTCGGCCTGCACGATGCTGGCGATCACCACCGTGCGGTAGGTGCTGACGCGGTCGGCGGCCAGCCGCTGATCGGCGGTCTTGACCATGTACGTGAGCAGCGATGCCGGCGTGGTGTCCGTGCGCAGCGGATAGGTGGCCGGGAAGAGGTAGCCCTCCGGGTTGCCCCGCGCTTCGGCGGGCAGGTCCAGGTGCGCGGTCTTGGCGGCCTGTGCGGTGGTGCCGTCGGGAACCTTCAGTGCCCGGTCGACGGCCGCGTAGACCTGGCTGGCCCGCTGCCCCTCGGGAACGGTGAGCTGCCCGCTCTGCCGCTCGCGCAGCAGCCGCGGCACGATCAGCACGACGAGGACGACCACGACGCACAGGACGGCGCCGAGGAGGAGCCAGCCGGCGCGGGAGATCCGCGGTCCGGGCCGGTGACCGGTGTGCTGGACGTCGCTCATGGGGGCACGGTAGGCCAGCTCGCCGTGTTGCGGGACCCGCTCGACGCAGCGGACCGAGGCGCGGGACGGCGCGGGCCGGCTGCGGGACGCCGGTGCCGGCACTGCGCGGGGCGGCCCGGGGGCCCCGCCCCGCCCCGGACCGTCGTGAACGGGGCCACTAGCCCGTTGGTGGGGCGGTGGCGCGGCGGTGACGGGCGACGGACGCCGCAACGACCGCCCCCGCCACCACCGTCACCACACCCCGCACCCCGTGGCCCTCACGCCTCCGCCCGCTCCCCGATGCGGCGGTCGCGGCCGGCGCCCAGGCCCAGGAGGGCCAGGCCGGCACAGACGACGAGCAGCAGGCACAGCGGAACGGTCCAGCCGTCGGTGGCCTGGTGGACGGCGCCGAGGGCCAGCGGGCCGACGGCGGCGAGGAGGTAGCCGCCGGTCTGGGCCATGCCGGAGAGCCGGGCGGCGGTGTGCGCGTCGCCGGACCGCAGCACCATCATCGTCAGGGCCAGGCCGAGGGCGCCGCCCTGGCCGACACCGAGCACCGCGGCCCACAGCCAGGCACCGGCCACCGGCGCGATCAGCAGCCCCGTGACGCCGCACGCCATCAGGACGGAGACCAGCACGCCCAGCAGCCGCTGACGGCGCATCCGGCCGGCGAGCGTCGGGACCACGAACGAACCGACCATCTGCACCAGCGTGCTGAAGGCGAAGACCAACCCCGCCTCGCTCTTGCCCATGCCGTGGTCGGTGAAGATCGTCGGCATCCAGGCGATGACCACGTACGCGATCAGCGACTGCGAGCCCATGAACAGGGTCACCTGCCAGGCGAGTGGCGAGCGGGTCAGCTTCGGGCCGTGCTCGCTGGTGTGGGCGGGCGCCGCCGCGGACGCGCCGTGGTGTGTGCCCCGACGGGCGATCACGGCCTGCGGGAGCCAGGCGAGGGCGGCGACGGCGGCCAGCAGCGCCCAGGAGACCAAGGAGCCCTGCCAGCTGCCGAGCGCGTTCTCCAAGGGGACGGCGGAGGCGGCCGAGACGGTCGCGCCGAGGATCATCGCGGTCGAGTAGAGCGCCGTCATGCCCGCCGCCCGGTCCGGGAAGTCCCGCTTGATCAGGCCCGGCATCAGCACGTTCAGCAGGGCTATGGAGCCGCCCACCACCGCGCAGCCGGCGAAGAGCCCGGCGACCGGCGGCGCGATCCGCAGCACGATGCCGCCGCAGAGTGCGAGCAGCGCGCCGCACAGCGCCGCCTCGGTGCCCCAACGCCGCGCCAGCCGTGGCGCGATGACCGATCCCAGGCCCATGAAGACCAGCGGGATGGTGGTCACCAGGCTGCTGGCGGTGGCGGCCAGGTGGAAGTGCTGCGCCATCTCGTTGAGCAGCGGGGAGACCCCGGCGAGCGCCGCGCGCATGTTCACCGCGGCGAGCACGATGCCGGTGAGGAGGAGCGCGGGGTGGGCCCGCAGCCGGCGCCGGGCGGTGGCCACCTGCGGTGCCGGGATCAGGTCTTCCTCGGCGTCGATGAGGTCGACCGGAGCGGTCGAATCGGTCCCTGACATGCGTGCGTACCTAGCCAATCGTGCCCTCGTACCGGGGAGGGCGGAGAAGGTCAGAAGGGGGGAGGGGGACGAGAAGAGGGGTGCGAGGGGGAGAGTGAGGAGGGAGTGGGAGAGCCGGGTCTCACTCGCCGGCGAGGAGGGCCTCCACGGCGCGTTTGGGCTTCTCCAGGAGCGCGCGGGTGGCGCGTTCGGCGGCGTCCGGGTCGCCGTGCGCGATCGCGTCCAGGACGGCCCGGTGGTCGCCGTGCACGATCTTCGGCATCGCCTGGTCGTCCAGCGCGGTGACCAGCGCCTCCCGTACGGAACTGCTGAACCATCCGTAGGTCGCCGTCAACGCGGTGTTGTGTGCGGCCTCGACGACGGCCTTGTGGAAGGCGATGTCGTGGTCGGCGTAGAGCTCCAGGCTGCCGGAGTGCGGCTGGCCCTCGGAGTCCTCCAGCGCGGCCTGGGCGTCCAGGGCCGCCCGCATCCGTTCCAGGTCGGCGGGCTCGTGGCGGAGCGCGGCCAGGCGGGCGGCCTCCGCCTCCAGGGCGATGCGCAGTTCCAGGACGTCACGGATGCCGGCGCGCTGGACGCCGCGCATGATCTCGGCCGGGTCCGCGGTGGAGACGACGAAGGTGCCCTCGCCCTGGCGGGAGCGGAGCATTCCGGCGTGCACGAGGACGCGCACCGCCTCGCGGACGGTGTTGCGGCCGACCTGGAGCTGTTCGGCGAGGGCGTGCTCGGTCGGGATGCGGGTGCCGACCTGCCACTCACCGGCGGCCAGTTGGGCGCGGAGCGCCTCGACGACGGTGTCGACGAGGGATTGCCGTCCTGCTGCCTTGAGTGCCATCGCCCTGATCCCGTGCCCGTTCCTGTGTGTCCGTCGTCGTGCGGGTCGTGTGCCGCGGCGGTCTGCGCGTCGGAGCGCGGCCGCCCACCGGGTCCGGTGCGCCGGCCGACCGGCCCGTTCGCCGATGGCTCCACCTCGCACGTTTGCCCGGTTGCCCAGTCATCCTACAACCAGTTCGTTTCCCTGTGCACCTAAATTGCTCGCGGGGATCCGGAGGAGCGCCCTCCGCCGGCCGTGATCCGTGGCGGGGTGGCGGGCGACGGAGAACAGCAGTGACAACAGTGACAGCAATGACAGCAGCGAACGCCGGCGAATCGGCCACCGGACGGGGCAGAGTGACGGGAGTCGCAGCAGAGCGCAGAGTGGCGCAGGGGGAGAGGAGGCCCGGTGGCGGGCTTTTACCACGTGTGTTTCGTCGTGCCGGACATGGCGGCGGCCATCCGTGACCTGGGGACGGCGGCCGGTGTCGAGTTCAGTGCGCCCCGGGTGGACCGGATCGGGGAGTGGGACTTCCGGATCGCCTTCACGCGGGGCGAACCGCCGTACGTCGAGCTGATCGAACCCGCGCCCGGCGGGCCGTGGGACGTGTCCGAGGGGCCGCGCTTCGACCACCTCGGGTTCTGGACGCGGTCGGTCGAGGACGGGTCCCGGCGGTTGGCGGCGGAGGGGTTCCTCGAGGAGTTCAGCGGCTGCCCCTACGGGCGATCGTTCGCGTACCACCGGGTGGACAGCATCGGCGCCCGGATCGAACTCGTCGACCTGGCCCGGCAGCCGGCCTTCCTCGCGGCCTGGAACCCGGGCGGAGCCCCGATGCCCCCGATGCCCCCGACGCCCCCGGTGGAGCCGGCACCGCCCGGGACGTAACCGGGACGGCGTGGCCCCGGTGGCCCCGGCGCGCCGCGACGTGGAGCCCCCGGTGGCGGAGTCCTGGCGAGCACCACCACCGGGGGCGTTCCCGGGCCCGGACGGCCCCGGGTACGGGGGCGGTCCGGGGCGGAGCCGGGCCCGGGGCCCGGAGGCCGGGGGACCGGGGCCGGCGGATCACCCACCGCCCCGGGTCCGTGCCCGGCCCGTCAGAGGCCGATGTCGCGTTCCTGGATGTCCGCCAGCGACTCCCGGCGGACCAGCAGCCGGGCGTGGCCCGAGGTGACCGCGACGACCGGCGGTCGGCCGACGAGGTTGTACCCGGAGGCCATGGACAGGTGGTACGCGCCGGCCACGGGGACGGCGAGCAGGTCACCGGGGCGGACGTCGCCGGGCAGGTGGACGTCGGAGGCGAGGATGTCGCCCGCCTCGCAGTGCCGGCCGACGACGGTCACCGGTTCGGTCGGCACCGCCGAGCGCCGCCCGACCAGCCGGGGCGCGTAGCGCACCCCGTACAGCGCGGGCCGCGGGTTGTCGCTCATCCCGCCGTCCACCGCGACGAAGGTGTGCGAGCCGGTGCGCTTGACGGACAGCACCCGGTAGAGGACGACGCCCGAGGGGCCGGCGATGGCGCGGCCCGGTTCGACGGCCAGCCGCGGCACCGGGAGGCCGGCCGCCGCGCAGCTGCCGGCCAGCTCGGCGCGGACCTTGGTGGCGAGTCCGACCACGTCGAGGGCGGGTTCGCCGGGCAGGTAGGCCACGCCGTGGCCGCCGCCCAGGTCCAGTTCGGGCAGGGTGACGCCGTGTTGCTCGCGGACCCGGGCCAGCAGGCCGACCAGGCGCCGCACGGCCGAGAGGTACGGCTTGACGGCGGTGATCTGGGAGCCCAAGTGGCAGTGCAGGCCGACGAGTTCGAGCCGCGGCTGGCCCAGGACGCGGGTGATCGCGTGCTGTGCGGAGCCGTCGGTGAGGGACAGCCCGAACTTCTGGTCGTCGGTGCCGGTGCGGATCTTGGCGTGGCCGCCGGCGGCGATCCCGGGGACGACCCGGATCAGTACCTTCTGCCGGCTGTCCGCCGGGACCGCGGCCGCCAGCCGGGCGATCTCGGAGGTGCTGTCGATGACGATCCGGCCGACGCCGAGCCGGAGCGCGGCCCGCAGGTCGGCCGGGCTCTTGGCGTTGCCGTGCAGCACGATCCGCTCCGGCGGGAAGCCGGTGGTGACCGCGAGTTCCAACTCGCCGGCGGAGCAGACGTCCAGGCCCAGGCCCTCCTCGGCGACCCAGTGCGCCATGGCGCGGCACAGGAACGCCTTGGCCGCGTAGTAGACGTCGGCGTCGGGGAAGGCGCGCAGGTAGGTGCGGCAGCGGCGGCGGACCTCGTCCTCGTCCAGGACGTAGGCGGGGGTGCCGAAGCGGTCGGCGAGTTCGGTCAGCGCGACGCCGCCGATGGAGAGGTCGTCCTCGGGGAGCGGCAGGGTCGATGCGGGCCATATGGCGAGTTCGTCCGGGCCGCCGCCCGGGGACGGCGGGGGTGCCGTCGTGGGGGCCGGGTGCAGGGCCGTCGCGTCGGGGGCCGGCGGCGCGGTCCGCGGGGTCTCGGTGGTCCGGGGCAGGGTCGTGTGGCTCATGGTGGGTGCCCCTCCTCAAACGGCCCGTAGCTGGTTGTTGCGGGAACTCCGGGGGATTCCCGGGGTTCCCGGGGCGAAGCGTGGTTCGCGGCGGACGTCGGGGGTCGGGCGCGGGTCCCGGGGGACGTCCCGGGCGAACCGCTGGCCGCCCGCCGCGTCCCGCGCGGCCTCCGGGGTGAACTGCGGCGTGCGGGCGGCGGCATCGGCCGTGCGCCGGCCCTCCCGCGCGACGTCGGGGGTGAAGCGCGGATCGACGGTCACGGTGGCCGCACCGAGGGGTTCGGCCAGTGCGCGCAGCGCGGGCTCGGAGAGCCGCACCCACGGCTGGCCGCCGCCGAGGACCTCGGCCAGCCGCTGCGGTGAGGTGAAGCCGACGGCGGTGCGGCCGCCGAGCGGGGTGCGGAACAGGCGGGCGGTGCAGCCCGCGGGTCCCGGCCGGACGGGGACGAAGAGGGGCCCGGCCGGGACACGATCAGCAGGCTCGGGGTCTTCCGCGTGGAGAGGGTGGGACACGGCGTTGCTCCTCGACGGGACGGCGCCCCGGACCGGTTGGACTGCGTGTGCGCCGGGGCTCGGCACAGACGCTATGCCCGGTGCGGGGGGCATCCCGCGGCTCCATGACGCTTCGTTGACGGTGAGCGGACCGGACTTGACGCGATGCTGCCGCCGGTGGCCGGGGCCCGTCGGACGGTGGCGCGATCCGGTCGCGGAGAGGTCCCGGACCGGCAACGGACCGTGACCGCACCACTCACCCCCTCCGTGGGGTTGCGGCCGTCCTTGACCTTGACACTGTGGGAACCGCTCCACTGGAAGGCGTCATGTTCAGCATCGGAGATTTCGCCAGGTACGGCCGGGTGTCGGCCCGGATGCTGCGTCACTACGACGCCATCGGGCTGCTGCGGCCGGCCCGTACCGACCCCGTCACCGGCTACCGCTCCTACGCTGCGGCCCAGCTCGCCCGGCTCAACCGCGTCATCGCGCTCAAGGACCTCGGATTCAGCCTCCAGCAGGTGGCGGCGATCCTCGACGAGCAGCTGGACGCGGCCGAGCTGCGCGGGATGCTGCGGCTGCGGCGGGCGGAGCTGGCGGCCGCCCGGGACGCGGCCGAGGCGCGGCTGGGGCAGGTCGAGGCGCGACTCCGGACGATCGAGAGTGAGGGACACATGTCCGCCGACGACGTGGTGCTCAAGCACACCGAACCGGTCCTGCTCGCGGAGCTCAGCGAGGTCGCGGCCAGTTACGGACCCGAGGACATCGGCCCGGTCATCACACCGCTCTACCAGGAGCTGTTCGGCCGGCTGGCGGCGGCGGGGCTGACCCCGACCGGGCCGGGACTGGCGTACTACGAGGCCGCACCGGACGGCGCCGGCCCCGAGGGCACGGGGGACGCGGTGGTGGTGCACGCCGGGGTCGCGATCGGCCGGGAGGAGCTGGCGAAGGCCGTGCGGCGTGGCGCGGACGGCGCCGGGCTCGGCTTCGACACCGTCACGCTGCCCGGGCTCGACCTGGCCGCGACGGTCGTCCACCGCGGCCCGATGAGCCGGATCGTGCCGACCGCGCAGCACCTCGCGCACTGGATCGACGGCAACGGCTACCGCTCGGCCGGTTACGCCCGTGAGCTGTACCTCCAGTGCCCGGACGACCAGGAGCAGTGGGTCACCGAGATTCAGGAACCGGTCGTCAGGGCCTGAGGCCGGGGGCCGGGGACGGCGCCGACGGCCGCGGCGGCGTCCGGACCCGCCGCCGGTGACCCGTGCCCGGTGGGCGGCGCCCCGTCCACCAGGCACCGGTTCACCGTCCCGGCGAACTCCACGGCGGCCGGGCTGAGCGCCGCCCACTGGCGCACCGCCCACCCCGTCGTCAGCGGCGGCAGCGCCGGGATCGGCACCAGCCGCAGGCCCGGGTGGTCGGCGGTGGCGCGGTCACCGGGGAGGCGGGGGACGACGGCGGGGCCGACGCCGAGTTCGGCGAGCAGCAGCGCGGTGTCCCAGTCGGCGACGCTGGTGGTGCTGGGCCCGGGGACCGTGGGGGCCGGTGCCGGGGCGCCCTCCTGGTGGCCGAGGTGCCCGTCGAGGCGCATCCGGGAGGTGGAGTTCTCCGGCAGCCGGACGAGGCGGAGGCCGGCCAGTTCGTCCGGTGCGACGTGGTCGCGGGCGGCGAGCGGATCGTCGGCGCGGACCGCGAGCACCCACGGCAGGCCCATCACCGGGTGCTGCTCGATGCCCCGCACGGGCGGGCCGATGGTGATCCAGGCCAGCTCGGAGTCGCCGTCCGCGACCGCCTCGAAGCAGCGGCGGCTGGAACTCTCGGTGTGGAACTCCAGGTTGACGTGCGGATGCCGGTCCCGGAAGGCGACCACCGCGTCCGACATGAAGTGCCGGACGGTGGTCGCCCCGGTGGTGACCCGGACCGTCCCGCCGTCGCCCCGCCGCATGTCGGCCAGCCGGCGCAGTGCCAGGTCCAGTCCGCCCAGGCCGTCGGCGGCGGCGCGGTGCAGGATGCGGCCCGCCGCGGTCGGCGCCACCCCGCGCGGCCGGCGCTCCAACAGGCCGATGCCGGCCTCCCGTTCGAGGCGCTTGACGCGCTGGCTGACGGCGGACTGGGTGCAGCCGAGGTCGCGGGCGACGGCGCTGAGGCTGCCCGCCTCGCAGACGGCCACGAAGGCGCGCAGATCGTCGAGGGTCACCCGGCCACGCTACTGCGCGGCCCACCGGTAACCCAAGCCATGGCTAAGGAGTTTGGAAGGAAACCCGAGGATTGACTTGGGTCTGTGGTCCCGGGACGATCGTCGCAGGGCCCTGGGCGGCAACCCGGAACCGTGGACGGCCGTACGGTTCCGGGTGCCGACCCGCCCGTACGGTGCCGCCCGTACGGGGTGTCGGCGTCACGCCCCCGCCGGCGCTCCCGAGCGCGACCGGGCGTCGTCGTGCTCCGCCCCGCCGGTGCCGGCCGCGCCGTCGGCGCTCGCCGGCGCACCCGAGGGCGCGCCGCCCGGCCGTCCGTCGTCCGTCCGCGGAGCGCGCCGGACCACGGCGAGGACCAGCAGGCCGGTGACCAGCGCCGCCAGCCCGGAGAGCAGCGTGATGTCCCGCAGCCCGGAGAGGTAGCCGTCGGCGAGCGCGGCCCGGCCGCCGGTGGCGGCCCCGGAGTCCCGCAGGGCGGTGCTGAACACCGTCCCCAGGACCGCGATCCCGAAGGCGAACCCGAGCTGGCGGAAGGTGTTGACCGCGCCGCTCGCCATCCCGGCCCGCTGCGGCGGGGCCGCGCCGAGCGCCGCCGACACCAGTACGGGCATCGCCGCACCGATGCCGAGCCCGCTCACCGCCAGACCGGGCACCAGCGCCGGCCAACCGGCGCCGGCGCCGAGCAGCGCGACGTGCAGCAGCGCCCCCGCGCCGATCAGCAACACGCCGATGCCGAGCGGGAGTTGCGGCGACATCCGCTGGAGCGCCCGGCCGCCGAGCACGCCGACCAGCAGCGACATCAGCGCCATCGGAGTCACCGCGAGCCCGGCCCCGATCGGGCTCAGCCCGAGCACGTTCTGCGTCCACAGCCCCACGAACGTCAGGTACGGGAAGGCCGCCGCCTGCATCAGCAGCGCCGCCACCATCAGTACCGCGAACGACGGGCGGCGCAGCAGCCGGAGGTCCAACAGCGGCCCGGCGGTCCGCCGCTCGACGACCACGAACACCAGCAGGGCCAGCGCGGCCACCGCCAACGCCACCAGCGTCCCGCCCTCGGTCCAGCCGTGCTCGCCGCCGCGCATCAGCCCGTAGGTCAGCGCGCCCGCGCACAGCGTGAAGGAGCCGGCGCCCGGCCAGTCGATCCGCGCGCCCCGGTCGCCGTAGGACTCGCCGACGTGGCGCAGGGTCAGCCAGATGGCGATCGCGGTCAGCGGCAGGTTGACCAGGAAGATCGCCCGCCAGTCGGTCCACTCGGTGAGCATCCCGCCCAGCACCGGGCCGACCGCGGCCGCCGCGCCGCTGGTGCCGCCCCAGACGCCGAACGCCACGCCGCGGTCCCGGCCCTGGTAGGCGGCCATCAGCAGCGGGGTGTTGGTGGCGAACATCGCCGCCGCCCCGATGCCCTGCACGATCCGGGCCGCGACCAGTAGGTCCGCGCCGGGGGCCAGCCCGCAGGCCAGCGAGGCGAGCGCGAAGAGCGCCAGCCCGCCGACGTAGAGCCGGCGCCGGCCGTACAGGTCGGCCGCCGAGCCCGCCACCATCAGGAGCGCGGCCAGCGCCAGCGCGTAGCTGTCCATCACCCACTGGAGCGAGGAGAAGGAGGCGCCCAGGCCGTCGGCTATCCGGGGCAGCGCGGTGTTCACGATCGTCACGTCGACCAGCAGCATGAAGTTGCCGAGGGTGATGGCCACCAGGGGCCACCACTTCCCGCGCGCTCTGCCGTGGCCGTCGCCCCCGTCGGGCGCCTGCCCGGGTGCGTCCCGCATGGTCCTGTCCTCCGTTGGGTGGTGCGCTCACGTACGTGGCCGGGCAGACGCCCGGCCGGGTACCACTCTCCGTCGCACCCCGCCCGTTTCCCCAGCCACGGCGTTCCGGGCGGCGCAATCCGACACGGGTTAGCCTCCAACGGTGAAAACCGACGGCAGCGCCGCCAGACCGGCGCCCTTCGACGACCTCGACCGGCGGCTGATCCACGCCCTCCAGACCGACGGCCGCGCCCCCTTCAGCCGGATCGCCGAGGTCCTCGGGGTCTCCGACCAGACGGTCGCCCGCCGCTACGCCCGCCACCGCGGCTCCGGCGGGCTGCGGGTGCTGGGGCTGGCCGAGCCGCGGGCCCTGGGCGAGGTGGAGTGGCTGGTGCGGGTGCAGTGCGCGCCGGACGCCGCGGTGTCGGTCGCCGAGGCGCTGGCCCGCCGCCCGGACACCTCCTGGGTCAGCCTGATGTCCGGCGGCACCGAGATCGCTGCGGTCTGCCGGTCGGGGAGCAGCGAGCACAGCGACGCGCTGCTGCTCCAGAAGCTGCCGCGCACCCCGCGCGTGGTCGGCGTGGCCGCCCACTGCCTGCTGCACGAGTTCTACGGCGGCCCGCAGAGCATGATCAGCAAGTCCGGTGCGCTGACCGCCGAGGAGACCGCCCGGCTGAGCCCGCCGGTGCCCCGCCCGCTGACCGAACCGGTGGTGCTCTCCGACGCCGATCGGCGGCTCTTCGAGGCGCTGGGCCGGGACGGCCGGGCCCCGCTCGCCGACCTCGCCGCGGCCACCGACTCCTCGCCCACCACCGTCCGCCGTCGACTGGAGGCACTGCGCGCGGACGGCGTGCTCTACTACGACGTCGACTACGACCTGCGGCTCTTCGGCTACGGGGTGATGGTCGCCCTGTGGCTGTCCGTCGCGCCGGCCGAACTCGCCGCCACCGGCGCGGCGTTGGCGACCCATCCGGAGGTCGCCTTCGCCGGCGCCACCACCGGCCCGCACAACCTCTTCGCGTCCGTCCTGTGCCGGGACACCGGCGCGCTCTACAGCTACCTGACGACCCGGGTCGCGGCGCTGCCGGGCGTGCGGACCATGGAGAGCGCGCCGCGGATCCGGCACATCAAGGGGCCCGGCCCGTACTTCGCGGTCGGCCCCGCCGTCCCGAGGAGCCGTCGATGACACCCTCGCTGGCCGCCCCGGCCCGCCGGGCGGGGAACTGGGTGCGGGACTGGGTCCGTTCCACGCCCGGCACCCACATCTGGCTGTTGATCATCGGCATCACCAGCCTGGTGATCGCCTCGGCCTCCGAGGGGCTGGAGCAGTTCCTCCTGCACCGCACCAGCAGCAACATCCACGAGCTGAACGAGCATCCGCTGCCCTCGCTGCTGATCAGCGGATTCTGGATCGAGCAGCCGGGGTCGTTCCTGCTCTACGCGGTGATGTTCGAGCTGGTGCACGCCAACGTCGAGCGCTGGATGGGCAGTTGGCGCTGGCTGCTGACCGTCGGCGCGGCACACGTCGCGGCCACCCTGGCCAGCCAGGAACTGGTGCTGCTCGCCATCGAGGGCCACCAGCTGCCGCGCTCGATGACGCACGTGGTGGACATCGGCGTCTCCTACGGGCTGGCCGCCGCGGCCGGCGTGCTGACCTACCGACTGCCGCCCCCCTGGCGCTACGGCTACCTCGTCGGCCTGCTGGCCTTCTTCGGGGTGCCGCTGGCGACCGGCGCGACCTTCACCGACTTCGGCCACGCCATAGCGCTGACCATGGGGTTGGCGTGCTGGCCGCTGACGCCGGCGGCACGGGTGGGGCCGGGTGACGTGGCGACGGGGGACGACGACGGGGACGGGGCCGGAGCGCCGCCCCCGTCCGGACGCCGTCAGGAGTAGAGCCGCTCCAGCACCAACGCGACCCCGTCGTCCTCGTTGGAGGCGGTGATCTCGTCGGCCACGGCCTTGAGTTCGTCGTGGGCGCCGGCCATCGCCACGCCGTGCGCGGACCAGGCGAACATCGGGATGTCGTTGGGCATGTCGCCGAACGCCAGGGTCTCCTTGGCGGTGATGCCCAGGCGGCGCGCGGCCAGTGACAGCCCGGTGGCCTTGGTCAGGCCCAGCGGCAGCAGCTCGACGACGCGGGGCCCGGCCACCATGACGCCGACCAGGTCACCGGCGACCTGGCGGGCGGCGCGGGCCAGTGCGTCGTCGTCCAGCGTCGGGTGCTGGAGGTAGACCTTGTTCAGCGGCGCGGCCCACAGCTCGCCCGGATCGTCGATCAGGACGTTGGGCAGCGGGCCCTCCTGGACCTGGTAGCCCGGGCCGACCAGCACCTCGCCGGCCAGGCCGTCGCGGCTCGCCGCCAGGTGGAGCGGGCCCACCTCCGCCTCGATCTTGGACAGCGCGAGGCCGGCCAGCTGCCGGTCGAGCGTCACCGACGTCAGCAGCCGCCGTTCACCGGCGTGGTAGACCTGCGCGCCCTGTCCGCACACCGCCAGCCCCTGGTAGTCCAGGGCGTCGAGGATGTGCCGGGTCCAGGGCACCGCCCGGCCGGTGACGACGATGTGCGCCGCGCCCGCCGCGGTGGCCGCGGCGAGCGCCTGGCGGGTGCGTGCGGAGACGGACTCGTCGTGGCGCAGCAGCGTCCCGTCGAGGTCCGTCGCGATGAGCTTGTACGGCAGCGGCGAACCCGCCGGGGCTGAGGTGCTCACTTGGTGACGGGCTCCAGTACCTCACGGCCGCCCAGGTAGGGGCGGAGCACCTCGGGGACGTGGACCGAGCCGTCGGGCCGCTGGTGGTTCTCGAAGATCGCCACGATGGTCCGCGGGACGGCGCAGAGCGTGCCGTTGAGCGTCGCCAGCGGGCGGACCTTCGGCTTGCCGTCGGTGGTCTCCCGCATCCGGACCGAGAGCCGGCGGGCCTGGAACTCGTCGCAGTTGGACGCCGAGGTCAGCTCGCGGAACTTGCCCTGGGTCGGGATCCACGCCTCGCAGTCGAACTTGCGGGAGGCGGAGGCGCCCAGGTCACCGGTGGCGACGTCGATCACCTGGAACGGCAGCTCCAGGCCGGTCAGCCACTGCTTCTCCCACTCCAGCAGGCGCCGGTGCTCGGCCTCGGCATCCTCCGGCGTGACGTAGGAGAACATCTCCACCTTGTCGAACTGGTGGACCCGGAAGATGCCGCGGGTGTCCTTGCCGTAGGTGCCGGCCTCGCGGCGGAAGCACGGCGAGAACCCGGCGTAGCGCAGCGGCAGCTGCTCCGCGTCGACGATCTCGTCCATGTGGTACGCGGCGAGCGGGACCTCGGAGGTGCCGACCAGATAGAAGTCGTCGCGCTCCAGGTGGTAGACGTTCTCGGCGGCCTGGCCGAGGAAGCCGGTGCCCTCCATGGCGCGCGGGCGCACCAGGGCGGGGGTCAGCATCGGCGTGAAGCCGGCCTCGGTGGCCTGTGCGATGGCGGCGTTCACCAGCGCCAGCTCCAGCAGGGCGCCGATGCCGGTGAGGTAGTAGAAGCGCGAGCCGGAGACCTTGGCGCCGCGCTCGACGTCGATGGCGCCGAGCAGTTCGCCGATCTCCAGGTGGTCCTTCGGGGCGAAGCCCTCGGCGGCGAAGTCGCGGACGGTGCCGTGCGTCTCCAGGACCGTGAAGTCCTCCTCGCCGCCCACCGGGACGTCGGGGTGGACGATGTTGCCCAGCTTGCGCAGCAGCGCCTGGGTCTCTTCCTTGGCCTCGTCCTGCTCGGCGTCGGCGGCCTTGACGGCGGCGGCCAGCTCGCCGGCCTTCTTCAGCAGCGCGGCCTTCTCGTCGCCGCCGGCCTTGGGGATGAGCTTGCCGAGCGCCTTCTGCTCGGAGCGCAGCTCGTCGAAGCGGACGCCGGACGACCTGCGCCGCTCGTCGGCGGAGAGGAGTGCGTCGACGAGTGCGACGTCCTCTCCACGGGCGCGCTGGGAGGCGCGAACACGGTCGGGGTCCTCACGGAGCAGGCGAAGGTCAATCACCCCACCAGGCTACCGGGGCCGGCAGCCGGCCCTCGACGTGATATTCGCGGGTGCGACCATTTGCCCGTTTTGCGGTTATTTATTCCGCGGTGGGGAATCGACCCCGGGCGCCTTCTCGAAGGGCGCGTCGTAACGCATCGTAAGGCCCTGCGGAATTCCCGGTTCTTGCCGCGAAAAGGGGCATTCGCGGCGGCGGATTCCTGGCTTCCGGATGATGGGCCCGGTGCGGCCCCCAGGTTGCCCACCGGGTTGTCCACAGGAGGGAGGGAGTTGCGGATTCTTATCCACAGGCTGTGTGTGAGATCTGTGGAAGCCGGAATTGATCATTCTGTGCCCGAAATGCTCGCCTATGGATTCTTGGTCCAAACCCTGTTCACGCACTCTTTCGTGTGGGATTACCTCGCCCTAAAGGATTGGTTACGGGAATTGTGCTGACGAGGTGCGCGGTGATCCACTGTGGGCGGCTGTGGAGGGGTGTGTGGTCACTAGGGTGATATGTCGACTCTGTCCGACTCGGATGTCGACTTACCCACAGGTCGAGAAGTGGGCCTGTGGATAACTTTGTGGACAACCACGGAGGGCTCTGGGACGGCACGCCGGAACGGCGCCGCCGGCCCCGCCGAAGGCGCAGGTCACAGCCCGTGACCTGAGAGGTGGGAGGGGGAGCGGAGGTCAGCCCCGGCCGTCCTGGCAGCGCGCCAGCCAGTCCGACGCGGCCGTGAACGCCGCATCGGTCACCTGCGGCCGGACGTTGGCGCTGACCTCGTCCGCCCGCGGGTACGAGCCGAGGAACCGCACGTCGCGGCAGACCCGCTTGAGGCCCATCAGGACCTCGCCCACCCGCCGGTCGGTGACGTGGCCCTCGCAGTCCACCGAGAAGCAGTAGCGGCCGATGCCCTCACCGGTCGGCCGGGACTCGATCCGCATCATGTTGACCCCGCGGACCGCGTACTCCTGGAGCAGCTCCAGCAGCGCACCGGGGTGGTCGGCGGCCAGCCACAGCACCACCGAGGTCTTGTCCGCCCCGGTGGGCGCCGCCGGCCGGGCCGGGCGGCCGACCAGGACGAAGCGGGTGGCGGCGTTCTGCGCGTCGTGGATGCCGGCGACCAGAGGCTCCAGCCCGTACGTCGCGGCCGCGAACTCACCCGCGAACGCGCCGTCGTAGCGGCCCTCCTGGACCAGCCGGGCACCGTCCGCGTTGGAGGCCGCCGACTCCCAGACCGCGTCCGGGAGCCGGGCCGCCAGCCACTTGCGGACCTGGGGCTGCGCCACCGGGTGCCCGGTGACCGTCTTCACGTCGGCCAGGGCCGTTCCCGGGCGGGCCAGGAGCGCGAAGGCGATCGGCAGCAGCACCTCGCGGTAGATCATCAGCGGTTCGCCGGAGGCCAGTTCGTCGAGGGTGGTGGTCACCCCGCCCTCGACGGAGTTCTCGATCGGCACCAGCGCCGCCGCGGCCTCGCCGGCCCGGACCGCGTCCAGCGCGGCCGGCACCGACACCATCGGCACCAGCTCCCGGGTCGCCGCCTCGGGCAGGGTGCGCAGGGCGGCCTCGGTGAAGGTGCCGGCGGGACCGAGAAACGTATAGCGACTGGCCGACATGCCGTGGACTCCCTCACGTGCTCGCGGGAGCGTCCCGCTGTCTTTCCCTGCCCTCGTCACGATACCGAGCCCGGTGGTGGTGGGCGGACGCGTTCCGAAGAGTGGTCCCGGCCGCCCCGCTCAGCCCTCCAGCAGCGGCTGGGCCACGTAGTCGCCGTCCGACGGTGCCGGCGGCACCGCGTACAGGCCGCTGGCCTCGTGCCGCAGGAACGGCGAGAGCGCGTCGCCGCGGTCCAGCTTCCGCTGGATCTGGGTGAAGGCGCGCAGCGGGTCGGCCTGCCAGCAGACGAAGAGCAGCCCGGCGTCCGGGGCGCCGTCGTCGCGGAAGCCGTCGTGGAAGGAGAACGGGCGGCGCAGCATCGCCGCGCCCTGGTTGGCCTCCGGGGCGGCGATCCGGGCGTGCGCGTCGGCGGGGATGACCGGGAGCCCGTCGGGGCCGGTGGCGTCCAGCTTCATCGGGGTGGTCTCGGTGCCGCCGGTCAGCGGGGCGCCGCTGTCCTTGCGCCGGCCTATGACCCGTTCCTGTTCGGTGCGCGAGCGCTGCTCCCAGTCGTCGAGCAGCATCCGGATCCGGCGCACCACCGCGTACGAGCCGCCGCGCATCCACTCCTGCGCGGTGTCCGCGCCGACGAAGATCCGCCGGTCGAAGTCCGGGTCGGACGGCTTGGGGTTGTTGGTGCCGTCGACCTGGCCCATCAGGTTGCGGGCGGTCATCGGGCGCGCGGTGGCGCCCGGCGTGCGGTTGAAGCCGTTCATCTGCCAGCGCAGCCGGGCGGCCCCCGCGGCCTCCTTCTGGAGCGTGCGCAGGGCGTGGAAGGCGACCAGCGCGTCGTCGGCGCCGATCTGGATCCACAGGTCGCCGTCGGAGCGCCGGGGGTCGAGGGCGTCGTTGGAGAAGGCGGGCAACGGGTCGAGCTGGACCGGGCGGCGGGCGGTCAGACCGGTCCGGTCGAAGAAGCCGCGGCCCAGTCCGAAGGTGACGGTGAGCGAGGACGGGCCGGCGTCCAGCGCCACGTCGGTGTCGGCCTGCGGGGTGCGCCCGGCCATCAGCTCCCGCGCCGTCTGCGACCAGCGGCGCAGCAGCGCGGCGGCCTCCTTGCGGCCGGCGCCGGGCGCCAGGTCGAAGGCGACGAGGTGGCCGCTGGCCTGGAGCGGGGTGGTGATGCCGGCCTGGTGCTTGGCGCCCGCCGTGCGGAACGCGACCTCGGTCGACCCGAGCGTGGTCAGCGCCGCCGGGGCGTCGCCCTGCGCGGCCGAGGCGCCGAGCGCGCCGCCGGCCCCGCCGACGACCAGCCCGGCCGCGCCGGCCGCACCGACGGTCCCCAGGAGGCGGCGGCGGGACAACTGCGGGGCGGTGCCGTCCGGGGCCGGCGCGGGCCGGGTGCGGGGGGCGTCGTCGGGCGGGGTGGCGGTGGCGTCCTGCTGCTTGCTCATCAGTCGATCGTCACGTTCCTGGTCTCGGTCACCTGGTCGAAGTCGGAGGTCCGCACGAGCAGTGACAGCTGCCACCGTCCCGGGACCGGGAGTTGGATGCCGCCGGCGGTCCAGTGGCCGGTGCCGCTGTGCCGGAGCGTGACCGGGAGCGGCCCCAGCTTCTTGGCGTCGAGCGTGAAGGAGACCGCTACCTGGGGGACGTCCCGGGCCTTGCCGGACGGGTCGGCGATCCGCAGCCGCAGCTCGTTGCCGCCGCCGCTGCGCCCGGGGTCGAGGTCGAGCCGGGCGGTGCCCTTGCCGTCCGCGCCGCCGGTGTCGAACGGGACGTTCAGCACGCGCGGTTGGTTGGCGTCGGGGGACCGGCCGGCCGAGGCGGCCTTGACGGCCTCCGCGGTGCGGGCCGGCTCGGTGGTGGTCAGGGCGGTGGTCACCGCGAGCAGCAGCACCGCCACGGAGGCTTCGGTCAGGACGGACCGCCGCAGTCCCCGCCGCACCGGGTCGGCGTCCCGGACCCGCTTCTTCCGGGCAGTGGCCAACGCGGCCTTCTGGCGCTCCAGTTGGGCGACCCGGGTCGGGTCGGCGGAGCCGCCGGAACCGGCCGCGTCCACCGCCGGCGCGTCCTCGGCGTCCGAGGCATCCGAGGCGTCCGAGGCGTGCTGCGCGTCAGCCGGGGCGGCGGCGGGCTCCGTGCCGTCCGTGCCCTCCGCGGTGTCCGCGGTGTCCGCGGCCGTCAGTCGGCCCGTCCAGCGGCGGGAGAGCCCGGCGACGGCCACCATCACCGCGACCAGGCCCACCTTGACCAGCAGCAGCTGCCCGTAGGAGGTGTCGGTCAGCGCGTGCCACGAGCCGACCTGGCGCCAGGACTGGTAGGTGCCGGTGGCGACCAGCACCAGCACGGAGCCGAAGGCCACCCGGGAGAAGCGGCCCACAGCGGTCCGCTCGACCGGCGGGCCCCAGTAGAGGGAGACCAACAGGGCCGCCAGACCGCCGAGCCAGGCGGCGACCGCGAGCAGGTGCAGCACGTCGACGGGCATGGCGACGGCCGGCTGGAGTCCCGTCGAGGCGTGCTCGGCGATCGCCCAGGTGGTGGCCAGCCCCGCGGCGACCACCACGCCGCCGAGCGCAAGCCCGAACGTGAGGTCCTTGCGCCGCTTGACGGCGTCCCGGCCGTCCCCGGTGCCCTCGGTGTTCCCGCCGTCCGTGCCGTCCGTGCCGTCCGTGCCGTCCGGCGCGTGGGCCCGGGCGTACGCGCCGAACAGCACCGCCACGAACAGCGCCGCCGCGGCGAGCAGCAGCAGTCGGGAGAGCAGCGCGGCCCCCGGCTTGCTCAGCACCACCTGCTGGAGCCCGCCGAAGTCGAAGACGTCGGCGAGCTTGCCGGAGCCGGTGTACGGGGTGCGCAGCAACAGCATCGCCAGCGTGGCGCCGGTCAGCAGCGCCCAGCCGCGGACCACCAGGCGCTGCACGGACCGCACCCGGGCGGCGGCCGGCCGGCACGCCAGCACGAACGCCGCGCCGCCGACCAGCAGCACGAACCCGGCGTAGGCCAGATAGCGGGCGATCTCGTAGAGCGCGCCCACCAGGCCGCCGCCGACCTGCTGTTGGGGAAGGGCGGCGGTGGTCTTGGACGGCGCCCCGATGGAGAAGGTGAAGGCACCGGACACCGGGTGGCTGTCCGCCGAGATCGCCTGCCAGGCGACGGTGTACGTCCCGTTGGGGAGTCCCGGCGGGAGCCCCGCGCCGTATTTGACGACGCTCCCGCTGCACAGGTTGCGCAGCTTGCCGCGGTCCACCCGTTTGCCCTTGGGGTCCAGGACGCGCAGCGAGTCGTTCCCCATCGCCACGCCCTCGGAGAAGGTGAGCGCGACCTGCTCGGGGGCGTGCGCCACCACCGAGCCCTGCGCGGGGTCGCTGCCGGTCAGTGCGGCGTGCGCGGCGGCCGGCGTGACGCCGGCGGCCAGCACCCCGAACAGCACCGCCACGACGACCAGCAGCCGTCGCGGCCGGAAGCCGGTGAGGACCATGGTGCGCGCTCCCCTTCCCGTTGGCATGAGGTGTCCGTTTCCTTCACCGGGCCCGTCGCCGGGCCCTGTTCTCACGGTGTCCGCGCTGCGGCGGGGACCGTCACTTCTGCGGGCGGTAGTCGGCGGGCTTCACCGGGACCTCGACCTTGACCGGGTCGGCGGTGGCGAAGTGCAGCTCGACGGTGACCTTCTGGCCCGCGGTGGGCTTGCGGGTCAGGCCCATGAACATCAGGTGGTTGCCGCCGGCGCTGAGCGTGAGCTGCCCGCCCGCGGGCACCGGCAGCGAGTCGACCTGCTCCATCTTGTTGCCGGTGGTCTTGTGGATGCTGATGTCCTTGGACAGGTCGCTGGTGACCGACGTCAGCTTGTCGGCGGTGGCGCCGTCGTTCTTGATCACGAAGTAGGCGCCGGCCATGTCCTGGGTGACCGGCTGCGGCATGTAGGCGCCGCTGACCGAGAGCTGCGGCTTGCCGTCCCCGCCGCCGCAGCCCGCGAGGGCGAGACCGGCGGTGAGGGCGAACGCGGAGCCGATGGCTATGCGGCGGCTGACGGGGGCGAGGCGGGCGCGGGGGGTGGTGCGGCGGGTCACGGGTTCTGTCCCTTGATGATCTGAGGAAGTGCGGCGGTGTAGTTGTCGGAGGTGGCTTCCTGCATCCCCATCCAGTGGATCTTGTCGTCCTTGGGGGAGCTCAGCAGGACCTGGGCGCCGTGGGTGGAGACCACGTCGCCGTTCTTCTTCTTGACCGGCGCCTCGATGCCTATGTTCACGCTGCGGGCGGCCTGTTGGATCTTGTTGAACGGGCCGGTGAGCCCGATGAAGTCCTTGTTGATGCCGCCGAGCCACTTCTTGAGCTGGGCGGGCGTGTCGCGCTCCGGGTCGGAGGTCACGAAGACCACCCGCAGGTCGCTGCGTTCGGCCGCCGGCAGCTGCTTCACCGCGACCGCGATGTTGGCCATGGTCGTCGGGCAGACGTCCGGGCAGTTGGTGTAGCCGAAGTAGATCAGGGTGGGGTGGCCCTTGGTCTTCTCCAGCAGGTCGTACGGCTTGCCGTCGGAGTCGGTGAGGCTGAGGTCCGGCTTCTCCATCGGGCTGTCGAGGGTGACGATCGGCTTGGCCGCCGTCCCGCCGGAGACCTGGGCGATGGGCTGGTCGGAGCCGTCGCCGGAGCCGCAGGCGGTCAGGGTCAGGCCGAGTGCGGCGGTCGCCCCCAGGGCGGAGAGCAGCAGTTTTCTTCTATGCATGACGGGTGTGTCCTGGTATTTCCATGGCGCTGGGCCGGTGGGTGTCAGGTGTTCTCGGATCGACGGGTGCGTACCGGAGGGTGCCGGACCGGCGCGTGGCGCGCGCCGGTCCGACCGGGTCCGGTCGCGGGGCGCGGATCAGGCGTTGCGGCGACGGCCGGCGAGCACGCCGAACGCGACGCCGACGATGCCGACGACGATCCCGCCGACGGCCAGCACCCGTGCCGTGGTGTCGCTGGTGGACGCCGGGGCGGCGGTGGTGTCGCCCTTGGCGCCGTTCTTGCCGTCCGCCGGGTCCTGGGCGTCGGCCGCGGTGAGCTTGAGCACCGGCGCCGGGTTCTGCGGCTCCGGGCCGCCGGGCTTGGCCGGCTCGATCCAGCGCACGACCTCCTTGTTGTCGTACGTCTGGAGGGCCTTGAAGACGAGCTGGTCGGTGTCGCTGGGCAACTGGCCGACCGAGAGCGGGAACTGCTGGAACTGGCCCGGCTCGATGCCCTTGCCGTCCGCGGTCCAGGTGATCTTCGAGGGGGCCTCGTTGACCTTCTCGCCCTCCATCTCGACGGGCTTGGCGAGCTTGGACTTGGTGATGTCGACCTTCCAGCCGGGCACCGGCTGCGGCATGACGGACGTCAGCGGGTGGTCGGTCGGCAGGGAGACCTCGACCTTCACCGTCGAGGCGTCGTCGCGCTCGTTCGGCACCTTGATGTTGACGGTGGCGAAGCCGCCCTTGGGGGCGGTGCCGGGCTGCACGGTGACGTGCGCGAAGGCCGGGCCGGCCAGCAGCAGCACGCTGCCGGCCGCGATCCCGCCGACGACGGGGAGCCGACGGGCCAGGCGTCGCGCCGAGGACGACGCGCCGCCCGAAATCTCTGACATACCGGACTTCTTGGTCATGTGGACGCTCCACGGGGAGAAGGGAGGAAACGACTGCGGGGTGACGTGGTGCGGGGCCCGGCCTCGGCGCGCACGGCCGCCGCGCGCCGCCGTCCCTCCCCGTGGTCCGTCGTGGTCCTCGGGGTTCCTCGGGAGCGTGCTGCGCGTGGCGTCAGGCCGCGAGGGCCAGGCGGTCGGCCGACGGCGGGCCGCGGCGTATGACGCTGTGCTGGAGCGCCGGGTCCTGTGGACCGGGCTCGTCCCCGTGGGTCGAGGGGGCGCGTCGGCCCTCCTCCTGTGCCGCGCCGAGCGCCGCGAGCAGCGTCCGGACCAGCGCGAGCGAGCGGCGCACCGCACCGACCAGCGCCCGGGCCGCGACCTCGCGCGCCGCCGGAGCGGACAGCCGCACCAGCCGCCACAGCGCGGCCTCGCCGCGCCGCAGCAGCCACCCGAGGACGAGCGCGGCGAGCAGGTGCCCGAGCAGCATCGGCAGCGACGGCGCCAGGCAGCCCGCCATCATCGGCGCGCCGCCCCCGCCCGTCGGGTGCCCGCCGGCGCCGGCCAGCCCGGTGTTGCCGGCCAGTTCCAGCCCGCCGGGGCCGAGCAACTGCCGTGCCGTGCCGCCGTCGAGCCGGACGCCCTCCAGCCCGCACGTCAGGTGCCGGGCCAGTGCCACCGCGGCCTGGTCGGAGAGGCCCGAGGCACGCCCGGACGGCGCCGACATCGGGTGCTGGCCCATCGCGAACAGCGCGTGCAGCGCCAGTTGTCCGAGGGTCAGTCCGGCCGCGATCCCGGGCAGCGAGCGCTCCCGGCCGGCCAGCGGGGCCGCCACCGCGAACACCGCGACCGCGGCGAGCCCCAGCGTCCACAACGGCACCGTGGCCATCGAAGCGGCCATGTGCCCGGCCGCGGACAGCGTGACGCAGGCCGCGGTGAACACCGCGGCCCGTAGCAGCCGCAGATCGGCGGCCGCCCGCGCTGTGGGGACGGAGGGGGCAGTCATGGCGGGCGCCATCATCCCACTGCCCCCGTTCGTCGCGTACGGCAGGGTTTCAGCGGCTACCGCACGGGTGGCTCACGGGGCGCCCGCCAGAGGCGTCCGGAGTCCCGCAGCGGGCGCGCGGTGGCGCACGCCCGGCACCACGCCTACACCTGTGCGCTCACTTTTCGCATCCGCCGAATGAGCGGTATCACGTCCCGGAGACGCTTACCGACCTTGCGGCCCGGCAATAGGTATCGGTATGTCGAGCCGTGGCCAGGAGGCGGGAGCGATGAGCATCTGGTGGTCCCTCCATCTGCGGCGGGAGGCCGCAAGCGTGCCGCTCGCCCGACGGCTGCTGCTGGGCGCGATGGAGACCGCCGGCGTCGACCCGGACATCTGTTACGACCTCTCGGTCGCCCTCTCCGAGGCGTGTGCCAACGCCGTCGAGCACGGCGGCGACGTCACCGACGACTACCGCGTCACCGTCTACATCGACGGCGACACCTGCCGCATCGAGGTCACCGACTCCGGCCCCGGCTTCGGCCCCGCCGCCCCGCCCCATACCGCCGCGGACCGCGCGCTGCCGCCGGTCCCCGTCCCCGCCCCCGCGCAGGCCCCCGGATACGCCGAGGACGGCCGGGGGCTCTTTTTGATCGAGGCCCTCACCGACCACGTCCAGTACCGCAACCGCACCGGCCGGACCGGCGCCGTGGTCAGCTTCGACAAGATCCTCAAGTGGCGCGAGGGGGCGGCGCTTCCTATGGCGTCGTAGCCGGTCAGCTATGGCTACATGGCCTTGACCTGCTGAAACCCGCTCACCGGAGATAACGGCCGGGCTCTTTTGGCTACCCCTAACAGCCCAGATTCAGGCGGCCAGGGCACAGGCAGGGCACACGGCGGAGGAAGCCGTCGTGCCAGGTGTGCCCTCAGGGGACGGGGGCGCTGCGGTCGCGGCATCTGTGCCCGCCCGAGTGAACGCCGCATCCATCGCCCGCCGCGTACGGGACTCGCTGTTGGGCATCAGATGCGTGTACGTGCACAGCGTGAAGCCCGCGTCGGAGTGGCCGAGGTACTCGGACAGCGCCTTGATGCTCTCGCCGGCGTCGAGGAGGACGGACGCGTAGGCGTGGCGGTAGGCGTGCATCCCGTCGTCGGGGGCGGCGGCGTAGCGCGGCGAGCCCTTCTCGCGGGGCGGGATGACTCCGGCTCCGGCGAGGGCCCCCTTCCAGACGTACTGGTTGAAGACGCTGCGGTGGTACGCGCGCCCCTGCTCGTCGGTGAAGAGCAGCCGATACGTCCGTGGCTCGCCGTCGGGTTTGATCCACGGCAGGGTCACGGCCACCGTCGGGTACTCCTTCATATGAGCCTTGATCGCAGCCGTGAGCTGGTCCGACAGGGGGACGGTGCGGAGCCGGTTGCCCTTGGGCGGGGCGAACACCATCGTCGACCGGACCAGCTTGATCTGCTGGTTGATGTGGACCACGCCGCGGTCGAAGTCGAGCTCGTCCTCGTCGAAGCCGAAGACCTCGCCCTGGCGCAGGCCGCAGCCGAACGCCAGCTTGCCGCCGCACTGGAAGCGGTGGGGCAGCGCGGCGTTGACCGCGTGCACGCGGTCCAGGCTCCACGGGATGATCTTCCGTTTCGGCTTGCTGGGTAGCTTGACCGAGCTGGACTTGCACGGGTTCTTGGGCAACAGCCCGTCCTCGACGGCGGCGTCCAACATGGCGGAGAGCACGGAATTGACCAGGCCGATCGTTGACGCCTCAAGGCCCGCACCCTGAAGTTTCTTCACCCAACTCTGGATGAGCGAAGGCCGGTTGAGGACGCGCATCTCCAGGTGGCCCAGGTGCGGCTCGATGTGGTTGCGGACGATGCCCTTGTACGCGTCCACCGTGCCGATGCCGGCGGTCGCGTCGTCGAGCCACTCGCGGGCGTACGCCTTGAGCGTCTTCTTCGCCGCCGTCGGGTCGACGTACTTGCCCTGGCGCAGGTCGTTGTCGATTGCTGCGCCGGCCGCCTCTGCGTCGACCTTGCGGTCGTAGTTCTCCTTGCGCTGCTTGCCGAACGGATCGCGGTAGCGCAACTGCCAGCGCTTGCCCTTGCCGTGGTCGGCGGAGGGGACCTTCCCCTTGTGCTCCGGGCATTCCGCCTCGCCTTCCTTCGGGAAGGTCTTGTGCCAGCGGTCGTACACCTCAGCCAAGGAGGGCCCCCTGTATGCGGTTGAGGGGCTGGAACACGGTGCCGTGGGCTGTCCGCGAGGGCAGCAAGGCAGCTGGCAGCACGCCGAGGGCGGTGGCGATGGTGACGAGGTCGTCGACGTCGCAGCGGCGACGGGCGCGCTCGGTGCGGCTGAGGGCGGTGTTGGTCAGCGGGCGCCCGAGGGCGGTGCAGCGCTCGGCGAGCTGCTGCTGGGAGAGGCCGCGCGCGAGGCGCAGGCGCTCGATATTGCGCGCGGTTCGGATTCCGGCGGAGCCTATTTCAATTGGTCGGGTAGCCATGACGGATAGCTGTAACTCGAAAAGACCGGCCATGGCAAGGGTTTACTCAAGCATCCGAGAAAACTTGCTGGCGCTGGCTATTCGGGCGGCTCGGCGAAGCCGGATTTCCATGGTATGGTCCCGCGCCGCGAAAGCGGAGGTGCGTCTGATGGCCTCTCGTCTGAGGCTCGTGGTGGTCCTGGCCTGGTGCTTTGACGCAAGCTGGGATGCCCAGTGGAACGGTGATGATCCGGGGAGGAACCGGACAGACCCCCTCGCTTTCTGGCGTGATTTCGGCAACCGGGGATTCGCCCTTACTGTTTTGGTTCCACTCGACGAAGGGCCGTTTGGTGCGGCCGTGGAATTTCCACATAATGCCGCTGGACGCCGCAGGAAACCTGTGGCTGTCTTGTCCATCCCGCCATTTCCGTGAAGGAGTCCCATGCCCCGAAACCCCCGACCCTCAGCCGATGCCGGTGGTGCGGGCCGTGCACCGCTGGCCACGCCGGAGGAGGTCGCCATCTACCTCGGCGTGCCGGTGAAGACCCTCTACCAGTGGCGCCACCGCCGTATCGGGCCGAACGTCCTGAAGGTCGGCCGGCACCTGCGCTATCGCTGGCAGGAGGTGGATGCGTGGCTGAACGCCCAGACCTCGTACGACCTCACGGCGTGAGCCCGCAGCTGACGCGGGCAGAGAAGCGGCCCTCGGCGATTCGTCGCCGAGGGCCTCAGATTCCCCAACCGATCGCCCATCCCTGAACGAACGAGCTGGTGAGGGACGGGACCTTGCCCGTCCTGCCCCTCACCGGAGAGGAACGTCTATGGAGGACTCTACGTCCACCACCACGGAGAACACATCCCCCACGATCTGGCCCATCGCCAGGGTCCCTGGCCAGGGCATCCCTTGGCGCCGCGAGAACCAGGCGGACGCACCGTCGCCTGTAGCGAAGGCTGTTGAGCCTTCGGCCGACGAGGCCGCACGCGGGGACCGGCGTGCCGCTGATACGGCGGCTGGGGACCGTCCCCGCGAAGTGCCCGAATCCAGGTCCCCGCAAGCCACGGCCCCGCTCTCCCCGCCTGCTGGAAACACGCAGGCCAGCGGCGTGGAAATGGGGACCGGTCCCCAGGATGCCCACGTTGCACCAGGGGACCGCAACGGGGACCGTGCCGCCCACACGCTGTTGGGGACCGACGGTCCCGTGCATCCCCACGTCACGGTCCCCGATGACGGATCGGGCACTGGGGACCGTGAGGGTGCCGAAGCCGTGGCGGCCGGGGACGGGGTCGTGCTGCTGGATGAGTTGCGGGCAGCGATCGGCAAGTACGTGGTGCTGCCCAGCCAGGAGGCGCTGACCGCGGTCACGCTGTGGGTGGCGGCCACGCATATCCAGACCGCTTTGCAGCACGCGCCCCGCCTGGCGGTGATCAGCGCGACCAAGGGGTGCGGCAAGTCCCGCGTGCTGGATGTGCTCTACGAGACCGTCCACGATCCGATGATGACGGTGAACACCTCTCCGGCGGTCATCTTCCGCACCATCGGCAAGATCCCGCCCACCTTGCTGGTGGACGAGGCGGACACCATCTTCGGCCCCAAGGCCAGTGGCGACAGCGAGATCCTGCGCGGTCTGCTGAACGCGGGCCATCAGCGCAACCGGCCCGCATGGCGGATCTCCGGTCCGGAACACAAGCCCACCCCGTTCCCCACCTTCGCGATGGCCGCGATCGCGGGGATCGGTGACCTGCCCGACACCATCACGGACCGGTCGGTCGTGCTGCGGATACAGAAGCGCAAGCCGAGCGAGAAGGTCGCCCCGTTCCGCTCGCGGTACGCGGCGCCTGAACTCAACGCGCTGCGTGGCCGGCTGGCCGCCTGGCTGGGGCCGCTGCGGAGCACGGCGGCCCGTATGGTGCCGCAGATGCCGGTGGAGGACCGGGCGGCGGACACCTGGGAGCCGCTGGTCATCATCGCCGACCTGGCCGGCGGTCACTGGCCTGCCCAGGCCCGTGCCGCGTGCGTGGCCATGACCCGATTCGAGGCGGTCCAGGACGAGCAGACCAACGTGAAGGTGCGGCTGCTGCGCGACATCCACCGCATCTTCGAGCGGGCGCACAATCCCGAGGCCCTGTCCAGCCAGGACCTGGTCGCCGCGCTGATCCAGGACGCCGATGCCCCGTGGGCGGAGCACGGCAACAAGGGATTGAACGCCCACCACCTGGGCTTCCTGCTACGGGACTTCGATATCCACCCGGCCAACTACCGCTTCGCGGGCGGCAGGCAGGCCAAGGCGTACATACGCAACCGGTTCCTGGACCCCTGGGCCCGCCACTGCCCCCACCTCACCGAGGCGACACCCGAGCCCACACACAGCGGCGCGCCTGCCCGTTCGGCCCAGGGCAAGCCGCCCGCCGCCCCGGCGGGTTCGCTGCCCGTCGGCCCGCCAGGCGGTCCCGCGGGGCCGAAGCGAACTCTCTGATCCCACCAGGGACGTAGTCCGTAGCAATGCGTCGCAACCGTCCCCGCGCAGGTCAGCGCGGGGACGGACTTTCTCGCCGGGACGCTCTCATCCGTACCTGGGCTTGTGTCCGTACCTGTGCTGACCAGGCATGGGACGGATGCAACGGACGTGACACAGCCCCACCCCCCTTGCCACTGGAGCACCACATGCACACTGACAACGACACAGACCCCGCGTCTTCCCGCCGCTGGGGATGGTTCGGCCTGGGCCGACGAACAGCAGCAAGCTGGAGCGTTCGAGCCCCTAACGGGGCTTCGTCCGCGCTTGCCCCCGCTCCCGGGGTGGCGGAGGAAGAGGGGGCCGGGCGCCAGCGGGCACCCGAGCCGGGGGAGGGGAAGGACGAGCCCAGCACCGCGCCCCACGCCGAGAGCGCCGAGCAGCCCGCTGCCGTGCACGATGAGCCGCCCACCGAGAGTGCAGACACCGCGCTGCCCGTCGAGCAGCCCTCGTGGCGTGAGCCGGATGATCCCACGCTGCCTGCGCGGTTGAACCGTAAGCGGACCACCGAGAAGCGCGACCGAGACAAGACCATCCGCTTCACCCCGACCGCCGTACGGACCATCGATGACGAGGCCAAGCGACGCGGCCAGACGTTCGCCGGGTTCGTCGGCGACGCCGCCCTCGCGGTCGCGCTCGGTAAGACGAACATGGCCGGCAGCCCCGAGGACGACCCCATCCGCCCGCTGGTGGAGAGCATCGAGGCGCACACCAAGGCGCTGAACCGGATCGGCACCAACCTCAACCAGATCACCATGGCCATCCACTCCGGCGCGATACCCGAGCGCACCGAAGCCGTCCTCGACCGCATAGGGCAGGCCGCCGGGGCCAGTTACCAGCTGATGGACCAGCTCATAGAGGAAGGCGCCGCTCATGGTGCCTGACGTCTCCACCGGCTCCGACACCCGCGGCCTGATCAACTACCTCTTCGGGCCGGGTCGGCGGGACGAGCACACCGACCCGCACATCGTGGCCGCCTGGGACATGGCCGGCACCCCCGACCCCGGCCGCGACCCGGAGGCCACCTACACCCAGCTCGCTAAGCGCCTCGACCACCATGTCGACCTGCGCACCCGCGAACTCGGCAAGAAGCCACCGCAGCACGTGTGGCACTGCCCGGTACGCACCGCGCCCGGCGACCGCTACCTGACCGACGCCGAATGGGCCGAGGTCGCCCGCCGCGTCGTCGCCACCACCGGCATCGCCCCCGAAGGCGACGAGAAAGCCTGCCGGTGGATCGCCGTGCGCCACGCCGACGACCACATCCACATCCTCGCCACCACCGTCCGCGCCGACGGCCGCCGACCCCGTACGAACCGCGACGGCTGGCGGGCACAGAAGGAGTGCCGCAAGATCGAGGCCGAGTTCGGGCTGCGCCGCCTCAAGTCCGGTGACCTCACTGCCGCTCGCACCCCCACCGGGGCCGAGCGGGCCAAGGCTGAGCGCCAGGGTCAGGAGGTGACCGCGCGGGAGTGGCTGCGCGAGCAGGCGTACGCGGTCGCCGCGTCCGTGCACAGCATCGATGACTACTTCACCGTGCTCGGCGCGCTCGGCATCCAGGTCATGCCACGTATCAGCGCCAAGACCGGTGAAGTAGACGGCTACAGCTTGGCGGCTCCCGGTGACACCATCTTCTTCGGCGGCTCCAAACTCGCCCCCGACCTGTCCTACAACCGCCTGACCGAACGCCTCCCCATCCAGGAGGTGGCCGATCAACCCCAGCAGGTGGCCGACCGGGCCGACCCGTGGCGCCGTACCGAATCCGCCATGCATATGGCCCGCACGGTTCTCGGCGCGGATGATGACGCCGTGGCTCAGGGCCAGTTGGAAGCTTTCGGTGACACTCTGCACAACCTGGCCCGCACCATATCCGGCCCCCATCAGGCCGAACTGCAAGCGGCAGCAAGGGCGTTCAACCGTGCTCGCCGCTCGGCAATCCGGGCCGACCGCCAGGCCGCCACCGAACTGCGCCAGGCCGCCAAGGAACTCGCCTACGCCCCCAACCTTCCGGGCGGCCTGGCCATCGCCCTCGTCTTCGCCGCCCTCCACCTGGCCCGCGCCGCCGCCAAGTGGCACGAGCAACGTGGCCACGAGCAGCAGGCCGCAGCAGCCGAGCAAGCTGTCCACCACCTGCAGGCCAGCTACCAGCAGGCCGCCGAGCCCGTCCTTGCGGATCTCGCCCGACGCGTCCCACGTCCCCAGACCGTCCAGCGCTTCGAGGCCGCCGTGCGCCAGGCCGTTCCCGACCACGCCGACCGCATCCTCACTGACCCCGCCTGGCCAGCCCTTGCCACCACCCTCGCCCGCGCCGAAACCGCCGGCCACAACCCCCGCCACCTCCTGGCCGAAGTCAGCGCTCGCCGGGAACTCGACACCGCCGAGCGCCCCGCCGAGGTCCTGAACTGGCGCATCACCGCACAACCGAACAGGCGGGCGGAGGCAGCACGCACCAGCAGCACTCGCCACGCTGCACCCACCGCACGCTCCGCGCCCACACCACAGCCCGCACCCGCGACGATCAGCGAGCAGCCTGCGGATCGGCGCCGACGCCGATGACGATCACGGCCTTCTTCTTCAGCTCGACCTGGCCGAGGACAGCGTGGCCACGAGCTGGCTCGGATCTCCCGTGTAGACGATCGTCTCTTCGTCTTCGGCCGGGGCATCGAAGCGGGCGAAGAAGTCGTCGAGGGCTTCGGGGGTCACGGTGAGGGCATTGGCGTCGTCCCGTTGGTTGCGCTCGGCGAGCCGCCGGAGCAGTTCCTCCCTGTCGGCGCGGAGGTAGACGACGAGGGGGCGGCCGCCGGCTTCACGGGCGGCCTGCCTCCAGGCGTCGCGCTCGCCACGGCGCCACAGGCCGTGGTCGAGGACGACGTCGTGCCCGGCCTCGATCTCCTTGATGAAGCGTTCCCGGGTCGCCTCGACGACGGGGCGTTCGCGCTCGAAGTAGCTGTGCTCGGGGTAGTCCACGCCGTACCGGCCATGGAGGCGGTGCACCTCCTCGTCCACGGACAACCGGACGTAACCGTGATCGGCCAGGGCCTGGGCGAGGGTGGTCTTCCCGGAGCCGGTCAGGCCGACCAGGAGAACGGCGAGGGGCATGTGCTCATCCCTTCCGCGACGTATCCGTGAGCGTGGGCATTCTCTCTAATCCTGGCCGGTGTGCGCGAACGGTCGCCAGGTGGTGAAGATGCTCCGGGCTTCGGTCGGCCAGTTGGAGGGCATCCGGTCCAGGCTGACCCGGCGGAAGGCGAACCGCGGATCGCTGGTGTTGATCACGCCGCGGTGCTGGTCGACGTGGGCGAGCAGGCGGCTGGCCTCATCTCTGACGGCTGGGGTCTGTTCCTGCCAGGTGCCGGTGGTGAAGTGGTGGACCCGGCGGCGGAGGTCATCCAGGATGCCCGAGCGCCACTTGAAGTGGTGCACCGCGCAGATGCGGTCGGTGTCCAGCCGGTGGCCGGGTGCCCGGTGATTGCCGGATGCCATGGTGACGTCGTGGCGGGCGAGGACGATCTTTCGGGGGTCGCCGTGCAGGAGCCGGTGGGTGAGGTGGCCTCCGAGGGGATAGGTGAGGTCGAGTCCGTTTTCGGGGCTCCAGCCGGCAAGGTGTCCGCCTGCGGCCACGCGGTCGAGCATCAGCCCACCGACCACGCGGTGGCCGGACTGCTGGGCATGGGCGATGACCTCCGGGAGCGGGGCGGGGTACTGCTGGAACTCGTCGGCGTCGGCGAGCAGATGCCAGCCCGGTCCGGCCTTGTGGCGAAGAGCGTCGCGGAGTTGCGTGTTGGTGTGCTCGTGCCACGGGCCGGTGCTGGTTCCGGTGGGGATGATGCCCAGCTCGCGGCTGGCGGCCTGGAGTTCGTGCCGACGGGCGTCGGGGACGTGCTCGGGGAAGTGGAAGGCGATCAGGAACCGCTCGATGCCCAGATGCCGGTAGTGGCGGACCCAGGCGGCCAGCAGCGGCGGGTCGATGGGGCCAATCACGGCGATCAGAGCGGGAGGTGTGCTCAGCATCGGGACTCCTTCGTACGCAGTGAGGCGAAGGTCCAAGCGAGGAAGTCGGCCTGCTCGGCGGCGGTCCACATCCCCAGCAGCCCTGGCACCTCGGGGCCGGGCCGTTCGGGCGGCTGGCGGATCATGGCGAGCAGGGCGTCGGCGAGACCATCCACGTCGTCGGCGGTGAAGGTCAGGGCCCAGGGCTGGCCGCGCAGGCGGGCAGTGAGATGGGGGTCATGGTCGGAGACGACCAGGGGGACACCGAGGCGGACTGCGTCCATCACGAGCCCGGATTCCTTGCTGACGCCTCGGTGGCGGGAGACCAGGGCAGCGTCGGCGGCGCCGTACACCAGCCGCAGCACGCTTTCCGCGACGGAGCCGACCACGAGGTGCAGGTGAACGTTGGGCAGGTCCCGCCACCGCTCCAGTACAACTACGTCAAGCGGTTGGCCTGCGACCACGACGTGCAGCGGTTCGGCCAGGCGGGTCAGTGCAGCATCGACGGTGGCGATGTCCTTGTACGGCCACCAGCCGCCCATCAGGCACACCACAGCTTCGGCTGCCGGGATGTCGAAGGCCACCCGGCCGCCCTCGCGTTCGGCGTCGGTCAGGCGGCGGCCGTCGTCGACCGCGAACGCTCTCACCACCCCGGGCAGCTCAGGGAAGACCGCGGCGAACTGATCGGCGACGGCCTGAGTCGGGTACACCGCGACAGTCCGCCCCTCGCCTCGGCGGGCGAGCCGGCCGAGCAGCCGCACAGCTGCGTCCTCGGTGGTGACCTGCTCGTGAACGAACCGCAGGTGCGGCTGGCCGCCGAGGAGGGCGGCGGCCCCATGTAGGGCCTCGCTCGCGGTCAGGATCACCACCGCCTCGGCGCCGGGTTCCAGGCGGCCGGCGGTCCGCAAGACGGACGCTTCAGTCAGGCAGCGGGCCACCAGGGTGACCTGGTGCGGTAGCCGCCGCAGATAGCGGGGCCAGCGGCGCGAGCAGAAGACGCGCCGCCCGATGGCCGAGAGCCTGGCCAGGAGCCGGGAGGCGGTCAGCAGCACGGCCGCCTGCCGTCCGGCAGGTGCGGTTACCAGCCGGGCGCCGGCCTCACGCAGGACCCAGGCCGTTTCCTGCGCTATCCCGTTCGGGGCGATGACCAGGCTGCAGGGCCGAGCCTGGGCGAGTGCCACCAGTGTGCGTTGGTGGTGCCCGCCCAGGCGGTCGGCGTACGGCTCGATCAGCACGAGAGGCCCGGTCATCCGGCCACTGCCTGATCCCCGTGGTCGGATGCGAACCTGCTCCGCAGCCAGGACGGATCGTTGAGGTGGTCGAAAGCCTTCGGGTCACGAGCAGCCGCGCGGGCGAAGGTGACCCCCTCTCGGGCCCCTGCCGCGGCGTAGGTGGCGAACTCCCCGTCGCGGCTGTTGATCCATGCCGCTACCCGGTGGCGGGCGTCCTTGTCCGCCATGCCGTACTCACTCCCGCGAGCGAGCATCGCGCACTCGCGGAAACCAGCCTTCCAGGCATGGAAAGGGCTCTGATTGAAGCGAGTGAAACCCGCGGACTGTTCGGCGAACTCCACGCGGCCGGGCAGTGCGGCCAGCACGTCAACGGCCTCGCCCATCTCACGAAGGGCACTGCGGCGGATCAGTTTCAGCCCGCCGTAGCCGTAGGTCAGGCCGTTGACCGGATTGACCGCCCGCCACACCCGCATGGACACGCCCTCGCCCAGCGGCTCGACGACAGCAGGGTCGAAACCGGTGTCGATGGCGAAGTCGCCGTCGGCAAGGAAGAACTGTTCGCGGTCGACGACCTCGGCGCACAGCCGGTAGGCCCGGCGCATCCCGTGTACGCCGTGCAGACGCTTGACCGAGCCGCCGAGCGTCCGCTGGAGCCGGGAGTGCAGGCAGTCGGCCATCGGCTCGTCGTAGGAGAGGAAGACCGCGTCGAATCCGTTCACGTGAGGGCCTCCAGGTAGCGGGCGGCGACCAGGGTGGGGGCGAAGTCGGCAG
This sequence comes from Streptomyces lunalinharesii, assembly GCF_039532155.1. Lineage (NCBI taxonomy): Bacteria > Bacillati > Actinomycetota > Actinomycetes > Kitasatosporales > Streptomycetaceae > Streptomyces > Streptomyces lunalinharesii. Next base: position 367,802 of record NZ_BAAARK010000005.1, read on the forward strand.
TGGAGGCGTGAGCGCGCTTGGCGTGCACGGCGTGGAACTCGTCATCCGCGGCAAGGCGTTCGGCCAGGGCAACGGCCTCGGCCGGAGTGGTGAAGCACAGCTCGGGGTCGATGTGCTCGGCGAGCCAGCCCAAGCGCGGAGCAATGACCGGCAGGCCCATGCCCTGGCAGTCGATTACGGACATGGACCAGGGGCAGCCGGCGCGGAACGGGGCGATGCCGAAGCGGGCGCCGGCCAGCAGGTTCTTGTAGCGGACGCGGTCGCCCCGGTCAGAGACGACCTGGACGTGCGGCAGGGCGGCGAGTTGGTCGCGCATTCGCTCAGGGCTGTCGTCCAGGCCCGTACGAGTCGCCCGGCGCTGGCCGAACAGATCCATCACCCGCAGATGGACCGTACCGGAGGCCACGATGTCGCGGGCCATGCGCACGAACCGCTCGGTCCCGTAGTGCGCGTACAGCCGGTGGTTGTAGATCCCGATCGCCGCAGCACTCTGCTGGTGGCGGACTGTGACCGGGTCGCGAACGAGTCGCTCGTCACGCGGCGCGGGAACCACTCGCAAGCGATCACCGAGGTCCACCGTCATGTGGGCGGCGGCGGCCGACACCCACGAGGCGGCCGTCGAGGAGTGGACCATCACCCGGTCGCAGGCCGCCAGCCCGGCGGCGAACGCCAGCAGCACCGGACGCCCCAGCCCCACGTCGTTCAGCGACGGATCAAGCAGGAGCTGACCGCCACCGCTGAAGGAGAACGGCAGGTAGTGGCAGTAGCCAGCCAGCAACGCGTCCGATCCGGCCTCCAACAGGGCCGTGCGGATCGCCGGGGCCTCCTCGATCTGGTTGGCCACGACGGCATCCGGCTTCTCGGCATGGATCAACGCCACCAGCTCGTCGATGTCCGCGGAGAACCGGGCGCGGTACTTCGTCCCCGGCACCTTCGTCTGATGGAAGCCACAGCGGGTGTCCCCGGCCGCAGCCGGAGCCGCGACGGTTACCTCGGCGTCGGCATCGGCCAGAGCGGGGGCGAGAAGGTCCGCGAAGATCCATCCCGAATCCGCGGACAGCCGGTCAGGGTTGGAGATGTTGAGCAGGTACAGCACGCGCATGATGCGTCGCCTCCCTCATCTGCCCGGAAGGATCGATCCGGGTCGGTGAGGGAAGGAAACCGGCGACGTGAGCCGTGACGGGATGATGAACTGGGATCACTCACGGTTCACTCACGCTCACCAACGAGGACGCGGGGCGGGGCTTCGATGGAAGCGCAGGACGACGACATCACCGTCGAGCAGGCGGCCGAGAACTTCGCAGCGGAGGTCGCGCGGTGGCGGGAAGTGCGCGGCATGTCCAAGCGGGCCTTAGCGCAGGCCATGGGCTTCGACCCGTCGTACGTCAGCCACATGGAATCCGGCCGCCACAGGCCCCGCGAAGAGTTCGCCCGGCTCGCCGACGAGGCCCTGAACGCAGGGAAGGCGATCTGGCGCCGCTGGCGCGATTACGAGCAAGCCAAGGCCAGGGAGGGGCAGGTCCGGCGTCCTCCCGCAGCCCCGCCGGCGCCACGCAGGCCCGAGCAGCCGTACGCGACCGGTTCTGCCCTCGTCGTCGAGCATGACGCCGCCCGACTCCAGTACGACGGTCGCTCCTACCGGCTCACGATGCGGCGACTGCTGCGAAACACCGGCGAGGAGCCGGTGACCCGCTACCTGATCCGCATCTCGGTCGACCGTTATCCCGGTGACCCCGAGCGATCCAACGCCCACTACCGAGCACACCCGCTGACCTGGGATGAACTCGACCTCACTGCCACCTGCCGGGGCGAGGAGATGCGCTGGCAGGCCAAGCACGACCGTGACGCCTTCAAGGAAGTCTGGCTGGTGTTCGACAACGAACACGGCCGCTTCCCGCTCTACCCCGGCGAGTCCGTGTGGATCGAGTACGCGTACACCGTCGGCGACGACAAGTGGGGCAACTGGTTCCAGAGAGCCGTTCGCCTCCCTACCGAGCAACTCGAAGTGCAGCTTGTCTTCCCTGCCGACCTCGACCCGGCGGTGTGGGGCACCGAGACCTCCATGACCGCCGAAGCCACCCCTCTACGCACCCCTCCTGTCCGAAGTGACGACGGCGACCTACGGCAATTCACGTGGATCACCACCACACCCGCCCTGCACGCTCGGTACCGTCTGGAATGGCGGTTCCGGAAGCGGCCCGAACCCGACACACATCAAGGGGAGTTCAGGTGATTGACGTGCGGCCCAGCCAGCAGATGCGAGACCTCGGGGTCGTCCAGCGCGGCGCCGGCATCCTCGCCGAACCGGCCCGCGCCTTCGATCTGCCAACCGAACGAGACGTAGCCGAGCACGTCGTGGACGAGTTGTTCGCCGCCATGGAGCGGATCGGCCAAGTTCACCCCTTTGCCAAGGGCATGGGCATCGCCGCCCCGCAGATCGGCATCGCACGTGCCGCCGCTGTTGTCCATCCGCCCGGCGACGCCCCCACCATCATCCTGCTCAACCCGAAGATCACAAGCAGCTCTGACGAGATGGACGAGCAGTACGAAGGATGCCTGAGCTTCTTCGACGTCCGCGGACTCGCTCCCCGTCCGTTGAAGATCACAGTGGAGGCCACGGCCCCGACGGGCGAAACCGTGACCACCGTGTACGACCGCGGCCTCGCCCGCCTCGTCCACCACGAGATCGACCACCTCGCCGGACTGCTGTACACCGCACGCATGCGGACTGGCATCGAGCCGATCCCCGTGGAGGAATACCGCCAGACCGGCCGCGCATGGATCTACGACGGTGCTTGACCTGCCTGGGCAACGCCATCGCCAAGTGAGGATCACTCCGACGCCCCGAGCGTGACCATGCCCTCCGCCCGGTAGCCGCAGGTGCGAGGAGCCAGGGACGTGCGCTCCCTTGGCCGCGAGGAAGTCACGCAGGGCACGGTGAGGTTCCGTCGTCTCGACAGAAGTTCCACCTGAAAGGCAACAGCGTCCACCACCCCATGCTCGGCATCGTCTGCCCGCACAACCTCACCCTCGCCGCGTGACGGGTGAACACCACGATCTACCGGCGGTCGTAGATCATTTATTGGGCGGTTCCTGGGCTACCCCTCTGCGCACGGGCGCAAGCCCGTGTTCTTGGTCTTCCTGAGTGCGCTCCCGGAAGTGCGCCTCATGCGCTCTACCGTGGCCTGATTTGCGTTCGCGACAATCCATCTACCTGGCTCTCCGCCGATCAGCCAGGGGATCCGTCCTTTAGGGCGTGGTGAAAAGGGTCGGGAAGCCATGACGATCCGACCATCCTTATTCAGGACCGCTCTGCCAGCCGACCGAAGCGACCGGGCAACCGCGACTGGAGCTCTTGCTCCTGCTCCGCGGCGCACCCGCTGGATTTTCCTGCCCGAATCAGTGGCTTTCTCCTCGGGCCCAGAAGTGAGAGGTGAACAGAGTGGCCATTGAGGCTTTCGTCTTCCCTGGCCAGGGGGTGCAGAGAGCAGGCTTCGGCCGTGCACTGTTCGACCGGTTTCCAGACCTTGAGGCCGAGGCCGACGACGTTCTCCGTTACCGTATCCGCACGCTGTGCCTGGATGATCCCGAGCATTTGCTCACCGAAAGCGCGTATGCCCAGCCCGCGGTCTTCGTCGTGAACGCGCTGCTCCTTCAGGCGGCGTTGGAGGAAGGACCGGCGCCGCAGGTGGTGCTCGGACACAGCCTCGGCGAGTACAACGCGCTGTATGCGGCCGGGGTGTTGAGCTTTCGTGAGGCGCTTGTTCTCGTTCGTGCCCGCGGAGTGGCATTCTCCCGGGTCTCGGGGGTGATGCTGGCCGTGGTCGGCCCGACCAGTACCGAGATCCAGAAGCTGCTCGATGGCGCCGGCTCTGATCGCGCTGTGATCGCCAACTACAACAGCGCACGACAGCACGTGCTGGCAGGCACGGCGAAGGCGATCACCGCCGCACGAAGTCTCCTTGAGGCGGCGGGCGCGCAGCTGACGGCCCGCCTGCGGGTGAGCGCCCCGGCCCACTCGCCTCTGATGGCCCCGGCCGCCGAGGATTTCGCCCCTCACGTGGCCCGTGTCCCTCTGGGGCCACTGCGAATCCCCGTGATCTCCAATCGGACCGCCCGCCCGCACCGCTCGGACGAGCTGCGGCAGGTTCTCGTCGACCACCTCACGCACCCGGTTCTGTGGCAACTGTCGGTCGAGGGTCTCTGGGGCACCTACGGCGGTCCTGACAGCGTCCGTTTCACCGAGATCGGCCCCGACCGCACCCTCACCAAACTGATCACGCACATCCGCCGGGACTACGCCGCAGCCCGTACGCCAACCGCGAGGGAGACAATGATGGAGCCCTTCACTCTCACCCAGCTCAGCGTCGTCCTGCGAACGGTCACCAACAACGAAACGCTGCCCGACCTCGACAACGACCGCCTCGACACTCCCATGGAGGCTTTGGGTGTCGACTCGATGCAGCTGGTGGACCTCTCCCGCCGGCTCAATACGGCATACGGCCTGCCCCCGGCGCCGGATCTGCTCGCGGACTTCGCGACCCCGCGTCTTGTCCTCGACTACGTGCACTCGAACCGGGTCGTGTCATGACGCCGACTCTGCTCCAGCCCGAGGGCTGTCAGCCCTGCGCCATCGCCGGCCTTGGCGTCTACCGCCCGCGGCGCGTGGTGGAGAACGCGGAGATCGCTGCCGGCCTTGGGGTGGACGCCCAGTGGATCGAGAGTCGCTGCGGCATCCGATCCAGACGCTTCGCGGATCATGACGAGACCCTCGTCATGATGGCCGCCCATGCCGGCCGTGCCGCGTTGACCGCGGCTGGGGCCGAGGCGTCACAGGTGGACCATGTCCTGCTCCTCACCTCAAGCAACGTGCGCCAGATGCCCGCTCTGGCCCCTGCTCTGGCCTTCGCCCTTGGTGCCAGCGGGGCGGGAGCCTGTGATCTCAACGCCGCGTGCAGCGGGTTCACATACGGCCTCCTTTACGCGAGTGCGCTGATCGGTGCGGGCCAGGCGCGGCATGTCCTGGTTGTCGCGACTGAACGGATGCGCGACCTCGTCGATCCCGGTGACCGGAGCACCGCGATCATCTTCGCGGACGGGGCGGGCGCCGCGCTTGTCAGTGCGAGCCAGGAGCCGGGGATCGGACCGGCGAGCTGGGGCAACGACGGGTCTGCTGAACAACTCCTCATCCTCGAACCCGACTTCACCCAGCTCGACGCCGACCACCCCCGCCCCTACATGCGCATGAACGGCCTCGAACTCGCCCACCGGGTTCCGGACCTCGCCGTCGGCTTGGCTCGCCGTACCCTGGCCACCGCGGGTTTGAGCTGGAAAGACCTCGTCGCCTTCATCCCTCATCAGGCCAACCGGCGACTCAACGACATCTGTGCGGAAAGGCTCGGCCTGCCCGCGCACGTCACCGTCGCCAACACGGTCACCCACGACGGGAATACCTCGGCAGCCTCCATCCCCCTGGCCGCCCACCACCTGATCACCGAGCAGCTGGCCCGCCCGGGCGACCTTGCCATGCTGCTCGGCTACGGCGTCGGCCTCACGTGGACCGCCATGATCGTCCGTCTCCCGCCCATCAGCATCTGACATGAGTGATGGCCCCCAGCGAGCCGAGCTGTCTCTTCCGATGCCCTCGCTGCCGCCGGCGTTTCCGTACCCCTCTCACCGCAGCGAAAGGCCCCTCCATGATCGGCATCTCCAGTCTGAGCTACGAACTCGGCTCGCGCATCGTCAGCAACACCGAGCTGGCTCTCTCGCATGGACTCCCTGCGGACGAGCTGGTCAGGCGGACCGGCATCGAGACCCGTCGGCAGTTCGGCGACGGCGAGGACCACTTCTCCCTGACGGTCACCGCCGTGACCAACGCCTGCACGGAGGCCGGGATCGACCTGGAGAGCACCGGGGACGAGACGCTGCTGATCTACATTCGCACTGGCGTGCCGACGTCCTTCATTCCCCCGGACGTGGTGCGCCTTGCCGCCCGTCTCGGTATGCGTCACACGCGGGTGATCAATCTGGAGGGCTCCTGCGTGGACCTGGTCACCGCCATGGACCTGGCCCATCTGATGATCGAGTCCGGCCGAAGCGATCAAGTGATCATCGCCGCAGGGATGGACCCGATCATCTCGGACCCCCTGGACCTGGCCACCACGTCCTTGCTTGGAGGCGGTGCCGGGGCCATGGTCCTCACCAAGGACAGCCCCACCGAACTCAAGCTGGACCTGCGGGCCAGCCACTGGGAGACCTACCCGCAGCTGTGGCACCTGACCAACATGCCGCTGCGGAAGCAGCGCATGACGCAGACCGGTTTCGAGATCGAGGCGGCGTTCTACGAGATGGCAGGTGTCGAGGGAATCCAGCGCCTGGCCGCCATGGCACCCGACCTCGTCGACAAGGTCCTGGCCAAGGCCGGCTGGCAAAAGCCAGACGTCGACCTCGTCATCTGCCACCAGCCCAACGGACGGGCCCTGACCGTCATCAACAACGCCATCGGCTTTGACCCCGGCATCGTCCCGGCACCGGTGCGCGAGATCGGGAACCTCGGGGTGGCCAGCGCCCTGGTGAACCTCGCCCAGGCTCGTGAACACGGAAGGCTGAAGCCCTCCAGCAACCTGTTCATCCTCACCTTCGGCGCCGGGCTCTCCTGCGCCGCGGCCGCCGTCACCGTCTGAACCACTGGCCGGACCTGCTCCCGCCGATCAGCCGAGTGGCACTACTGCTCACAACCGGCTTCGCGGCCGTCGACCACTGCACGCGCTCGCACACCCCGGGACAACGATGACCTCCACCACGGCCGTCCTCTGCGCGCTCGGGACCTGCCTTCCCAGCCGCATCGTGACCAACACCGAACTCGCCTCCCGCCTGAACACCAGACCCGAGTGGATCCACACCCGTACCGGGATTCGCGAGCGCCACATCCTCACCCCCGGCACCACCATCGCCGACCTCGGCGAGGCCGCGGCCCGCAACGCCCTGACCGCCGCCACCGTGCCCCACGCGGACGCCGTTCTCGTGACCACCTCGACCGCTCCCCGCCCCTGCCCCGCCCTGGCCCCCGAACTGGCTCACCGCCTCGGGCTGACCGGCGCCATCGCCTACGACCTCAACTCCGCGTGCAGCGGCTTCATCGCGGCGGCGGCAACAGCGCTGGGACTGATCCTCTCCGACCTTGCCGACTCGGTCCTGGTGGTATGCACCGAGGCGCCGTCAACGATCATCGACCCCACCGACCGCACCACAACCGTCGTCCTGGCCGACGGTGCCGCCGCCGCCCTCTTCCGGCGCGGAACCCGCACTGAGCCCGGCGCGCTCCTTGCCCTGGACCTCGGCAGCGACGGCCGGCACTGCGAGCTCATCGCCTGCCAGGGCCCCGAGGGCTACCTGCACATGGACGGCCTCGCTGTCTATGAACTGGCGCCATCGGTCATGGCGGCCAGCACCCGGCGTGTTCTGGCCGCCACCGGCTGGACCACGGCCGACCTCGACACCTACGTCCCCCATCAGGCCAACCAACGCATCATCGACAACGTCGTCCGAGAGCTCGCCCTCGATGCGGGCAAGGCCGTCTACGACATCGCCCTCGTCGGCAACACCAGCGCCGCATCCATCCCCCTCGCCCTCGCCCACGCCAGCCAACACGGCCGGCCGGCACCGGGCCACCGCACCGTCGTCAGCGCCGTCGGCGCCGGATTCGCCTGGGGGTCCGCCGCCCTCATCTGGCCCGACCACCTGACCTCGAAGGAATCACTGGTTTGACCGACCACCCACTCCAGCCAGACCCCCGCCTTCAGGCACCCCATCCGAGGTCCGGACGCTGCCGACCGAAGCCACCGCTCCCCACGTGACCGCAGGAGATACGGCGATGGAACCCTTCACCCTCACTGACCTGAACACCGTGATGAGCCGCCTTTCCGGGCACCAGCTGACCACCAGGCTCGACGAGAACCACCTGGACGCCCCTTTCGACGACCTCGGCATGGACTCCATCAGCCTGGTGGAGCTCGCCCAGAAGCTCGGCGAGCATGGTGCTCCGTTCCCCGAGGAGATCGTCGAGGAGCTGCGCACCCCCCAGTTGGTCCTGGACTACGTGAACCGCCACCGAAGCGAACCGTGACAACCATGGCCGTTCGGTGGCAACCAGCCAGAGTTGACCATAGGGCCGACTCGCGCGAAGGCATGGCCTTCGGCTGCAGGTGCCGTGCCCCGGCACACCAGTGCACCCTCGCGCCATACGGCCTGACCAGTCTGGCCAACGACGCCCGCCCCAGTGCGACGGCGGTGCGACGGTGACCGCAGCTGTGCTTGAGGCCCTGAGCGGCTTCGTGCCCCCACACCCGGTGCACAACACCAACCTGCCGGCCGCATGGGGGGTGGACGACCAGTGGGTGCAATCGCTCACCGGCGTCATCACCCGCTACCACGCAGGTCCGGGCCAAGCCACAAGCGACTTGGCGTTTGAGGCGGCCCGCCGCGTCCTTGACGCCTCCGGCGGCCAGGCTCCGAACGCGGTCCTTCTGGCGACGTCGACGCCCGATCGACCTTGCCCGGCCACCGCCCCTCTGCTCGCGGCACGGCTCGGCATGGTCGGCGTCCCTGCATTCGATCTGGCGGCAGTGTGCACGGGATTCATCTACGCCCTGGCCGTGGGCCAGGGCCTGATCACTGCAGGCACGGCCAGCCGTGTCCTGGTCGTGGCCGCCGACATCTGGTCAACGCTCGTCCACCCCGACGACCGGTCCGCAGGCGTAGTCCTGGGCGACGGCGCAGGCGCCGTCCTGCTGCGGGCCGGACAGAAGAACGAACCGGGCGCCCTGCTCGGCTTCGACCTGGGCAGCGACGGCACCGGAGAAGACCTCATCACCATCCGTGGCGCCGGAGCACGTGAACGCGCGATGGCAGCCCCGCTGTCCGAGCGTGAACGCTACTTCACCATGGCCGGATTCCGGGTGTTCCAGCGCGCGGTCACCGCCATGACCCAATCCACCAAACGAACCCTCACCCGGGCCGACTGGCTGCCCGACCAACTCAACCATCTGGTCCCGCACCAGGCCAACAGCCGCATCCTGGCAGCCGTCGCGGAACGGCTTGGTATCCCGACCCAGCGGGTCATCACCACCCTCGCGCGGACCGGCAACACAGGCGTCGCCAGCATCCCCCTTGCACTGGCGGACGCTGCGGCCGACAACCGGCTGAGCCCGGGCGAGCGGGTCGTACTGACCGCCTTCGGCGGGGGCCTCACCTGGGGCTCCGCCGCCCTGTACTGGCCAAACCTGCCCGCCACCGCCTCCCCCTACCCAGCCCAGCCGCTCAAACCGACCCGACCCTGACCGAAGGGAAAGCCCGTGAGTGCCGTTTACAAGCACCTCACCACCCTGCTCACCGAGAAATTCAAAGTCCCGGCCCAACAGATCCGCCCCGACGCCACCTTCGCAGATCTCGGCGTGGACTCCCTGGCCATCGCCGAACTCTCCCTCCTCCTGAGCGAGAGGAACGGAGTCGAAATCTCCGACGAGGACCTGAAGGGCTCCACCACCCTCGCAGAAGCTGCGCACACCATCGCCTCCCGAACCATCGAGCCCCTCTAGCAATGGGTTCCGGCCCTATTCAGAAGAACGCCTGGCGGCCGAACGGGCTCATACCGAGGGGCCGTATGCGGGCACACCCAGGGCACAACGCACCGAAAAACCCCGCGGACCAGTGAGAACTACCGAGCGTAGTTTTCCCTGGTCCGCAGGGTTTTCGCAGCGAATCCGCAGGTCAGCCCCCATCTCCCGCCATTCGATCCTCAAGTGGCGCGAGGGCGCGGCGCTTCCGATGGCGTCGTAGAGGAGCGACCGGCGCGCGGCGCCGCGTGACGGCGAACGGTGCCACCCGGCGCCACGTGGCATCACTTGGCGCCATCCGGTGCCATCCGGTGCCATCCGGTGCCAACGCGGGGTCATGGGGGTCGGCCGGGGCCCGCGGCGCTCTCCTGTTCCGCACCGACTTTCCCCCCGTCTCCGCAGGTCAGAGGCGTTTCGGTCGCGTCCGTGAGGTGCGCGGTGCCATGGGGGCTTGCGTGTGGCGCCATCATGGTGCCACTATGGCGGCATGGACCTCACGCCGTATGTCGACTCCCTCCACCGTGAACTCGCGGTGGCCGCCGAAGCCGGTGGGGACGAAGCCCGCGAGCTGGCCGAGCGGCTCACCGCTCCGCTGGACTCGGCCGCCCGGCTGACGATGCTCAACGTGCTCTCCGCCGCGATGGACGAGATCACCCGCGAACTCGCCCCCGGCTCCGTCGACGTACGGCTGCGCGGGCTCGACCCCGACTTCGTGGTGACGCCGCCGCCCACCGACGCCGCCACCGCCGGGCCCGCCGCGCCCGTCGAACCCCTCGGCGCCCCGGCCCCCGCCGACGGCGACGACGGCGGCACCGCCCGCGTCAACCTGCGCCTGCCGGCCCACCTCAAGGCGCGCGCCGAGGAGGCCGCGAGCCGCGAGGGCCTGTCGGTCAACGCGTGGCTGGTGCGCGCCGTGTCGGCCGCGGTCGGCGGCGGCCAGGGCCGCCCGGCGGAGAAGGCCCGCACTCTCGGACAGAGCTTCACGGGCTGGGTGCGCTAGCCGCGCCGGCGTCCGCCCACCCCGCGCCACCCACACCACGTCCCACCAGCAGGGACGACTCCACGACCCAAGAGGACGGTACAGCCATGCCTTCTTTCGACACTCCCGAGCCGATCGCCGCGGTCGCCCACGTCGAGGCCGGTTCCCTCCAGTTCACCGCGGGCGCCCGCACCGACACCGTCGTCGAGGTGCGCCCCCGCGAACCGAAGAAGGACCTGGACGTGCGGGCGGCCGAACTGACCGAGGTCGCCTACGCGAACGGCGTGCTGACCATCCGGACGCCCAGGCCGCGCTACCGCATCGGGCGCACCGGCGTCGTCGACGTGACGGTCGAGCTGCCGGCGGGTTCGCGCGTCGACATGACCGGCGCCTGGACCCAGGTGCTCGGCGAGGGCCGGCTCGGCGAGGTCCGGGTCAAGACCTCCGCGGGCGACGCGCGCTTCGATGCCACCGGGCCGCTGTACCTCACCGCGTCGCACGGGTCCGTCACCGTGGACCGGGTCGAGGGCGCGGCCGAGATCACCACCAGCTCCGGCAGCCTGCGCATCGGCACCGTCGACGGCTCCGCCGTGCTGAAGAACTCGCACGGCACGACGAGCGTCGGCGCGGTCACCGGTGACCTGCGGGTGAGCGGTGCCCACGGCGACGTCGACGTGGCCCGCGCCGAGGGCTCGGTCACCGCGACCACCGCCTACGGCGCCCTGCGCATCGCCGAAGCCGCCCGCGGCACCATCCAGTTGGAGACCAACTACGGCGCCATCGAGGTGGGCGTCCGCGCGGGCACCGCCGCCTGGCTCGACGTCAGCTCCCAGTCCGGCCAGGTGCGCAACACGCTCACCGCGTCCGAGAGCCCGAACGAGGCCGAGGAGACCGTCGAGGTCCGCGCCCGCACCAAGTGGGGCAACATCGACGTCCGCCGCGCCCGGGCCTGAAGTCCGGCCCCGCCCGCCCCACCCACTCCCCCGCCAACCTCACCCTTCGAACGGGAGGGCTCCATGTCCACTACTGTCATGAACGCGCCAACGGGCGCGGGTGTGTCGTCGTCCGTCGCCGTCTCCGCCACCGGACTGCGCAAGTCCTACGGCGACAAGACCGTGCTCGACGGCATCGACCTGCACATCCCGGCCGGGTCCGTGTTCGCGCTGCTCGGGCCCAACGGCGCCGGCAAGACCACCACCGTGCAGATCCTCTCCACGCTCCTCGCCGCCGACGGCGGCGAGGCCCGCGTCGCGGGCCACGACGTCGCCGCGGCACCGGACGGGGTGCGCGCCGCGATCGGCGTCACCGGGCAGTTCGCCGCGCTCGACGACCTGCTCACCGCCGAGGAGAACCTGCTCCTCATGGCCGACCTGCTGCGCCTGGGCAAGCGCGAAGGGCGTTCCCGGGCCCGGGAGTTGCTCCGGCGCTTCGAGATCGCGGACGTCGCGCAGAAGCAGGCCGCGACCTTCTCCGGTGGCATGCGCCGCCGGCTCGACCTCGCGATGACGCTGGTCGGCGACCCGCAGGTGATCTTCCTCGACGAGCCGACCACCGGACTCGATCCGCGCAGCCGCCGCACCATGTGGGACACCGTGCGCGCACTGGTCGCGGGCGGCACCACCGTCTTCCTCACCACCCAGTACCTGGAGGAGGCGGACCAGTTGGCCGACCGGATCGCCGTGCTCGACGGCGGTCGGATCGTCGCCGAGGGCACCGCCGACACGCTCAAGGCGCAGATCCCCGGCAGCCACGTCCGGCTGCGGTTCACCCACCCCGCCGAGTACGAGCGCGCGGTCGTCGCCTTCCCCGGCGCGGCCCGCGACGACGAGGGCCTCGCCCTGCGGGTGGCCGGCGACGGCGGCCTCGACGCGCTGCGCGCCCTGCTCGACCGGCTCGACACCGCCGGGATCAGGGCCGCGGACTTCTCCGTGCACACCCCCGACCTGGACGACGTGTTCCTCGCCCTGACCGGCACCGGCACCCCGCACCCCGCCAAGGAGACCCGACGATGAGCACCCTCGTCCACGCCGCGCACGACTCGATGACGATGCTGCGGCGGAACCTCAAGCACGCGATCCGCTACCCGTCCGTGGGGTTCGGCACCGCCATGATGCCGATCCTGATGCTGCTGCTCTTCGTCTACGCCTTCGGGGACACGATCGGCACGGGGCTGCCGGGCGGCGGCGGACGGGACGCCTACCTGGAGTACCTGACGCCCGGAATCATCATCATGGGGGTGGCGGCCGGCTCGATGTCGACCTCGATCGCGGTCTGCTCCGACATGACCGAAGGCATCATCAACCGCTTCCGCACCATGAACATCACCCGCTCGTCGTTCATGACCGGGCACGTCCTCGGCAGCGTCCTCCAGACCATGGTGTGCACCGTGCTGGTGGTGGGCGTCGCGCTGGCCGTCGGCTTCCGGTCCGGGGCGACGCCGCTTCAGTGGCTCGCCGCCGCCGGCCTGCTCGCGGCGATCGCCTTCGCGGTGACCTGGTTGTCGACCGCGCTCGGCCTGCTCTCCAAGACCGTGGAGTCCGCGAGCAACAAGCCGCTGCTCATCCAGTTCCTGCCGTTCCTCGGCTCCGCGGTCGTGCCGGCCGCCTCGATGTCGCCGGGGCTGCGCTGGTTCGCCGAGCACCAGCCCTTCACGCCGATGACCGAGGCGCTGCGCGGCCTGCTCTCCGGCTCCGCGATCGGCAACAGCGGCTGGATCGCGCTCGCCTGGTGCGCGGTCATCTCCCTGGTCGGCTACGTCTGGTCGCGCGCGCTGTTCAACGGCACCACCAAGCGTTGAGGGCCCCGCGGCCCCAGCCGGACCCCGCGCGAACGCGGCGCTCACGAGGCTTCGTGAGCGCCGCGTCGACGTTGTCCGGGGCGCCGCCCGTCAGTGCCGGTACTTGTTGTAGACGATCAGGAGCGTCGTCACCACGGCGGTCACCAGGAGGGCCGTGAAGGCGATCTTCCAGGGGCTGTAGGGACGGTCCCCGGACACCTCGCCGGTCTCGGCGTTGACCATGACCTGCCACTGCTTGCCGTTGTAGACGTAGGAGGCGAACCACACGGGCAGCAGCAGGAGCTTGTAGGTCACCGACCCGTAGTTGGTGTCCACCGAGTGCAGCCGCTGCCGGTCACCGCCGATGTCCCGCTTGCAGTCCTTCTCGATGACCTTGGCCATCTTCTGCTGGGCGTTCTGGAAGCCCGCTTCCGGCTCGACGTCGTACCGCAGGGTCCGGAAGCCCGCCAGGTACGCCTCCTGGTAGGCCACCGCCTGCTTCAGCGGCCAGGGCTCCAGGGCCTGGAGCCGGTCGGCCGGGACGTGCCCGGCCCCGGGGACCAGGACGTCGTCGAAGAACCGTTGGACGGTGCCGTTGGCGCGGTACCAGCGGACCTTGGTCTCCTTGTTGTCGCCGGTGCCGACGGTGTACTCCTCGCCGCGTTCGCCGCTGTAGGCGGACGTGGTCGCGGCGTCGTACGTCCAGTGCGGCACGTACGTCCCGTGCAGGGTCTCCGCCGCGTTCACCTTCTTCAGGCTGTTCGGCGCGAACCAGCGGGACTTCGCCCACTTGCCGAGGTTGTCGTGCACGTCCCGCTTGTTCACCCGGAACGGCACCAGGCCCTCGGGCACGATCCGGTCCCCGGCGGTCGAGGCGACCAGGGGCGTGGCACAGAACTGGCAGCGGCCGGAGAGCGCGGAGGTCTCGTTGGCCGCACCGCAACCGGGGCACTGCAGGACCTGCCCGCCGGCCGCCGTCGGCTTGGGCGCCAGGCCCGCCAGCTCCTCCCAGGCGTGTTCCCGCACCTCGCGGTTGACGGGCGCGATGGGCTGCTCGTACCGGCAGTTCGGGCAGCGCAGCACCTGGGTGCCCGGGGCGTACTCGGCGGTGGAACCGCAGCTCGGACACGCGTAGGACTGCGGCTGTTGCCCGTCCTGCCCGTCCTGCGGGGGCGGCGGGGGCGGCTGCTGCTGCGGGTCGTGCGGCTGCTGCTGGTACGGCTGTTGCGGCGGCTGCTGTTGCGGCACCTGCTGCGGGTACGCCTGCTGCTGTGGGTACCCCTGCTGGGGCGGATACCCCTGCGGCGCCTGCTGCGGGTAGGGCTGTTGGGGCGGGTACCCCTGCGGCGCCTGCTGGGGATACGGCTGCTGCGGCTCGTACGGCTGGTAGCTCATGGGGTCACGGCCTCCTGGCGGTGCGTCACGCCTGCGGCGGCAGCGGCGGCGGGGTGGCACGGAAGTGCGGGGCGAGCTCCGGCACGTTCTCCACGGGCTGCCACGCCGCCATCCCCTCGCGCCAGGCGAGCATGCCGCGCCGGACCGCGCCCGAGCCGATGTGCCCGGTGAACGTCGCGTGGTCGTAGGGGCCCTGCTGCTGCCCGTCCACGGCCACGTACCACTGGTACTGCTGCTGCCCGGGCAGCGGCGGCGGCACGGCCCCGCCGCCCGGGGCCGGCGCGGCGGGCTGCTGGGGCTGCTGGGGCGCGAACGCCTGCGCCAGCTGCTGGCCGGCGGCCATGCCCAGCCCCAGGCCCACGCCCTCGCCGGCGCCGCCGGGGTTGTTCGCCGCGTCCCGCACCGCGTCCGCGGCCTGGAGGCGCGCGTAGTTGTCGACGTTGCCGATGATGCCCATGCGGCTGCGGGCGTCGATGGCCTGCTCGACCTCGGGCGGCAGCGAGATGTTCTCGATGATGAACTTCGGGATCGAGAGGCCGTGCGACGTCGCCAGCTCGTCGGTCAGGGCCTTCGCCAGCCGGTCGCCGAGTTCGGCCTGGCGCGCGGCGAGGTCGAGCATCGGGATGCCCGAGCTGGCCAGCAGCGTGCCGAGCCGCCCCACGATCAGCTGCCGCAGGTACTCCTCGACCTCTTCGGTGCGGAACTGCGGGTCGGTGCCGGCGAGTTCGGTGATCAGCCGGCCCGGGTCGGTGACCCGCACCGCGTAGCCGCCGAACGCCCGCAGCCGCACCATGCCGAACTCGGGGTCGCGCACCGTGACCGGGTTCTGCGTGCCCCACTTCAGGTCCGTGAACTGCCGGGTCGTGACGAAGTAGACCTCCGCCTTGAACGGCGAGTGGAAGCCGTACTTCCAGCCCTGGAGCGTCGACAGGATCGGCAGGTTCCCGGTCTGCAGCTCGTGCATGCCCGGCGCGAAGACGTCCGCGATCCGGCCCTGGTTGACGAAGACGGCGGCCTGCGACTCGCGCACGATGAGCTTGGCGCCCATCTTGATCTCGTTCTCGAAGCGCGGGAAGCGCCACACGAGGGTGTCCCGACTGTCGTCGGTCCACTCGATGATGTCGATGAATTCGCCGCGTACGCGGTCCATGAAGCCCACGCCAGGTCCCCCCAGTTCGCTCCGACCGCCCCGACCGGACCGCTGCCGGCGGTGACGACGACGGAGTACGTCCGCTCAGATGTCCCGCTCATAGTAGAAGCCGGACCTGTGGCGGCGCCGTGGTGGTGCGGGCGTCGCCCCGGCCGGCGTCTTCCCGGTGGTCCTTGTTGCGGCACCGACCCATCGGATACGTTCCTGTATCGGTTGTTACGGACATGGACGCGACAAGGTTGTCGGCCGGGTGTCGACGGCCGCCGCGGAACCGCAGAGGAGCTCCCCCCATGAGCGAGCGCAACGAGGTGGCGGAATGAGCGACGACGCCGACGTCATCGTCGTAGGGGCCGGGCTGGCCGGGCTGGTCGCCACCTACGAACTCACCCGTGCGGGGCGCCGGGTGCTCGTCGTCGACCAGGAGAGCGGGGCCAACCTCGGCGGCCAGGCGTTCTGGTCGCTGGGCGGGCTGTTCCTGGTGGACAGCCCCGAGCAGCGACGGGCCGGCATCAAGGACTCGCCCGAACTGGCGCTGTCCGACTGGCTGGACTCCGCCGGCTTCGACCGGGACCGCGAGGACCACTGGCCGCGGCAGTGGGCGCAGGCGTACGTGGACTTCGCGGCCGGCGAGAAGCGCCGCTACCTGCACGACCTCGGGCTGCGGGTGATGCCGACCGTCGGTTGGGCCGAGCGTGGCGCCGGCCTGGCGACGGGCCACGGCAACTCCGTCCCCCGCTTCCACCTCACCTGGGGCACCGGCCCCGAGGTGGTCCGGGTCTTCGCCGAACCGGTGCGGGCCGCGGCCGAGCGCGGGCTGGTGGTCTTCCGGCACCGCCACCGGGTCGACGAGCTGATCGTGGAGGACGGGGCGGCGGTCGGGGTGCGCGGCACCACGCTGGCGCCGTCGGACCTCCCGCGCGGGGTGGCCTCCGGGCGCGAGGCGACCGGCGAGTTCGCGCTGCGCGCGCAGGCGGTGGTGGTGACCTCCGGCGGCATCGGCGCCAACCAGGCACTGGTCCGCGAGAACTGGCCGGTCGACCGGCTCGGCCCGGCCCCCAAGTCGATGATCACCGGCGTGCCCGCCTACGTGGACGGGCGGATGCTGCAGATCACCGAACGGGCCGGCGGCTCGCTGGTGAACCGCGACCGGATGTGGCACTACACCGAGGGCATCAAGAACTGGGACCCGATCTGGCCCGACCACGCGATCCGGATCATCCCCGGCCCGTCGTCGCTGTGGCTGGACGCCACCGGACGCCGGCTGCCCGCACCGCTCTTCCCCGGCCACGACACCCTGGCCACCCTGCGCCACATCGTGCACACCGGCCACGACCACACCTGGTTCGTCCTGACCCGCTCCATCGTGGAGAAGGAGTTCGCGCTCTCCGGCTCCGAGCAGAACCCGGACATCACCGACAAGGACCTCAAGCTCGCGCTGGCGCGGCTGAAGAAGGGCGCACCCGGCCCGGTCCAGGCGTTCCTCGACCACGGCGCGGACTTCGTCGTCCGGCGCACCCTGCGCGAACTGGTCGCCGGGATGAACGCCGTCGAGCCGTCGGCCCCCCTCGACTACGCGACGGTCGAGCGGGAAGTGCTGGCCCGGGACCGGGCGGTGGCCCACCCCTACTCCAAAGACCTCCAGCTGATGGCGGTGCGCAACGCCCGCGAGTACTGGCCCGACAAGCTGGCCCGGGTCGCCAAGCCGCACCGGCTGCTCGACCCGGCGCACGGCCCGCTGATCGCGGTCCGGCTGCACCTGCTGACCCGCAAGACGCTGGGCGGTCTGGAGACCACCTTGGACTCGCAGGTGGTGCGGCCGGACGGCACGCCGTTCGCCGGGCTGTACGCGGCCGGCGAGGTCGCCGGCTTCGGCGGCGGCGGGGTGCACGGCTACAACGCGCTGGAGGGCACCTTCCTGGGCGGCTGCATCTTCTCCGGCCGCGCGGCGGGGCGGGCGCTCGCCCGCGACCTGACGTGAGCGCCCCCGCGACGGGCCGGCACCCGGCCGGTGCGGGCGACCGCGGCGGGCGCACCGCGCTGGTGACCGGCGCCTCCTCCGGCATCGGCGCCGCGGTGGCCGCGGCACTGGTCGCCCGCGGCTACCGCGTCCTGGGCACCAGCCGGGACCCGTCGACCCTCGCCGCACCGCTGCCCGGCGTCCGCTACCTCCCGCTCGACCTCGCCGACGAGGCGGGCATCGAGGCGTGCGCCGCGGCGGCGGGCCCGGTGGACGTGCTGGTCAACAACGCCGGCGAGAGCCAGAACGGGCCCTTCGAGGAACTCCCGATGGCCGCGGTCCGCCGGCTCTTCCAGCTGAACGTCTTCGGCGCCGTGCGGCTCACCCAGCTCGTGCTGCCGGGGATGCGGGAGCGCGGCCACGGCCGGGTGGTGATGATCGGCTCCATGCTGGCCAGCTTCCCGCTCGCCTACCGCTCCTCCTACGTGGCGTCCAAGGCCGCGCTCAAGGGCTTCGCGGACGCCGCCCGGCGGGAGGTCGCGCCCTACGGCGTGGCGCTGACCACCGTCGAACCGGGCTCGATCGCCACCGGCATCAGCGCCCGGCGCACCCACTACGTGGCGGACGGCTCGCCGTTCGCGGACGCGTACCGGACGATGCTGACCGCCCTCGACGCCAACGAGGCGCGCGGCATCCCGCCGGAGAAGGTCGCCGCCACCGTCCTGAAGGCGGTCGAGGCGGCCCGCCCCCGGCCGCACTACGCGGTCGGCAGCAACGCCCCCGCGGTCTTCCTGCTGCGGCGGCTGCTGCCCGACGCGGCGGTGGAGCGGATGGTGGCCCGGCGGCACGGGCTGCGCTGAGCGGGCCGCGAACGGCGGGCCGGGACGGTCCCCAGGGCCGGGCGGGCCGGGCGACAACAGGGGGAACTCGGAAGAGCCGGAAAACGGCTGGAATTCGCCGTTCGGCGAAGGTGGACTGCGCGGTCTCGCGAGAGGAGGACCTCCCCCGCGGCGTCCCCTTTCCCAGCGAGACCAGCGCGGCACCCCGATTAACGCGAAGTTGCTCGCGTTAATCTGTCCTGGACAATACTTGGCCAGAACCCGCACTGCAATCCGCGCTGCGATCCGTATCACGACCCCGTAACGGAGCCGCCGTGACGACCGCGCACCAGGCCCCGGGCGAGACCCGCCCCGGGGGACGAACGGCGCGTACCCGCCGCGCCGTACTGACCGCCGTCTCCGAGGAGTTGGCCGACGGCGGCTTCGCCACGCTCTCCATGGAGCGGGTGGCCCAACGCTCCGGGGTGCACCTGGCGACCCTCTACCGCCGCTGGCGCAGCGTGGACAAGCTGGTCTGCGAGCTGCTGACCGACATGAGCAGCGGGGTGCCGCTGCCGGACACCGGCACCCTGCCCGGCGACCTCCGCGCGCTGGCCCACGGAATAGGACGGTTCTACGGTGCGGACCGGACCCGCGGCCTGATCGAGGCGGTGGTGGCCGTCGCGGCCCGCGACCCCCAGGCGGCCACCGCACTGCGGGACTTCTTCGACGAGCGGCTGGTGCTGGCCGGCGCACTGGTGCG
Organism: Streptomyces lunalinharesii; assembly: GCF_039532155.1. Lineage (NCBI taxonomy): Bacteria > Bacillati > Actinomycetota > Actinomycetes > Kitasatosporales > Streptomycetaceae > Streptomyces > Streptomyces lunalinharesii. The sequence goes on from NZ_BAAARK010000005.1 coordinate 387,254, forward strand.
GCGCGGCATCGCGCGCGGCGAACTCCCCGCGGACACCGACCCCGAAGCGGTGATGGCGGCCCTCGGCGCGCCCTTCTACTACCGGATCCTGATCGCCCGCCGCCCGGTGGAGCCCGGCCTCGCCGAGTCCACCGCCACCGCCGTGTGGGCCGCGGCGCGGGCGGGCGCGTACACCACCGGTACGTGCCGGCCGGCCGGCACCCCGGAGCCCACCGGCCCGGACGACGACGGTCCGGACGACGACGGCGCGCCGGAGCGGGGGGACTGAAGCCACCCGCTCCGGCGCGCCGTTGACGTCGCGCGCGGGACCTACTTGCCGAGCAGGCCCGCCATCCACGCCTCGACCTCGTCCGACCGGCGCGGCAGCGCGGCGGACAGGTTGCGGTTGCCGTCCTCCGTCACGAGGATGTCGTCCTCGATCCGGATGCCGATGCCGCGGTACTCCTCGGGGACCGTCAGGTCGTCCGCCTGGAAGTACAGGCCGGGCTCGACGGTCAGCACCATGCCGGGCTCCAGCGTGCCGTTGACGTAGCTCTCGGTGCGGGCCGCGGCGCAGTCGTGGACGTCCAGGCCGAGCATGTGGCCGGTGCCGTGCAGGGTCCAGCGGCGCTGGAGTCCCAGCTCCAGGACGCGCTCCACCGGGCCCTCGACCAGGCCCCACTCGACCAGCTTCTCGGTGAGCACCCGCTGGGCGGCGTCGTGGAAGTCCCGGAAGCCGGCGCCCGGCTTCACCGCCGCGATGCCGGCCTCCTGGGCCTCGTGGACCGCGTCGTAGACCTTGCGCTGGAGGTCGGTGTAGCGGCCGTTGATCGGCAGGGTGCGGGTGACGTCCGCGGTGTAGAGGGTGGTGGTCTCCACGCCGGCGTCGAGCAGCAGCAGGTCGCCGGAGCGGACCGCGCCGTCGTTGCGGACCCAGTGCAGGGTGGTGGCGTGCGGGCCGGCGGCGCAGATGGAGCCGTAGCCGACGTCGTTGCCCTCGACCCGGGCGCGCAGGAAGAAGGTGCCCTCGATGTAGCGCTCGCTGGTCGCCTCGGCCTTGTCGAGGACCTTGACCACGTCCTCGAAGCCGCGCACCGTCGAGTCGACGGCCTTCTGCAGCTCGCCGATCTCGAAGTCGTCCTTCACCAGCCGGGCCTCGGAGAGGAACACCCGCAGCTCTTCGTCCCGCTCCGCGGTGACCTTGTCGTGCAGCGCCTGCTCGATCGGGGCGTCGTGACCGCGGACGACCCGGACCGGGCCGGTGGCCTCCTTGAGCTGCTCGGGCAGCTCGCGGACGTCCTTGCAGGCGATGCCGAGCAGGGCCGCGGACTCGTCGAGGCCGTGCCGCCGACCGACCCACAGCTCGCCCATGCCGTTCAGCCAGAACTCGCCGTTCTCGCGGTCGGAGCGGGGCAGGCGGTAGACCGTCTCGTCGTGGCCCTCGGCCCCGTCGCCGCGCGGCTCCAGGACCAGCACGCTGCCGTCGGTCTGGTCGCCGGTGAGGTGGACGTACTCGGTCGAGGCCCGGAAGGGGTACTCGGTGTCGTTGGAGCGGGTCTTCAACAGGCCCGCGGGGATCACCAGGCGCTCGCCGGGGAAGCGCGCGGAGAGCGCGGCGCGCCGCCGGGCGGCGTGCGACGCCTGCGCGATCGGCTCCAGGCCGCGCAGCTCGGTGTCCGCCCAGCCGCCCTTCATGTTCTCGGTGAGCTCATCCGATACGCCCGGGTACAGGCCGTTCTTGCGCTGCTTGATCGGCTGCTCTTCCTCTTCCGGGGTCTCCGGAGCGAGCTCGTCGGTCACCACGCCTCCTTTTAAGGCTTTTCAGACTGAACCGGATTCCATCGTAAGTGCGAGCGGATTCCGGTCCAGGGGTCGGACGAGGTGACCTGTCCCGCACGACGGCCCCGGGCGCCGGGTGCCGCCGTGCTCACCCCTCTGACCTGCGGTGACGCCGTTACTCCTCGAAGTACGCCGCGAGCAGAACCACATCCTCCTCGGAGGTCGCGTCGTCCAGCCCCTGCGGCAGCATGGCCCGTACGACGTGGCCCACCACCGCCTCCGGGTCGTGCCGGTCGGCCCGGGGGACGCCGGCGGCCGCGGAGTGCAGCCGGGCGAACGCCCGGTCCATCGGCTCGCCGGTGCGGTGCAGCAGCCCGTCGCTGTACAGGAGCACCGTCTCGCCGGGGGCCGGCTCGATCTCCACGCTGGGCGCCTCCCAACAGGCGAGCATGCCCAGCGGCGCGGACAGCGAGGTCTCCACGAACTCCGCCCGCAGGTCGCCGAGGACCAGCGGCGGGCAGTGGCCGGCCCCGGCCAGCACCATCTTGCGCGGCGCCGGGCCGCGGAGCCCGGCCGGCACCGGGGGCCCGCCCGGACCGCCCGGCGGCGGCTCGGTGAAGGCGAACAGCGCGGTGGCGCTCCGGGCCGGCTCGGTCAGCCGCATCAGCAGTTCGAGGTCGGAGAGGACCGCGACCGGGTCCTCGCCCTCCATGACGGCGTAGGCCCGCAGCGAGGCCCGCAGCCGCCCCATGGCGGCCACCGCGCTCGGCCCGGAACCGGTGACCGATCCCACCGCCAGGCCCAGCGCGCCGTCCGGCAGCGGCAGCGCGTCGTACCAGTCGCCGCCGCCGCGCGGCCCGGTGGCGTGCCGCACCGCGAGCCGGACGCCGGGGATCCGCGGCAGCCGGCGGGGCAGCAGTTCGTCGCGGAGGGTCCGGGCGGCCTGCCGGCTGCGGTGGAGTTCGAGCAGCCGGGCGAGGTGTTCGGCGGCGTGCGCGCGGTAGAGGCCGACGAGGTGGCGCCGCCGGTCGCCGGGCTCGGCCGGTTCGTCGTACAGCCAGACCGCGGCGCCCAGCCGACCCACGGGGCCGGCGGTGAGCGGCACGGCGTAGCTGGCGGCGTAGCCGAGGCGGGCGGCGACCTCGCGCAGCCGCGGGTCGAGGTCCTTCTCCCCGGGGATGTCCGGTTCGACGATCTCGGTGCGGGCCTCGGCCTCGGCGCCGTCGCCCGCGCCGGGCTCGGGGAGGCCGTCCAGTAGCCGCGCGTACGACAGGGCGCGGCGCGGCACGGTCTCCAGATGGCCGATCTCGGCGTGGCCCAGGCCCAGTCCGACGGTGGTCTCCGGGCCGAGCCCGTCCTGCGGAGCCAGCACGACCAGTCCGCGCCGGGCGCCGACGAGGAAGGCGCCGGCCCGCAGGAGTTCGCGCAGCGCGTCGTCCAAGGTGCGGGTGCGGGCGAGCCGTTCGGTGAGGTCGTGCAGGGTGCTGAGGTCGGAGATCCAGCCCGCCAGCCGGTCCTGGACGGCGGCGATCCGGTCGACGGGGGAGGGGACGTCGGGGGCGTCGGGGCGGGCACCGCCCTGGTCGGTTCCGGCGGTGCCGGACGGGCCGTCAACGGAGGCGTCGGAGGCGGGGCCGGTGGGATCGGCTGGATCGGCGGGATCGTTGGGAGAGGCCGTCACACGAGGGCCGGCAGTGTGCGCCGGACCGGGAAGCGCTGGTTCGATTCCAGCCACTTTCGGGACGTGGGGGGCGCTCATGGCCGACGACCTACGAAGCGACCGAAAAAATCCCAGTTCAGGCCGCGATGTGACGGGGAGTGCGGCTTTTTGTTGAGTGATGTTGTGCGGTCGTGCGGTCCGCTCAATGTCCTCAATAGCATCGCAAACCCCCATGTCATGCTGCTCCGCTATCAATGCCTCCACATGTACACGCACCAGCAATGTGATGTCCAGCACTGTCCCCTTGGGGTTTGTGGTGTCAGCGAGGTCTGTAGATTGGCCTGAAAAAAGCCCACCGGGCGTCAATTTGAGGTCTGCTGGCGGCGATCAGCAGCGCGTCATATCCACCGTGGCGGGTACGTACTCGGATAGGTGCGGGGGCAGTTGGAGCCGCACCGGAACTCTCCGGCCGGCACCAGCGTCCTATACGGCGACCACCGCGACGCACTCCCCAGTGGCGGGAAGGCACCACCGGAAGCGCAAGCGCCATGCGCGCGCCACCCTCCGCCACGTTCCACGCCCGGTGTACGGCGTGATGCGCTGCCTCGTACACGCGGTGACCCGATCGCCACGTGTGGTGATCGAGCGCGAACGGCCTCCGGGTCGCACCATCAGGCCGGCCGGCCGAACCGCACGACCGGGCCGCAGCACCACCCGCACCACTCCGTACCGGCCCGGAACAGCACAACGGCAATTGCGAAACGGCACGCACCTACGGTGTGTCCAGCTCATCGGTGTGCAGTGCGAAGGACCAATCCCTCGGCGTAACGGAAAGGAACGAGCGCTCATGCGCGAGATCCTCGGAAGGCGACGCAAGCCCCTGTTCCGGCGCAGCGGGAGGTCGGCGCTCCTCGGTGCGGCGCTCCACTGCGCCACCGAGTGGCAGTGGCCCGTCCTCCCGGGCGTCGGGCTGCGACCCGCCGGGCGGCAGCAGGCGGGCGGGCGGCTCGGCCTCGGCGAGCGGGCCCCCCGCCGCTGCAACTGCCCCGACGCCGACTGCGTGGTGCCGGGGGCGCACCCCTTCGACCCTGCAGTGCTGGCGGCCACCACCGACGCCCGCATGGTGCGGTGGTGGTGGACCAACCGCCCGGACGCGCCGGTGGTCCTGGCGACCGGCGGCCGGGCGCCCTGCGCGGTGAGCCTGCCGGCCGTCGCGGGGGCCCGGGCGCTGGCCGCGCTGGACCACTTCGGCGTCCGCACCGGACCCGTGGTGGCCACCCCGACCCGCTGGTCGCTGCTCGTAGCGCCGTACGACCTTGCGGAGTTGGGCGAACTGCTGAGCTCCCGGGACTGGGTGCCGAGTTCGCTGCGCTTCCACAGCGAGGGCGGCTACCTCGTGCTGCCGCCGTCGCCGACCGGCGCCGGCAAGGTCCGCTGGGAGCGCCCGCCGGCCAGCACCCAGGCCGCCCCCTGGCTGCCGAAGGTGGCCACGATCGTCGACGCGCTGGTGACGGCGAGCACCAGCACCCCCGACGGCGGCAGCCGGCTCGCCTACTGAGCACCGCCGCGCACCACCGCACCGCGTGCCTCCACGGGTGGCCGGAAACGCGCAGTTCCGGTTCACCCGTAAGGGTATGAGCTGTCCCGATTCCTCCGGGAATCGCGGTTGGGGGCACCCGGTGCCGCCCCGATGGCCCGATAGGTTCGAGGCGCACCGCCCGCCGCGCCGCGGGCGGCACCTTCCCCGTGCCACACCTCCGGCATACCTCGCCATCTCCGCAAGTGGGTTCCATGCAGCGTGCGCGGATTCTCCGCCTGATCGGGCTCGCCGGCACCGCCGTGCTCGCCCTCGCCGTCCCCCTGGCCGCCGCGACGGCCGGGCCGGCGGACAGCCTCCTCCCGCCGGTGGTCCCGGACGCCGGCCGCGACCCCCATTCGTCCGGCCCGTCGGCCGCGTCCGGCGACCCGCTCACCGAGTTGACCCGCCCCCTCCTGGCCCAGGGCCGCACCACCCACTGCGGCCCCGAACTCACCGCCCGCCCGGGGATCACGGCCCAGACCTGCGTCCTGGTCGAGGCCGGCCGCACCTGGGCGCGGACCTTCTTCCACAACTCCACGGGTGAACCGCTGCGCGCCGCGTTGACGCTGCTGCGTCCGGACGGCCGGAGCGTCCAGGCGAACTGCGCGGTACCGGCGGACGGGGCGCCCGGGGTGTGCGAGACGCCGGCCGGGCCCACGGCGCGCGGGGCGCGGCTGCCGTACGGCGCGGTGGCGGAGTTCTCGGACCTGGCGGGGGAGCGGCTGCTGTTGCGCTCGGGAGGCAACTGGACGCCGGACGGCGGGAGTTCGGGGCGCTGAGGGCCCGGCCGTGCGAGGGCGTGCGCCCGGAGCCGGCCGTGCGCCGTCCGGGCATGGAAACGCCCGGTCGCTGGCGACGGGGGATGCACCAGCGACCGGGCTCCTAGAACCGTAACAAGAGATCGGCGGTTCGCAAATTCGATCGTGGAATTCCGGACGCGGATTTACCGGCAAGTACGGGCAGTTGCCGGGGCCTGTGACGGTTCTCACGTCCGTGATCGAACCGGCCGGGCGATCAGCTCAGGGTGATCTGACGGTTGGTGAGCCCGCCGCGGGCCCGGCGCTCCTCCGCGGTCAGCGGGGTGTCCGTGGCGAGCGCCTTGGCCAGCCGCTCGCCGAAGGCGGCGGCCGGGGCGGTGACCTCGTCGGCGCCCATCGACGACGGCAGGTCCCACACCGGGACGACCAGGCCGTGCGCCCGGAACGAGCCGACCAGGCGGGTGCCCTCGCCCAGCGACGAGGTGCCGGCGGCGTGCAGCCGGGCGAGCGCGTCGAGGAGCTGCTCCTCGGGGTGCGCGGTGACCCAGCGCAGGTGGTTCTTCTCCGGGGCCTCGCACCAGTACGCGCCCTCAAGGCCGGGGATCCGGGCGGTCGGGATCGCCGCGGCGTTGGCCCGCTCCAGGGAGGCGGCGACCTCGGCGGTGGCGTTCTCGGCGTTCTCCACCCAGAACTCGAAGCCGGTGTGGACGGTCGGCTCAAAAGGCGCGTCCGGGTCCAGCAGGTCCTGCAGCCGCGGCCCGTCGGCGGGGGCCCGCCCCGCGGCCACCGGGTGGCCGGGCTCGGTGGTCAGCGCCCGCTGGAGGGTGTCGGCGAGGTCCCGGCTGATGTCGCCGGACGAGGTGTCGTTCTGGAGGCCGAGCAGCACCGCCCCGTTGTCCCGGCGCAGCGCGGGCCAGGCCATCGGGAGCACGGTGGCCAGCGTCACCGACGGGACGCCCTCGGGCAGGCCGCCCTTGAGGGTCAACTCGGTGGTGGCGGCGGGCACCAGCTCGCGCAGCGCCACCCAGTCGCACTCGCCGGGCAGCCCCTCGAACGGACGCCGGACCAGCTCGGTGACGGCGTGCGCCGCCTCCCGGCCGTGGCATGCCTTGTAACGGCGGCCGGAACCACACGGACAGGGCTCGCGGGCGCCGACCACCGGCACCTCGGCGTCCTTGGTCTGTACTGCTGCGGCCCGGGGTTGGGGACGGCGCTTCTTGGCCATGGCGACGGTGTCTCCTGGTGGTTCCTCTGGTGCGGACGCGTTCCGGCGCGAGCCTAGAGGAGAGCGGCGCCCGCAAGCCCGCCAAACATCGCCGTCAGCGCGGCGGGACCCTCGGCACGGAGGGCGCGACGCCGGCGTCAGGGCAGGTCGTCGAGGTCCGCGAAGGTCAGACCGGACGCGCCGCGGCCCGGGCGGCGGCCGTGCTGCCCGGTGCGGGGCGGGGCGGCGCGCGGGACCTTCCGCAGGGAGAGCGGGAGCCCGGCCGTCAGGTCGGCCGGCAACTCGGGTGTGAGCTCGGCGGACAGATCCGCCGTCAGGTCAACGCGCGTAGCGAAGGCGCCCTGAAGCGAGAGGGCGGCCCAGACCGTCACCTCGCCGGGTGCGGTGTCGCGGACGCCCCAGTCCTTGGCGAGCGAGCGGATGATCGCCAGCCCACGCCCGCCGCGGGCGGTGACGGACGGAGTGGCCGGAACCGGACGGGTCGGGCCGCCACCGTCGGTGACCGCGACGACCAGGCGCCCCTGCCCGTCGATGCGCCAGGCGGCGCGCACGGTGGCGCCGGTGCCGACCGCGGGGGAACCGTCGCGGTCGGTGTCCAGGGCGCCGCCCCGGTCGGGTCCTGACGCGCCGTCGGGAACGCGCCCCGTTACGGAATCCGACGCGACGTCGTCGTATATCGGACGCGCATGGCGACACGAATTACTCAGGAGTTCCGAGAGGACCAGCACCGCATCATCGACGACACTGTCCTGAACTCCACTTGCCAACAGCTCTGCTCGCATGCGCCGCCTGGCCATGCCGACACCCACTGGACCATGAGGTACGGCCATGATCGACGACGTCGGCACCTCTTGTGCCACCACCAACGCCACCCCCGAGACCTCCTTTGCCCCACGCCACGGGATGGATGCCCCAATGGACTGGACCGGAAACCGGCCAACCGGCACACAGTGACGCACTCGACACCGTCACCTACGGGCCGAATGCGCCGGTGCACACCCTGTGATGAGCCTTACCTAAGGCCGAGTTGGGTTCGTACCTGCTTGGGGCGGTTCGTAATGATTGCGTCGACGCCGAGGTCCCGGCACATCGCCACGTCGTCCGTCTCGTTGACCGTCCAGACGTGCACCTGGTGGCCCGCCCGGTGCGCCTTGGCGACGTATTCCGGATGGGCGCGCAGGATCCGCACCCCGGGGCCGGCGATGCCCACCCCGGGCGGCAGCCGGCCGTCACGGTGGCGGGGGGTGAGGAACTGCATCAGGTAGACGCCCGGGATGCCCGGCGCCGCCGCCCGCACCCGGTGCAGGGAGCGGGCGGAGAAGCTCATGACGCGGACCGGGGGCGTCCAGTCGCGGGTGGCCGGTTTCGTGTGGCCGAAGCGGGCGAGCAACTCGACCAGCCGCTCCTCCACCTGTCCGGCCCAGCGGGTGGGGTGCTTCGTCTCGATGGCCAGCTCGACGCGGCGGTCCGCGTCCGCCACCAGCTCCAACAGCCGTTCCAGGGTCAGCACCGAGGTCCGTTCGGCGTTGCCTGGTTGCCAGTCCGGCTCCTCGTCGGCGTGCACCTCTCGCCCGCCGGTCCGCCGCGCGTCCTCCACGGCTTCCTTCCACGACCCGAAGTCCAGCGCGGCGAGATCGGCCAGCTCCAGTGCGGAGACCGCGCCGCGCCCGTTGGAGGTGCGGTTGACCCGCCGGTCGTGGACGCAGACCAGGTGCCCGTCCGCGGTCAGCCGGACGTCGCACTCCAGGGCGTCCGCCCCGTCCTCGATCGCCTTCCGGTAGGCGGCCAGGGTGTGCTCCGGCGCGTCGTCGGAGGCGCCGCGGTGGGCCACGACGGCGATGGCGGGACGACCCGGGCGGGCCTCCTCGGCGGGGCGTGGGTAGGTCACCGCGCCATCGTCCCATCCACCGTTCCGCGGCCGCCCGGGAGGCGATCACCGGCGCACCCGGTGCACCGCGCGCACCCGGCGCGCTCGTCGAGGAGGAGCGGTGCCTGTTATGTCGCATGCGCCGGGTACCCCGCGTCCGAGCCGCTTTGCTCATGAACGAGGTGAATAAGTCACAGGTTCGGCTTACGGTCCTCTGACGGGCCATGGGGAAGGCTGGGGGACGCTGGGCGGTGGCGGTCGGGCCGGGTCGGTGGACCACCGACGGGACGGTCGGGACTCGCCCGGAGCGGCAGGATCGCGGATGCTGGAGTACCGCGGGATCCCGGATGCCGGGAGACCCGGGATCCGGTCCCCGGGCCGGTACCGCCGTGAAGCAAGCTGACTGAGGAGAGAGCTGTGAGCACCGAGAACGAGGGAGCCGGCGTCCCGTCGGAGGCCAAGCCGCCGACCGGGCCGCAGCCGGACAGCGCCCCCGCGCCCGCCTCCGGCGACCCGACTCAGGCCGCGCCGGCCACGCCGCCCGCGGCGCCCCCGCCGCCGGACTACGCGCCGCGGCCCGCCGAGCCCGGCACCGCCGGCCCGGCCGAGCCCGACCGCACCCAGCCGCTCCCCCCGACCCCGGCCGCCCACCCGGAACAGCCCCCGGCCCCCTCCTCCCCGTACGCCGCGGCCGGACACGGTCCGGCCGGTGGGTGGGGTGCGCCCCCGCCCGGCGGCGGTGACCCCTGGGCGCCGCCCGGCCACCAGCCGCCCCCGAAGAAGCGCAACGGCGGCCTGATCGCCGCGGTGCTGGTCGCCGCGCTGGTCGCGGGCGGCGTCGGCGGCGGCATCGGCTACTGGGCCGCGGGCCGCAACGACACCGGCTCGACGACGGTCTCCGCCTCCGGCGACCCCGAGGCGCTGAACCGCAAGCCCACCTCCGTCTCCGGGATAGCGCAGCGGGCGCTGCCCAGCGTCGTCACCATCGAGGCGCAGGGCGCGAGCGGCGACGGCGGCACCGGCACCGGCTTCGTCTACGACAAGCAGGGCCACATCCTCACCAACAACCACGTGGTCGCCAGCGCGGCCGACGGCGGCCGGCTCACCGCGACGTTCTCCAACGGCAAGAAGTACGACGCCGAGGTCATCGGCCACGCCCAGGGCTACGACGTCGCCGTCATCAAGCTCAAGAACGCCTCCGGCGCCACGCTCAACCCGCTCCCGCTCGGCAAGTCCGCCAACGTCCAGGTCGGCGACGCCACGATCGCGATCGGCGCGCCCTTCGGCCTGTCCGGCACGGTCACCACCGGCATCATCAGCGCCAAGGACCGCCCGGTGGCCTCCAGCGACGGCGGCGGCAGCAGCGCCTCCTACATGAGCGCGCTCCAGACCGACGCGTCGATAAACCCCGGCAACTCCGGCGGCCCGCTGCTGGACGCCGGCGGCAACGTCATCGGCATCAACTCCGCGATCCAGTCCGCCGGGAACGGCGGCGGGATGGGCGGCGAATCCGGCCAGTCCGGCAGCATCGGCCTGGGCTTCGCGATCCCGATCGACCAGGCCAGGCGGGTGGCGGAGGACCTGATAAGGACCGGGCAGCCGGTCTACCCCCAGATAGGCGTCCAGGTCGGCATGCGGGAGTCCGGCGACGGCGCGACCATCGCCCAGACCGGCAACAACGGCAGCGAGCCGGTCACCCCGGGCGGTCCGGCCGACAAGGCGGGCCTGAAGCCCGGCGACACCATCACCAAGCTCGACGACACCGTCATCGACAGCGGCCCGACCCTCATCAGCGAGATCTGGCAGCACAAGCCCGGCGACCGTGTCACCCTCACGTACAAGCGGAGCGGCAAGGAGCACACCACCCAAGTCACCTTGGGACAGCGCACGGGCGACAAGTGACGCGCTAGTCTGATCCCCGCGACACCGCACGCGCGGTGCCGCGGGGAGGCTTGCCCGAGCGGCCTAAGGGAACAGTCTTGAAAACTGTCGTGGCGGCAACGCCACCGTGGGTTCAAATCCCACAGCCTCCGCAATGAGAAGGCCCCTGACCGGGAGGACCGGTTGGGGGTCTTCGGTGTTTCTGGGGTGGCCGGGTGGGGCTATTCGCCGAGGGCCTGGCGTTCTTCGGCGGCTTCGTCCTGGGCGTGGAGGTGTTTGAGGGCGGAGCGGGCGGCGGGGGTGTCGTCGCAGGTGGACCAGAAGGCGTGGGTGACGACGCTTTCGGCGAGGGCGAGTTGGCGGGTGCGCAACTCGGCGACCTGGGCCTGCTCCTCGTCGGACCAGCCCGGTGAGTCGGGGCGTGCGGCCTCGTGGAAGTGGCCGTTCTCCTTGGTGTGCGTCCAGCCGGGGAGGGGTTCGATCGACCACGGCAGGCGCTTGTAGAGGTCCGCGAGGGCGGACTGGACCTGATGCAGCTCCAGCTGTGCTTCCCGCAGGTCCTGGGGGAAGTCGTAGGTCTTCTGCTTGTCAGCCACAGAGGAAAGGGTACCGCTCACTCGTTCGATTCTGTGGGGTTGGCGCGGGTGCTGTGGGGGGATTCACCTGGTTGGCGGGGCGGGGGCGCGGCTACTGGCGCGGGGGTTCGACGCGGCTCAGCCAGGTGGTGAGGAGGGCTTCCAGGTGGGCGGCCTCGTCGGGGGCGAGGGCGTCGAGGAGGGTGCGCTCGTTGTGCATGTGGTCGGTGAAGGCCCGGTCGAAGAGGTCGCGGCCGGCGTCGGTCAGGGCGACCACCCGGCCGCGGCCGTCGGCGGTCGAGCGGCGGCGGGTGACCAGGCCGTCGCGTTCGAGGCGGTCGATCCGCTTGGTCATCGCGCCGGTGGTGACCATCGTGTGCGCGGCCAGTTCGCCGGGGGCCCGCTCGTAGGGTGCGCCGGCGCGGCGCAGGGCGGCCAGGACGTCGAACTCGCCCTCGCTGAGGCCGTATCGGCGGTAGACGAGGCAGAGGCGGTCGGTGAGGAGTGCGCCGAGGCGGTGCAGGCGGCCGATGACGCCCTGCGGGCGGACGTCGAGGTCGGGGCGTTCGCGGGCCCATTCGGCCTGGATGCGGGAGATGTGGTCGGGGGTGGTTGGCGGGATCTCGGGCATGGGGGGAGCGTATAGCTTCCAGGGAAGGTAGTTTACCTTCCATGGAAGGTACTTTGCGGTGGGGTGTGGTCACGGCCGTGGCGCCGGTGGCCTGGGGAGCCAACTACTACGTGACGCACGAGTTCCTGCCGGACGGCCATCCGCTGTACGGGGCGGCGATCCGGGCGTTGCCCGCCGGTCTGCTGCTGCTGGCGGTGGGGCGGCGGCTGCCGCGCGGGGCGTGGTGGTGGCGGTCGGTGGTGCTCGGCGTGCTCAACATGGGCGGGTTCTTCGCGCTGGTCTACGTGGCGGCGCAGCGGTTGCCGACGAGTCTGGCCTCGGTGGTGATGGCGCTGTCGCCGCTGGCCATGGCGTTGATCGCGTGGGGGCTGCTGGGCGAGCGGCCGCGGGCGGGGCATCTGGTCGGGGCGGCGGTGGGGGCCGGCGGGGTCGGGTTGATGCTGCTGACGGCGTCGATGGCGGTGGATCCGGTGGGGGTGCTGGCGTCGGTCGGGGCGATGGGGATGTCGTCGCTGGGCTACGTGCTGGCCAAACGGTGGAGTGCGGGCGACGACGGCGCCGAGGTGGACGTACTGGCCTCCACGGCATGGCAGTTGGTGGCGGGCGGGTTGTTGTTGCTGCCGTTCGCGGTGGTGGTGGAGGGCGCGCCACCGGTGCTCGACGGGCGGGCGTTGTGGGGGTTCGGCTACGTGACGGTGGTGGCGACGGCGGTGGCGTTCGCCACCTGGTTCGCCGGGTTGCGGCGGCTGCCGGCCGCGACGGTGGGGCTGATCGGACTGCTCAATCCGGTGACCGGGGTGTTGTTGGGCACGGCGCTTTCCGGGGAGGCGCTCGGCGGGCGGGAATGGTGCGGATTGCTGCTGGTGCTGGGCGGGGTGTTCTTGGGGCGGCCCGGTGGCAAAAGGGAAAAGGTCGGGGCGGCGGTAAAGGGACGTGGAATGCGGGGCCGGGTGGGCGTCGGCGGAGGGAAATAGCTGGCGGGGGCGGCTCGGGACGGTGAGGGTGGGGGTATGGAGCGTTCTTTTGAGGAATTGGTGGCGGAGGCCGCCGAGGTGTCGGTGGCCGGCTGGGACTTTTCCTGGCTGGCCGGGCGGGCCACCGAGCAACGGCCCTCGTGGGGCTATCAGCGGTTGATGGCGCAGCGACTGGCGGGGGCGTCGGCGGCGCTGGACGTGCAGACCGGGGGCGGCGAGGTGTTGGCCGGCGCGGGGACGTTCCCGCAGGTCATGGTGGCCACGGAAGCCTGGCCGCCGAACGTCGCGGAGGCGACCGCGCGGCTGCACCCGCTGGGCGCGGTGGTGGTGGCCGACGAGGACGAGCCGCCGTTGCCGTTCGGGGACGCGGCGTTCGACCTGGTGACGAGCCGGCATCCGGTGACGGTGTGGTGGGAGGAAATCGCCCGGGTGTTGCGGCCGGGCGGTACGTATTTCTCCCAACAGGTCGGTCCGGCCAGTGTGTTCGAGGTGGTGGAGTATTTCCTGGGGCCGCAGCCGGAGGAAGTGCGGCGTTCCCGGCACCCCGAGGACGCGCGGCGGGCGGCGGAAGCGGCGGGATTGGACGTCGTCGATCTGCGGTACGAAACGCTGCGCACCGCATTCTTCGACATCGGGGCCGTCGTGTACTTCCTGCGGAAGGTGGTGTGGATGGTGCCGGGATTCACCGTCGAGCAATACCGGGAAAGGTTGCGGGAGTTGGACGGGCTGATCCGTCGGGAGGGGGCGTTCGTGGCGCACACGACGCGGTTCCTGATCGAGGCGCGGAAGCCGGCCGCGTAGCCGGGCGGGCGGCCCCCGCGGGCGGTGCGCCCCGGGGGCCGGTCAGCGGCGGGCCGCCGAGGCGACGGTGGTGCGGGCCTCGGTGTCCGTGAGGCCGGTGTGGCGGGCCGCGGCCACCAGGCGCTCGGCGAGTTCCGGTCCGAGCCCCGACTCGTAGGCGCGGCAGGCGGCCCAGAAGAGGCGGGCGTTGCGCTGGCCCCGGGGGGAGGCGCGGACGAAGCGCAGGAGGGCGGCGGCGGGCGGCTGGGGGCGGGTGCGCGCGGTCGCGTGCGGGTGGCCGGTCGGGGTGCCGAGCGGGGGGTGCAGGAGGGCCAGCAGGCCGGGCGGGGCCGGCGCCGGGTGGCCGGGGGCGTCCGGCGCGAGGACGTACCGGCCGTGCGTGGTGAGGGAGCCGGGGCCGACGAGGTAGCCGCCCGCGCCGCGGACGTCGATGCCCGGGGCGAGCCGGCCGACGGAGTTGGCCACCGGTCGCGCGGGCGGGCCGGTGAACCACAGGTGCCGGCCGCCCGAGGGGGTCAGGACGGTGACCGTCGCGGGGAGCCGGAAGCCGTGCGCCGCGGCGAGGAGGCGGAGGGCGGTGGGGCCGTCGGCGCCGTGCTTGGTGTCGAGGTCGAGGCCGACGAGGTGGTGCGGGGGCCGGCCGCAGGCGATGCCGTAGCCGGTGGCCCAGGGGGCGGCGGCGAACATCCGGCGGATGGCGAGCGGGTCGGTGGCGGCGTCGTGGACGCCGTGGCCGAGGCGGCCGCAGGCGCCGTGGCAGGGCGGCGCGGCGGGCTCGTCGCCGGCGCCGGCGCCGTGGTCGTGGTGCGGGGACGGGAGCGCGGGGAGTTTGCCGCGGGTCAGCGGGATGACGGGGTGGCCGCGCCCGGCGGCGCGCAGGGCGTGTGCGAGGGCGGCGTGGTGGGCGTCCGCGGGGGTGGCGGGTGGTGGCGTCCGTAGGGCTGGGGGCAGGGCCGGGCGGACGGTGGCGGGGGGCTGCGGGGGGAGCGCGGCCGCCGCCTGGTGTGCGGTGCGCGGTGCGGTATGGCGTCGGGGCGTGGCCATGACTTCATTTTCGTACGGATGTTCGATGAAGGGAAGGGGGGTGGGACGGGTGTGCGGCGAAGATCACGTGTGCGCCGGGTGGGTCGGGGCGGCGGGCGGAGGGCGTTCCCCTAGGGGCGACCGGCCTGTACTGGATCACCGTGGTGGGCGGCGGTTTCGTTCGGGCGCGAGTGGGGGCGTCGGGGTTTACCCGGGGTTCCTCATGCTTGCGGGGGAATCGGCCGGTGGTGGCGGGTTCGGCGGGGGGCGGGTGGGCAATCCTGAGGTCGCGACGTCGAGGCAGGTGCCGCGGTGGTTGGCCAACTACCCGGTGAGTTCATGGAGTTAGCGCTTTACGGACCGGTCGGGACCGGTCGTCCGCAGTGGGGGCCGGCAGGTCGGGACCCCGCCCGGGGGAGGGTCCCGCAGGCCGGGTCCCTTATCGGATCCCCAGTCAGAAGCTAGAAGTTTGCCTTCCGTAGGAGGAAGACATGGCAAGCACCCGTACCGCCCGTGTCATCGCTGTCGCCCTCGCGCTGCCCTTCGCCGCGGCGCTCTGCGCCGGCGTCGCACAGGCCGACAACGGCGGCTTCGCGAACAACGGGTCGAGCTCGGCGGCCACCAGCCAGACGGGAACCGGCGTCGGCGGTGACAACCACGGCAACTCCACGACCGGCCAGCAGGTGGCCAACGGTCCCGGCGCGTCGAACCAGAACAACACCGCCAGCGTCAACGGTCACGGCTTCACGGTGATCGACCAGGACAACGCCAACGTCGACTTCAACCAGATCTGGTGAGTCGGCCCGCCCCACCCGCGTGGGGCGGCTGATCGGTGGGTGATGCGAGGCGTCGCGCGGCGGGCCAGTGGGCCGCTCTGGGGTCCACCGCGCGGACCTTGACAGCGAACGGGTTTCTGACGGACAGTCAGAAACCCGTTTCGCTCGTTCGCACGCTCAGCACCCGAAGGAAGGCCCGCCGACGTGCACCTCGCCCCCACCCCGCGCCAGCAACGACTCCGCGCCGAACTGCGCGCCTACTTCCGCGACCTGCTGCCCGACGGCCCGGTCACGGACCCGGCGGAAGCGCGCACGGTGCTCCGCCGGATCGGCGCCGACGGCCTGTTGGGCCTGGGCTGGCCGACCGCGTACGGCGGTCAGGGGCGCGGCCCCGACGAGCAGTTCGTCTTCTTCGACGAGGCGCACCGCGCGGGCGCCCCGGTCTCGATGGTCACCCTGAACACCGTCGGCCCGACGCTGATGAAGTACGGGACACAAGCCCAGAAGGACTTCTTCCTGCCGCGCATCCTCACGGGCGAGCTGGTCTTCGCGATCGGCTACACGGAGCCGGCGGCCGGTACGGACCTGGCGTCGCTGCGGACCCGCGCGGTGCGGGCCGGGGTGGCGGGCGAGGGCGGGCCGCCGGGCGGTCCCGAGGGCCCCGACTGGCTGATCGACGGCAGCAAGAGCTTCACCAGCAACGCCCACCAGGCGGACTGGATCTGGCTCGCCTGCCGCACCGATCCGGACGCGCCCCCGCACCGCGGCATCTCGATCGTCCTCGTGCCGACCGACGCGCCCGGCTTCTCCTGGACCCCCATCGAGACCGTCGGCGGGCTGATGACCACCGTCACCTACTACGACGGGGTGCGCGTGCCGTACGGGAACCTCGTCGGCGCGGAGAACGCCGGCTGGGGGCTGATCACCAACCAACTCAACCACGAACGCGTCGCGTTGGCGGCCCTCGGCATGCAGGCCGAGGACGCCTACGACGCGGCACTGGCCCACGCCCGCACGCCGGATCCGGAGACCGGGGCGCGCCCCGCCGACCTGCCCTGGGTGCGGTCCCGGCTCGCCGAGGCGCACGCCCGGCTGGCCGCCACCCGGCTGCTCAACTGGCGGCTGGTCGGCGACGTGGGCGCCGGGACGCTGAGCCCCGGCGACGCCAGCGGGGTCAAGTTCGCCGGGACGGAGAGCACGGTCGAGGTCTACCGGATGTGCCAGGAGGTGGTCGGCGACACCGCGCTCGTGCGGGCCGGCTCGCCGGGCGCCCACGGGGACGGCGGGTTGGAGCGGATGAACCGCGCCGCGCAGATCAACACCTTCGGGGGCGGGGTCAGCGAGGTGCAGAGGGAGATCGTGGCCACGATGCGACTGGGCATGCGCAGGGGGCGGCGCCGGTGAGCGGGGAGCAGCGGATACCGGAGCGGGACGCGGCGTCGGCCAACGCCGCGTACGAGCGGGCGCTCAAGGCGTTCGAGGGGCGGCCGGCGACGACCGGCGGCACGGGCCGGGACCCGGTCAACGCGCCGATGATCCGGCACTGGTGCGAGGCGATGGGCGACGCCCACCCCGCCTACCGGGGGCCGGCCGCCACGGCCCCGCCGACCATGCTCCAGGCGTGGACCATGGGCGGGCTCGCCGGCCACCAGGGCCGCGCCGCCGGCGCCCACGACGCGCTGTTCGCGCTGCTCGACGGCGCGGGCTACACCGCGGTCGTCGCCACCGACTGCGAGCAGGAGTACCTGCGGCCGCTGCGCCCCGGCGACGCGATCAGCTACGACTCGGTGATCGAGTCGGTGTCCGCGCGCAAGACCACCAAGCTGGGCACCGGACACTTCGTCACCACGCGGACGGACGTCCGGGCGAACGGGGAACTGGCCGGCACGCACCGCTTCCGGATCCTGAAGTACGCGCCGGCGGCCCGCCGCGGCCCCACGGAGCGGGGCGGGCCCGGCCCGTCCCGGGCGAAGCGGCCCCGGCCGGTCGTCAACCGGGACAACGCCGGCTTCTGGGACGGCGTGGCCGCGCACCGGCTGCTGATCCAGCGCTGCGGCGGCTGCGGCCGGCTGCGGCTGCCCTGGCTGCCCGGCTGCAACGGCTGCGGCGCGGCCCAGTGGGACACCGTCGAGGCGAGCGGCGCGGGGACGGTCTTCTCGTACGTGGTGATGCACCACCCGCCGTTCCCGGCCTTCAGCGCGTCCGACGGGGCCGGCGGCGCGGCGGGGCCGTACGCGGTGGGGCTGATCGAGCTGGCGGAGGGGGTGCGGATGGTCAGCAACGTGGTCGGCGTGCCGTACGACCGGGTGCGGATCGGGATGCCGGTGCGGCTGGAGTTCCTGCGGGTGGACGAGGAGTTGGTGCTCCCCGTCTTCCGGGCCGGGGACGATCCCGCCGCGGGCGCGGGCGGGGAGGGCTGACGTGGACTTCACGCCCACCGAGGAGCAGCGCGCCGCGGGCGACCTGGCGGCGGAGATCTTCGGCGACCTGTCCACCCCCGAGCGGCTGGCCGCCCTGGGCGCGGCCACCGACGCCGACCTGTGGAAGGCGCTGTGCGCCGCCGGGCTACCGGGCGCGGTGGCCGAGACCGGGCTGCTGGGCCTGGTGCTGATGCTGGAGGAGCAGGGCCGCACGACCGCCCAGGTGCCGTTCGCGGCCAGTTGCGCGTACGGGCTGCTGGGCGTCGGCGCGCACGGCTCCGACGCGCAGCGGGCCCGGTTGCTGCCGGGGCTGCGGGACGGCACGGAGGTGGCGACCGGGGCGTTCGCGCGCAGCGGGGCGCGGCCGGTCACCGTCGAAGGGGCGGCCGACTCCGGCCGGGCCCAACTGGTCGGCACGGTGCCCGTCGTGCCCTGGTTGTGCGAGGCCACCGTGGTGCTGGTGCCGGACGCGCGGCGCCGGCTGTGGCTGGTGCGGACCGACGGGCCCGGGGTCGGCGTCGCGCCGGTGGCGACCACCGCGCCCTGGTCCGCGGGCCGGCTGACGCTGGAGGGCGCCGCCGCCGAACCGCTCGGCGGCCCGTACGCGCCCGGCGACGCCCGCGGCCGCCACCCGCACCGCGCGCACGACGACGTGCTCGCCGTCGCCCGGACCGCGTTCGCCGGCCTCCAGGCGGGCGTGTGCGCGGGCGCGCTGGCCCGGGCGGTGGCGCACACCACCACCCGGGAGCAGTTCGGCCGCCCGCTCGCCACCCACCAGGCGGTCCAACTACGCGCCGCCGAGGCGTACATGGACACCGAGGCGATCCGGGTCACCGCCTACGAGGCGGCCTGGCGCCGGGACGCCGGCCTGGAGAACGCGACGCACGCGCTGACCGCCGCCTGGTGGGCCTCCGAGGCCGGCAAGCGGGTGGTGCACAGCGGCCAGCACCTGCACGGCGGCATCGGCGCCGACCTCGACCACCCGGTGCACCGGCACTTCCTCTGGGGCCGGCAGCTCGACGCCTACCTGGGCGCCGGCGCCGAACTCCTCGAAGAGCTGGGCGCGTTGCTGACGAAGGAGCCGCAGGCATGACCACCGACGCCGCCCCGGACGCGGACGGGACCGCCGCGCCCCACCCGGGCCAGGAACTCGCGCCCCTCACCCTCCCCGTCACCCGCACCCTGATCGTCGCCGGGGCGCTGGCCTCGCGCGACTACCAGGACGTGCACCACGACGCGGAGGCGGCACGGGAGAAGGGCTCCCCGGACGTCTTCATGAACATCCTCACCACCAACGGCCTCGTCGGCCGCTACCTCACCGACCGCTTCGGCCCCCGGTGCGCCCTGCGCAAGCTCGCCATCCGGCTCGGCGCCCCCAACTACCCGGGAGACACGATGGTGTTGAGCGGCACGGTCACCGCCGTCGACGGGGACCTGGTCGAGGTGCGGGTCGTGGGGGCCAACGACCTCGGCCATCACGTCACCGGGACCGCCACCGTCCAGTTGGGGGCGGTCGCCCGATGACCCGCCACCGCCCCGACGCCCTCGGCGGCCGGGCCGCGATCGCCGGCATCGGCGCCACCGAGTTCTCCAAGGACTCCGGCCGCAGCGAACTCAAGCTCGCCGTCGAGGCCGTGCACGCCGCACTCGCCGACGCCGGACTCACTCCGGACGACGTGGACGGCCTGGTCACGTTCACCATGGACACCAACCCGGAGATCACCGTCGCCCAGGCGGCCGGCATCGGCGAACTGACCTTCTTCTCCCGGGTCCACTACGGCGGCGGCGCGGCCTGCGCCACCGTCCAGCAGGCGGCCCTGGCCGTCGCCACCGGGCTCGCCGACGTCGTGGTCTGCTACCGCGCCTTCAACGAGCGCTCCGGCCGCCGCTTCGGCGCCGGCGTGCAGCAGCGCGAACCGTCCGCCGAGGGCACCGCGCTCGGCTGGAACCTCCCCTTCGGCCTGCTCACCCCGGCCTCCTGGGTCGCCATGGCCGCCCAGCGCTACCTGCACGCCTACGGACTGACCCCGGACGCCTTCGGCCACGTCGCGGTCACCGACCGCCGGCACGCCGCCCGCAACCCGGCCGCCTACTTCCACGGCAAGCCGATCACCCTCGCCGACCACGCCGCGTCCCGCTGGATCGTCGAACCGCTGCGGCTGCTGGACTGCTGCCAGGAGACCGACGGCGCACAGGCGATCGTGGTCACCTCGGTCGAGCGGGCCCGCGACCTGCCGCACCCGCCCGCGCTGATCACCGCCGCCGCGCAGGGCGCCGGCCGCGCCCAGGAGCAGATGACCAGCTTCTACCGCGACGACCTCACCGGCCTGCCCGAGATGGACGTGGTCGCCCGCCAGCTGTGGCGCACCTCCGGCCTCGCCCCGGCCGACATCGACGTCGCCATCCTCTACGACCACTTCACGCCCTTCGTCCTGATGCAGCTGGAGGAGTTCGGCTTCTGCGGACGCGGCGAGGCCGCCGACTTCGTCGCCGCCGACGCGCTCCCCCTGAACACCCACGGCGGGCAGCTCGGCGAGGCGTACCTGCACGGCATGAACGGCATCGCCGAGGCCGTGCGCCAGCTACGCGGCAGCAGCGTCAACCAGGCCGGCACGCCCGCCCACGTCCTGGTCACGGCCGGAACCGGAGTGCCGACGTCGGGATTGGTGCTGGGGCGGACGGGGTAGCCCGACGGGCGTCGGGCGCC
Organism: Streptomyces lunalinharesii; assembly: GCF_039532155.1. Taxonomy (NCBI): domain Bacteria; kingdom Bacillati; phylum Actinomycetota; class Actinomycetes; order Kitasatosporales; family Streptomycetaceae; genus Streptomyces; species Streptomyces lunalinharesii. The sequence continues at coordinate 407,889 of NZ_BAAARK010000005.1, forward strand.
CGGCCCGCCCCTAGGGGAGCGCCGGGCGTGGTCCCCCCTGAGGAGGTCCGGCGGACCCCACCCCTACAACTTGAGGGGGACGCAGCTTCGGCACCTTGGGGCGACGCCCGCGCCCCACCCCCGCTTCTAGCGTGGAACACATGACCACGTCAGTGTGCACAAGCACCTCGACGCCCGCGACGTTCCCGTCGTTCGCGTCCTACGTACGGGCCCGGGGGCCGGTCCTGCTGCGTGCCGCGCGGTCCCTGTCCGCGAACCCGAACGACGCCGAGGACCTCCTGCAGACCGCGCTGACCAAGACGTACGTGGCGTGGGAACGGATCGAGGACCACCGCGCGCTCGACGGCTACGTGCGGCGCGCGCTGATCAACACCCGCACCTCCCAGTGGCGCAAGCGCAAGGTCGAGGAGTTCGCCTGCGACGAGCTGCCCGAACCGGACCCGGTGCCCGCGCCGGACCCGGCCGAACTCCAGGGCCTGCGCGACGCGATGTGGCGCGCGATCATGCGGCTGCCGCCGCGGCAGCGCGCGATGGTCGTCCTCAGGTACTACGAGGACCTCAGCGAGGCCCAGACCGCCGAGGTCATGGAGGTCTCGATCGGCACGGTCAAGAGCGCCGTCTCGCGCGCCCTGGCCAAGCTCAGGGAGGACCCGGAACTGGCGGGCCTGGGCCTGAGCCGGGTGGCCGCTTAGCGGCCGGAGTGCGACCGTCGGGCGTCAGTCCGTTCGCGTGTGGTGGTCCAGCAGGCGGGTGAGGAGTTCCACGAGCTGGTCGCGTTCGGCCGGGGCCAGGGGGGCGAGCAGTTCGTCGTGGAGGTCGTCCAGGAGCGTGTCGAGGCGGCGGAGGTGGCGGCGGCCTCGGGGGGAGAGCGTGACGAGGTTGCGGCGCTGGTCGGCGGGGTCCGGGGCCCGCTCGACGAGGTCGCGGGCGACCAGTTCGTTGAGCACGCCGACCATGTCGCTGCGGTAGATGCCGGTGCGCCGGCTGAGCGTGGCCTGGCTGCCGGGCCCGTACTCCAGCAGGGAGGCGAGCACGGCGTAGTGCCACTTGCGGGCGTCGACCCGGGCCAGCCCGTCGTTGATCAACCGGTCGGAGCGCACGGTCAGTTGGGACAGCAGACGGCTGGTGCGGCGGCGCAGCCGTTCGGGCGTGCGGGGCGCGCTGTCGTCGGGCAGGTCCGCGGCTTCGGCTCTGGTCACGGCGCTCATCCTAGCCATTGCGTTAGTGGGACTAACGCTATACGTTCGGTCCCGCGCCGACAGTGTTAGTGCGACTAACGGCAGTGGGTGCGTCCCAGGAAGGAACCTCCGCCATTCCCACCACGACGTTGCAGATTCCCACTCCGGACGGCCGGGCCGACGCCTTCGCCGCCTTCCCCGACGGCGGCGGCCGGCACCCGGGGGTGCTGATGTACGGGGACGCCTTCGGCATCCGGCCGGTGCTGCGGGAGATGGCCCGCGAACTGGCGGGGCACGGCTACGTCGTGCTCGTCCCCAACGTCTTCTACCGGCACGGCCCGGCGCCGGTGGTCGAGCTCCCCGCGCACATCGACGAGGCGGCCAGGACCGCGGCCGTCGCCCAGCTGATGCCCCTGATCCAGGCGCACACCGCCGCACGTACCCGGAGCGACGCCGACGCCTTCCTCGACGTCCTCGCCGCCCGGCCCGAGGTCGCTGCCGGCCCGGTCGCGGTGACCGGCTACTGCATAGGCGGCCTGCTGGCGCTGCGCACCGCCGCGGCCCGCCCCGACCGGGTGGCGGCGGTCGCCGGGTTCCACGGTCCCGTGCCGGCCGACGAACCCGACGGCCGCCACGGCCTGTTCTCCCGGCTCACCGCCGAGGTCCACCTCGGCCACGCCGCGACCGACATGACGCCCGAGGCCCTCGACGCGCTCAACCGGGACCTGGCCGCCGCGGGGGTTCGCCACACCTCCGAGATCTACCCCGACACCGTCCACGGCTTCACCATGGCCGACACCGACGCCTTCAGCGCCGGCGGGCTGGAGCGGCACTGGGACCGACTGCTCCCCCTCCTGGCGCGCACCCTGGGCGAGGGCTGAGGCGCCGGCCGGGGGACGCGTCGGGACCGTCCCCCGGCCCTACGCCTCCCGGCCGGCCATCAGCCGTTCCACGGCCTGCTCCAGGGCCACGATGCGGTCGGCGAGGCCGGCGGCTTCGAGGTCCCGGGCGTCGCGCAGGAGCAGTTCGATCTGGACGAGGCGGCTGGCGATGTCCGACAGGCGGGCCTCGTCGCCGGCCGCGGGCGCCGCGGCGGGCTCCGGTGCACTGGGCGCGGGCCGGTGCGGTGCGGGCTCGCGGCCGTCGGGCCGGCGCGGCTCGACGGTCGGCAGGGCCTCGCCGGGACCGGTCAGCAGGCGTTTCAACTGGTCGGCCTGGGAGGCGAGTTGGTGGTTCTTGCGGTACAGGTCGAGGAAGACGTTGACCTTGGTGCGCAGCAGCCACGGGTCGAAGGGCTTGATGAGGAAGTCGGCGGCGCCGACCGTGTAGCCGCGGTAGGCGTAGTTCGGGTCGACCGAGGCGCCGGTCAGCAGGATGATCGGGACGTCCTTCGTCTGGTCCAGGCCCTTGATGTTGGCCGCCGTCTCGAAGCCGTTCATGCCCGGCATCAGCACGTCGATGAGGACGACCGCGAACTCCTCGCGGAGCATGGCCTTCAGGGCCTCCTCGCCGGAGCGGGCGCGGACGACCTTCGGGGTCAGGGAGCTGAGGACCGCTTCGAGGGCGACCAGGTTCTCCTCCATGTCGTCGACGATGAGGATGGGCGCGGTGTCGGGTGGGGGTGTCATGGCTGCGGCCCTGCCGTTCCCTCGTCGGAGGTGTCGTCCGTGCTGTCGTCCGTGTTGCCGTCCGGGATGGCGTCCGGGCCGTCGTCGAGGGTGACGTCCGGGCACCCGGCGGCCTTCCTGGTCTCCGGGTCCAGCAGTTGGCAGACGACCCCGAGCAGGCGGTCCACGTCGACCGGTTTGGGGATGTAGTCGTCGGCGCCGCTCTCGATGGTCTTCTCGCGGTCGCCGGGCATGGCCTTGGCGGTGAGCGCGACGATCGGGAGGTCGGCGAAGCGGGGGGTGTTGCGGATGGCCCGGATCATTTCGTAGCCGTCCATCTCCGGCATCATGATGTCCATCAGGACGAGGGAGACGTCCGGGGTCCGGTCGAGGACCTCCAGGCCCTCGCGGCCGTTCTCGGCGTACTTGACGTTGATGCCGACCCGGCCCAGGACGTGGGTGAGCGCGAAGACGTTGCGGATGTCGTCGTCGACGATGAGGATCCGGCGCTTGGCGAGGATCCGCCCGGGGCGTCCGCTGAGCCAGTCCTTCAGGCGGGTCGCCTCGGGCCAGGTCACGTCGCCGCTGTCGCCGGGGCGCAGGCCCGCGTGCGCGGCGGTGCCCTCCTGGCCGGGATAGACGTCGCCCGGGGACGCGGCGGTGGCGACGGGTGCGGCGGTGAGCTGTTCGGCCGGGACCGGTTGGGCGGCCGGGCCCGCCGGGGCCGGGGGCGCGCTGCCCGGGGCGGGCGTCTCGCCGGTGATGGTGGGCCCGCCGCCGTCCGGGGGAACGAGGGCGGTGGGCCCGCCGCCGGTGCCCCGCGCTGCGCCGGAGGCCGGGGTCGTGGACGGCCCGGTGTAGTGGGCGGGGACGTAGAGGGTGAAGGTGGAGCCGACGTCCACCTGGCTCTCGGCCTTGATCCGGCCGCCGAGCAGGGCGGCCATGTCGCGGCTGATGGACAGGCCGAGGCCGGTGCCGCCGTACTTGCGGTTGGTGGTGCCGTCGGACTGCTGGAACGCCTCGAAGATCCCGTCGAGCTTCTCCGGCGGGATGCCGATGCCGGTGTCCGTGACGGACAGGGCGATGACGGCGTCGGCGGTGCGCAGGGACGCCTCGTCGAACTGGCTGCACGCCGGGCCGGGGACGCGTTCCACGAGGAGTTCCACGCCGCCGGTGGAGGTGAACTTCACCGCGTTGGACAGCAGGTTGCGCAGGATCTGCTGGAGGCGCTGCTCGTCGGAGAAGAGTTCCGCGGGGACGTCGTCGCCGACCCGGACATCGAAGCTCAGCCCGCGGTCGACGGTGAGCGGGCGGAACGTGGCCCTTACGTAGTCGAGGAGCTTCTTCAGCGGCAGGGCCTTGGGGTGGACGTCCATCCGGCCGGCCTCGATCTTCGACAGGTCGAGGATGTCGTTGATGAGTTGCAGCAGGTCGGAGCCGGCGCGGTGGATGGTGGCGGCGAACTCCACCTCCTGTGCGCTGAGGTGGCTCTCGGGGTTGTCGGCCAGGAGGCGGGAGAGGACCAGCAGGGAGTTCAGCGGGGTGCGCAGCTCGTGCGACATGTTCGCCAGGAACTCGGACTTGTACTGGGAGGAGGTGGCGAGCAGCGCGGCCTTCTCCTCCAGTTCGGCGTTGGTGAGCTGGAGCTCGTCGGAGCGCTGGCGGAGTTCGGCGGTCAGCCGCTGGGATTCCGAAAGCAGGGACTCCGTACGGGAGTTGGCGATGATGGTGTTGATGGAGACGCCGATGGTGTTGACGAACTGGTCGATGAAGGCGAGGTGGACGTCGCTGAAGCGGCTGAAGGAGGCCAGTTCGATCACGCCGAGGACGTGGTCCTCGAAGAGGATCGGCAGGATGACGACGCTGGCGGGGGCGGCGGCGCCGAGCCCGGAGCTGATGGTGAGGTAGTCGGTGGGGACGGCCTCGACGAGGATGCGCTTCTTCTCCGTCGCGGCCTGGGTGATCAGGCCCCAGCCGGGACTGCCCATCCGCAGCCGGGGCAGGGCGCTGCGGCCCTCGGTGCGGCCGGTGCCGTAGCCGGCGATCAGCTCCAGGCCCTCGCCCGGTGCGGCCCCCGCCTCGGCCAGGAAGAACGCCCCGAACTGGGCGTTCACCAGCGGGGTCAGCTCGCGCAGGATCAGGTCGGCGACCTCGACCAGGTCGCGGTGGCCCTGCATCAGGCCGGCGATGCGGGTCAGGTTGGACTCCAGCCAGTCCTTGGCGCGGGTGGTCTCGCGGAGGTTGGCGACCATGAGGTTGATGTTGTTCTTCAGGGCGGCGACCTCGCCCTGCGCGTCGACGGTGATCGAGCCGGACATGTCGCCCTGGGTGACCGCGCTGGTCACCGCGGCGATCGCGCGCACCTGCGTGGTGAGGTTGAGCGCCAGTTCGTTGACGCTGGTGGTGAGCTGCTTCCAGGTGCCGTAGACGCCCTCGACCCGGGCCTGGCCGCCGAGTTGGCCCTCGCTGCCGACCTCGCGGGCCACCCGGGTGACCTCGGAGGCGAACGAGGAGAGGGTGTCGACCATGGTGTTGATGGTCGTCTTGAGTTCGAGGATCTCGCCGCGGGCATCGACGTCGATCTTCTTGGAGAGGTTGCCGCGGGCCACCGACGTCGCGACCTCGGCGATGTTGCGGACCTGGGAGGTGAGGTTGTCCGCCATGGAGTTGACGTTGTCGGTGAGGTTCTTCCAGACGCCGGAGACGCCGTGCACCTGCGCGCGGCCGCCGAGCCGGCCCTCGGTGCCGACCTCGCGGGCGACCCGGGTGACCTCGTCGGCGAACGCCCGCAACTGCTTCACCATGGTGTTCACGGTGTCCTTCAGCTCCAGGATCTCGCCGCGGGCGTCCACGTCGATCTTCTTGGTCAGGTCGCCGTTGGCGACGGCGGTGGTGACCTGGGCGATGTTGCGGACCTGCGAAGTGAGGTTCAGGGCCATGGAGTTGACGTTGTCGGTCAGCTCCTTCCAGACCCCGGAGACGCCGCGGACCTGGGCCTGACCGCCGAGGTTGCCCTCGGTGCCGACCTCGCGGGCGACGCGGGTGACCTCGTCGGCGAAGGCGGAGAGCTGGTCGACCATGGTGTTGATGGTCGACTTGAGTTCGAGGATCTCGCCCTTCGCCTCGACGGTGATCTTCCTGCCGAGGTCGCCCTCGGCGACGGCGGTGGCGACCAGCGCGATGTTGCGGACCTGCGTGGTGAGGTTGTCCGCCATGAAGTTGACGCTCTCGGTGAGGTCCTTCCAGACGCCGGAGACGCCGCGGACCTGGGCGCGCCCGCCGAGCTGGCCCTCGGTGCCGACTTCCCGGGCGACGCGGGTGACCTCGTCGGCGAAGGCGGAGAGCTGGTCGACCATGGTGTTGATGGTCGACTTCAGTTCGAGGATCTCGCCGCGGGCGTCCACGGTGATCTTCTGGCTGAGGTCGCCGTTGGCGACGGCGGTGGTGACCTGGGCGATGTTGCGGACCTGCCAGGTCAGGTTGGACGCCATGAGGTTGACGTTGTCGGTGAGGTCCTTCCAGACGCCGGAGACGCCGCGGACCTGGGCGCGCCCGCCGAGCTGGCCCTCGGTGCCGACCTCGCGGGCGACCCGGGTGACCTCGTCGGCGAACGCCCGCAACTGGTCGACCATGGTGTTGACGGTCAGCTTCAGCTCCAGCAGCTCGCCGGTGGCCTCGACCGTGACCTGCTGGGTCAGGTCGCCGCCGGCCACCGCCGTGGTCACCACCGCGATGTCGCGGACCTGGGCGGTCAGCCGGGACGCCATGGTGTTGACCGCCTCGGTCACGTGCAGCCAGTCGCCGGCCAGCCCCTGCACCTTGGCCCGGCCGCCGAGCCGGCCCTCGGTGCCGACCTCGCGGGCGACCCGGGTGACCTCGCCGGTGAACAGCGAGAGCTGGTCGACCACGCGGTTGACGCAGCTGCCCAGGCGGCGCAGGTCGCCGCGGAGCTGGCGGCTGCCGTCGTGCAGGTCGACGTGGCGGGTCAGGTCGCCGTCGGCGATCGAGTCCAGTACCCGGGTGGCCTTGGCGACGGGGGTGACCAGCGCTTCCAGGACCGCGTTGGCGGCCTCCACGTTGGTCGACCAGCCGCCCTGGCCGGGGCTGGCGCTGAGCCGTTCGTCCAGCCGGCCCTGGCGGATGACCTCGTGGCGCAGCCGCGCCAGCTCGGTGGCCAGGTGGGCGTTGCGGGCGACGATCTGGGCGAAGACGTCCGTCATGTCGGCGAGCACGCCGTCGGCCGGCGGATCGCCCTGGGCGTGCGCGGCCCGGGCGGTGAAGTCACCGTCCCGTAGGGCGTTCATGGCGGCCAGGAGGGGGCGCAGCTCGCTGGTGCGCACCCACTGGCCGTCGGGCCGGGGGTCCGGGGGAGACGCCGCGGACTCGGGCCGGGTCGGGTCGGGCGCCATGGCACACCATCCCCCCAGTGATCGAGACCGAACTTGGACCGAACGGGTACCGGGCCGGCCGGTTGGTGCAGCGCCGGCTGACCCGTACCGGGCGGGGCGGTCCGGAGCCGGTCCGGGCCCGTCCCGGCGGGGTTCCGGAGGAGGCCCGGAACTGATCGAATTGGGCAGATATGTCATAGTATAAAGCGCCCGTAATGAGTCGCTTTTCCAGGTTTCGTCAGGGGGCGCAGTGACGTCGCTGTCCCCGCGGACGACGGCCCCGCAGGAGACCGAAACGGTGTCCCGCACCGGACTGCCGGCGAACCAGCTGGCCGCCGCCGGGGCCCGCAGGTTCGTGCGCACCCTGCTGACCGAACGGGCCGCCGCCCCGGACGTCGCCCCCGGCGCCGCGGCGATCACCCCGGACTTCGTCGACCAGGCCGTCCTCCTGGTCAGCGAGCTGGTCACCAACGCCGTGATGTACGCCGGCACCGACATCGACGTCGTCTGCCGGCTGGAGTACGGGCGCGAACCGGCGGCGGGCGACGCGCACCGCCCGGCCGCGGCCCGCGCCACCGACCGCCCCGGGCCGCCCGGCCCGGCCACCGTCGCCGTCGTCCTGGAGGTCTCCGACCGCCACCCCTCACGGGTGGTGCGCGGCGGGGTGGACGCCCGCAGCGGGGAGCCCGGCTTCGGCCTCCAGCTGGTCAGCGCGCTCGCCGAGTCCTGGGGGGTGACCTACCGCAAGTCCACCAAGACGGTCTGGTTCCGCCTGGAGGCCACCGAGGGCGTGCCGGGCGCCGCGCCGGCGGGTCCGGCCCGGCGCCCGCACGGCGCCGCGACCCCGGTCCGGGTGCCGCCCGGGCACGGGGGCCGCCCGTCGCCCGGCGACGCCGCCGAGTGGGTGGACCGCGGCGGGCCCTCGTTCCTCGCCGAGACCAGCGAACTCCTGGCCGGCCAGCTCGACCAGGACATGGTCACCGCGCTCGCCGCGCAGCTGCTGGTCCCGCGCCTCGCCGACTGGTGCGCGATCTGGCTGAGCGTCGAGGGCGGCCGGATGGCGCTCTCCCGGGTCTGGCACGTCGACGAACGGCGGATCGGGCCGCTCCGCACCGACCTGGAGCGCGATCCGCCCACCGACGTCGCGGGTGCCGGCGGCACCCCGTGGCCCTGGCCGGAATGCGCCGGTGCGTCCCCGTCGGGCGGGTCGGCGCTGGCCTTCCCCCTGGTGGCCCGCGGCGAACTCCAGGGCGTCCTGCTGCTGGGCCGGGCCGGCCGGCTGACCATGAGTGACACCGTCGTCCGGATCGTGGAGGACGTCGCCCGCCGGGTCGCCCAGGCCGTCCACACCGCCCGCCAGTACACCCGGCAGACCACCATCAGCCTGGCCCTCCAACGCCGCCAGCTGCCCGCCTCGCTGGCCAGCATCCCCGGCGTGGACACCGCGATCGTCTACGAACCGCACGGCGAGGGGCAGACCGTCGGCGGCGACTTCTACGACGTCTTCCCCATGGGCGACCGCCGCTGGTGCTTCCTCCTGGGGGACGTCCAGGGCAAGGACCCCGAGGCGATGTCGGTGACCGGGCTGGCCCGCCACCTGGTGCGCCTGCTGGCCCGCGAGGGCCACGGCGTCGAATCGGTCCTCGGGCGCCTGAACCTGGCCATGGCCGAGGAGAGCGCGGAGGCGGTGGAACAGGGTGGAGAACAGGCCAGTTCCCGCTTCCTGAGCCTGCTCTACGGGGAACTGGCCGTCGTCCCCGGCGTCCCCGGCGCCCGCTGCACGGTCGCCAGCGCCGGCCACCCGCCGCCGCTGCACCTGTTCACCGACGGCGGAGTGGAGCCGGCCTCCGACCCGCAGATGCTGCTCGGCATCGACGAGGGCACCGACTTCCACGCCAGCACCTTCACCCTCGCGCCCGGCGAGACGCTGCTCTGCGTCACCGACGGGGTCACCGAACGCCGTTGCGGCAACTGGCAGTTGGACGACAACGACGGCCTGGTCGAGGTGTTGCGGGACGGCCTCGGCCTGGGCGCCAAGGCCCTGGCGGAGCACATCCGCCGGGCCGCCCACGACTTCGGCACCGGCCCGGTGGAGGACGACCTCTCGGTGCTCGTCCTCCAGGCGGTCACACCGGCGCGCGGCCCGATGGCGTGACGTCCCCGAGCCGTGCCGACCTGCGTCGGAGGCTTCCACCTGCGAAGACGGGGGCTGTGGTTGCTGAGTCAGGCAATGAAGTGATCGAACTCGCCGGCCTTGACGCCCAGGGTGAATGCGCGAAGTTTCGCCACGGACGTGGTGACGATCAGGTCCGGATCGTCGCTCTCACGCAATTTGACTTCGCCGTCGACGAGGGCCAGCTCGATGCAGCTCTGGTTGTTGTCCGGCCCGGAGAAGGAAGACTTCTGCCAGCTGATCGCCTCGGTCATTTCGGTGAACTCACCTTTTCCGTCCTGCGTGTTGGATGGTCTGCGCTGCGTGCCTCGATCATGCCGGCGAGTGTTGACGCCCGTCCAACACCCGGCGGAGAACCTCACCGCGGTCGATCGGCCGCGGCAAGGGGCCGGAGTTCGGCGATGGTGTTCGCGCAGATGCCCTGGCAGCTGCCAGGCAGCCATCAAACCCAACGGGGGCAACCTTGCCCGACCCCGGCGCGGCGACTTGAGCGCGGTGTCCGACGCCAACGTCCCGCCGTGGGTTCGTCTCGGTGGGCAACTCATGGTGACCGTAGCGTTACGGCGGCAGAGGTGGCAAGTGTGCCCCGGGGCATACATGTCACCCGGCAGAAGCAACTATGCCCCCCGTCCAGTTGGACGAGGGGCATAGTTGTGCCGGTGGGTGGCTACCTGGCGAGGTGGTCGAACTCCCCTGCCTTCACACCGGCGATGAACGCCTTGAGCTTCGCCGGCGTGGTCCGGACGACCACGTCGGGGTCGTCGCTTTCACGCATGAGGATTTCGCCGTCGATCGCGGCTGTTTCGATGCACTGCTCGCCACCGCCGCCGGAGAAACTCGACTTTTGCCACATGATTTCGCTCATTCCCTGACTCACAGTTCTCTTGCGATGTGGTGGATAAAACTCTGCGACTCTTCGGGCGAGAGTGCCGTTTGCTCGGCGAATCCGAACAATGTTCGGTAGCGGTCGAGGTCTGCCGCCGCGTCGAGGAACCGGCCGCCGAACGGGGTGTCGATGTGGACGGTGTCGAGCTGCGGCGCGACACCGCTCGCGTACATCACCGTCTGCGTTACCTCGACAAAGTCCTCGCTGGTGAAGGGGATGACGCGCAGGGTCAGGCCGGGGCGCTCGGATGCCGACAAGAGGTGTTCGAGTTGTGCTCGTGCCACCTTCCGTCCGCCGACGCGCATGCGCAGCGCGGCTTCGTGAACGATCGCTTCGAACTGCGGGGCGCTGTCGCGTTCGAGGATCGCCCGTCGTTCCATCCGGTGCTCGACGCGGGCCGCTATTTCGTCTTCGGGGAGCTGCGGAATGACCCCGGCGAACAAGGCGTGCGCGTACTCCTCGGTCTGGAGAATCCCTGGAAACGTCACCGGTTGGAGACAGCGCAACCGTGTCGCATGGTGTTCCACTTCCGCGATGTCGAGGAACCCGGGCGCGAGGATTCCTCGGTATCTGTCCCACCAGTTCTGGCCCCGGCGCTCACGCGCTATCGCACACAGAGCGTCGACGAACGCATCGTCGTCGCAGGCGTAGAAGGTCGCCAGCCGTCGGATGCGGGCTTCGCTGACGCCGACCCGACCCGCTTCGATGTGCGAAATCTTGGCTTGGTCGGTCGAGACCATCCCGGCCGCCTCGCGCGCAGTCTTCCCTGCGCGCTCACGCAGCTTGCGCAACTCCGCGCCCAGTCTCGCTTGTCGGGCCGTTGGATTGTCCCTCGGCGGCATGTCACCTTCCCCTGTTCGCGCTCAGTCTCCCGCGTAACGGTGCCACGGGTCCACCCGGTCCAGCGAATCTCAGGGAACAACCTTGCCCCGTGGCATGTATGCCCCCTACGGTTCTCGCGACGGCGCCCCGCAAGCCAGGAAGAGCCGAAGTGCAGCCACCCGCAAGCCCGTTGGGCTTCCGGGGACGGCCGGGCCACGGACGGTGGCGGAGGCGCTCACGTTCTCGTGAGGAGACACGACCATGAGCACGGTTGACGAAGAGCCCGTTCCCCCACCCCACCGCCCCGCCCGGGAGGCGTACCGCTTCAGCGTGCCGAGCAGCTCCGCGGCCCCCAAGATCGCGCGGGAAGTGGTCGCGCGGCTGCTGGTTCTCACCGGACACGCCCGCGCGTCCGAGACGGCGCAGCTGCTCGTCTCGGAGCTGGTCACCAACACCCACCTGCACACCCGCACCCGCACGATCCACCTCGACGTCGCACTCGGTCCGTGCCGGGTCGACGTCGGCGTGTGGGACGCCAGTCCCGAACTGCGGCCCGCGTTCCGCCCGGGCCGCGACGGCGCCGAGTCGGGGCGGGGGCTGCTGCTCGTCGACGCGTTGGCGTCGGGGTGCGGCCCACCGGCCGCCACGGCTGGAAGCGCGTGTGGTTCGCGCTGGACGAAGGCCGCGCGGGGGCCGGTGCGACGGGCCGGGCCCACGCTTCCGGGCGACCTGCCCAGGCAGGCGGATGAGCGCGCCGAAAAACTCCGCCGGATTCCCGTCACATCCGCGGGCGCCGATCCGTCGGGGCTGTGAAGACGCCGACCAGGCCCCACCGAAGGAGCACACCGCCATGACGAAGACCACCCTCTCCCGGATGCCCAACCCGGCCGAGTTCGTGCCCGAGATGGGCGACGTCAGCGCCGCCCTCTTCCGGGCCACCGGCAACCAGTCGGTGCCGCGCACCACGATCAACCTCGTCCACCTGCGCGCCGGCCAGATCGTCAACAACACCTACCTGACCATCCTGAACACCAGCTTCCTGCGGAAGGCGGGGGAGTCCGAGGAGCGGATCACCGCCGTCTCCTCCTGGCCGGACGCGCCGTACTTCACCGACGCCGAACGCGCCGCCCTCGCACTGGTGGAAGCCACCCTCCAGCCCGCCCCGCACGGCGGGGAACGGGTCAGCGACGCGCTGTACGCCGAGGTGGCGAAGCACTACGACGAGAAGGCGCTGGCCACCCTGACCATCGCGATCGGCCAGATCAACTTCTTCGTCGCGGTGGCCGTCATCGGCAAGCCGCAGCCGGTCGGCTCCCTCGCGCAGGCGCAGTGGGACTGACGCCCGCGGCAGGTCGACGCCTTCGGCGGCCGATTCCGGCCCGAGGGAAAAGAACACGCCAGCAAGGCGTGACATACCACCCGGTACGCATCGACAATCGCAGCACCACTACCCGCCCGTAACAAAGCGGAGGCACCCGGTGCTCAGCACGATGCAGGACGTACCGCTCACCGTCTCGCGAATCCTCACCCATGGGTCGACGGTCCACGGAAAGGCCCAGGTCATCACCTGGACCGGCGAGGCAGAGCCGCACCGCCGCACCTTCGCCGAGATCGGCCGTCGGGCCGCGCAGCTCGCACACGCGCTCCGCGACACCCTCGACGTGGGTGCCGCGGAGCGCGTGGGAACCCTCATGTGGAACAACAGCGAGCACATGGAGGCGTACCTGGGCATCCCCTCCATGGGGGCGGTGCTGCACACGCTCAACCTGCGGCTGCCCGCCGACCAGCTGGCCTGGATCGTCAACCACGCCGAGGACCGCGTCATCCTCGTCAACGGCACCCTGATCCCGCTGCTGGCGCCCTTGCTGCCGCAGCTGCCCACGGTGGCGCACGTGGTCGTCGTCGGCCCCGGCGACCGCGTCCCGCTGGCCGGCGGCCACGCCCGGGTCCACGACTACGAGGAGCTGCTCGCCGGCCGGCCGGAGCACTACGACTGGCCGCAGGTCGAGGAGCGGGCGGCCGCCGCGCTCTGCTACACCTCCGGCACGACCGGCGAGCCCAAGGGCGTGGTCTACAGCCACCGTTCGCTCTACCTGCACTCGCTCCAGGTCAACACCGCCGAGGCGTTCGCCCTCGCCTCGCGGGACATCGCGCTGCCGGTGGTGCCGATGTTCCACGTCAACGCCTGGGGCCTGCCGCACGCCGCGTTCATGGCCGGCGCCTCGCTGCTGATGCCGGATCGTTTCCTCCAGCCCGCTCCGCTCGCCGAGATGATCGAGACGATCCGGCCCACCATCGGCGCCGCGGTCCCCACCATCTGGCAGGGCCTGCTGGCCGAACTCGACGCCCACAAGCGCGACGTGGCCTGTCTGCACACCGTCGTCATCGGCGGGTCGGCCTGCCCGCCGGCCCTGATGCGGGGCTTCGAGGAGCGGCACGGGATCCGCGTGGTGCACGCCTGGGGGATGACCGAGACCTCGCCGCTGGGCTGCGTCTCGCACCCGCCGGCCGGGGTGAGCGAGGAGGAGGAGTGGGCCTACCGCGCCACCCAGGGCCGCTTCCCGGCCTCCGTCGAGGCCCGGCTGATCGGCCCGGCCGGCGAGGAACTGCCCTGGGACGGCACCGCGGCGGGCGAACTCGAAGTGCGCGGCCCCTGGATCGCCGGCGCCTACTACGGCGGCGCGCAGGGCGGAGCGCTCCGCCCGGAGGACAAGTTCAGCCCCGACGGCTGGCTGCGCACCGGTGACGTCGGCACCATCACCCCGGACGGCTACCTGACCCTGACCGACCGGGCCAAGGACGTCATCAAGTCGGGCGGCGAGTGGATCTCCTCGGTCGAGCTGGAGAACCACCTGATGGCGCACCCGGGCGTCGCCGAGGCCGCGGTGGTGGCCGTCCCCGACGACAAGTGGGGCGAACGGCCGCTGGCGACCGTGGTGTTGACCGACGGCGCCGCCCTGACCTACGAGGAGCTGCGGGCCTTCCTCGGCGAGCGGATCGCCCGCTGGCAGCTCCCGGAGCGCTGGGCGGTGATCCCGTCCGTCCCGAAGACGAGCGTCGGCAAGTTCGACAAGAAGGTGCTCCGCCGCCAGTACGCGGACGGCGAACTGAACGTCACCCTGCTGGGCTGACCGCCCCCGGGGCCCGCCGGTCGCTCCCGGCGGGCCCGGTGCCCGTACGGCGGTCCGGCACGGCGGTCCGCCAGAAGCGCCCTAGTTCGTACCGATCTTCGCCAGCAGGTCCACGATGCGGGACTGCACCTCGTCGCTGGTGGACCGCTCCGCCAGGAAGAGCACCGTCTCCCCGGAGGCGAGACCGGGCAGTTGGGCCGGGTCCAGGTCGGCGGAGGTGTAGACGACCAACGGGGTGTGGTCCAACAGCCCGTTGGCGCGCAGCCAGTCGACGATGCCGGCCCGGCGGCGGCGCACCTGCATCAGGTCCATCACCACGAGGTTGGGCCGCAGCTGCGTCGCCAGCGCGACCGCGTCGGTGTCCGCGTCGGCCCGGGCGACCTGCATGCCGCGCCGCTCCAACGAGGCGGTCAGCGCGCCCGCGACGGCGTCGTTCTGCTCGATGAGCAGCACCCGCGCCGGCTGGTCCTCGGCGTCCCGCGGGGCGAGCGCCTTGAGCAGCACGGCCGGATCGGCACCGTACGCGGCCTCCCGGGTCGCCTGCCCCAACCCGGCGGTGACCAAGACGGGCACCTGGGCGGCCCCCGCCGCCTGGCGCAGCGACTGCAACGCGGTGCGGGTGATCGGCCCGGTCAGCGGGTCCACGAAGAGCGCCGCCGGGTACGCGGCGATCTGCGCGTCCACCTCCTCGCGGGAGTTGACGATCACCGGGCGGTAGCCGCGGTCGCTGAGCGCCTGCTGGGTGGCGACGTCGGGCGCCGGCCACACCAGCAACCGGCGCGGGTTGTCCAGCGGCTCGGGCGGCAACTCGTCGTCCATCGGCGGCTGCTGACGCTCCGTCACCTCGATGGCGCCGTTCGGCCCGTCCAGCGGCTCGGGACCCTCGCTGCCCTCGTCGGGCGCGGAGATGGCGAACGCCCGCCCCTCACTGGCGTCCATCAGGTGCGGCTGCGGACCCGGCTGCTTGGGCCGGGCGACCGGCTGCGGCTGGGCCCCCGCCGCCTGCTGCGGGGCACCGGGCGTGGCGGCCTCGGCGGCTGGGCCGCGCTCGTCCTCCGGCGGCGGCGCGGCGAGCTTGCGCCGACGACCGGAACCGGTGGGCGTGCCGCCCGGCGGCGTGCTCGAACCGCCTGCCGGAGTCGCGCCGGGCTGCGGCGCCGGACGCTGCGGGTCGGCCAACTGCTGGGCGAACGGCACACCCTGGCCGAGCGTGCGCACGCTGAAGGCCCGCCCGGCGGTGTGCCCGGACTCGTCCTCGGCCGGCGGCAGCGGCTGCCGGGCCTGCGGCGGCACGGCGGCACCCGACGGCGCCGGCCCGCCCGCGACGCCCGGCACCGGGGCGGCCGCGGCCTCCTCGGCGGGACTGGGGCGACCCCGGCGGCGGCCGGTGGGCGTGGTCGGGGCGGGGGCGGGGTCGCCGGCGATGCCGGGTGCGGTGCCGGTGCCCGTACCGGTCGCCTCGGCCGGTACGTCCGGACCCGCGGGCTGCGCCACCAGGCCCTCGGGGCCCGCCACGAACGTGCCGGACGCCTCGGAGTCGGCCATCGCCGCGGCCGCGCGCTCCTCGGCGGCGGCCCGCCGCGCCCGGCGCCGGCCGGTCGGCTCGGTGTCCCAAGTCCCCGCCTTCGCGGGGGAGTCGTCGGCCGGGGTCGGCTGTCCGGCCGGTGCGCCGGCGGGCGCCTCCGGGCCCGCGGCGACCGGGCGGCGCGCCCGGCGCCGGCCCGTACCGCCGGCCTCCTGCGGTCCGCCCTCCACCTGGCCCGCGGCCTCGGCGGGCCTGGGCGCGCCGGCGGCGACCGCGGCCCGCGCCGGCTGCGCGGTCGGCG